>JAOUMY010000005.1 GCA_029881255.1 Gammaproteobacteria bacterium | reverse complement strand
ACTGCGCTGGGGTTCGACGTTGATAGGCGGTGTTGCTCATAATATCCTCATGGCCGTTGTGAAACGATGAGGGAATTCTAAATGGGGAGTACTATTTAAAGAAGGACGTCACGAAATGAACGGTTACCCTTGAACGTGGCAACAATCTCACGCGTGGTCATGCCTTTGGCATACAGAAAATGAATTTTCTCGTCCATGCCGGTAAAGCGGGTTTGCTGTTTCTTGACGAGTTGCGGCTCGAATGAGCTGTCTCGATCGCGTGGCACATCAATCTGAAATTGGCCATCTTCGGTGATGAGCGTCTTACTAGAATAGCCGTTTCGACTATTGCTACTGTCCGATGTTTGGTGTTTGTCGTAGCCCAGGTGATCATCGAGCTCCGCATTGAGTGCCGCCTCTACGGTGATCTTTTTCAGCATCTTACTGAAGTCACTTAAATCCTTTTCTGACTTGATGCTCTTGGCTGCTTCGCGTGCGAAGGCTTCTATTTCCTTTTGTTTCATCTCGCTTATCTCCCTTTAGGGTATATGATAAGCAGATACACAATCTAATTTACAGTCTCTGTAGGTAGAAAAGTGCACAAAGAATTATGTGAACACAACTATATTGTTCGTGCGTTTTAAACTCGAAATGGGTTAATTTGGCTAATACGTTTATTCTGGGAGGGAGATAGTCAAAACTTTTCGCAAGATAGATGTGTCCGTTTTTATCGGCAATGGCTAATCCAGACTGTATTCGATGATCTGTCCATTATTGTTCTTGGCGGACTCACCAATACTGATGATTCCATTTCCTACCAGCGGTACACTTTCTCGGCGGATATAGACTTCTTCGTTGTTAGAGGTGACAAAGGTGCCATTAGTGCTCTCATCCACCAACATAAATTTACCACGTCGGTATTCAATCTTAGCGTGAAAACGGGAACTCATATTTGATCTGACGACGAGTTGGCAACTATCATGGCGGCCAATCCAGAACTCGTGGGTCTGAGCATCCACTTGTTGAACGCTTGCCCCTGCCTGGAGTTTCAAGTGTTGCGTATCTTGGGTACTGTAATTAACCGGAATACTTATTGTCGTAACGTCCGTCATTTCCCACATATATTCATAGATATTTGTGGTTTCCTGTTTGCCTTTAAGTGTGATGTGATCAAAAAGTCGGGTCCGTCCCTTTTCTAACGAGAAGAGCTGTTTAACAAGTTCTTCGGTAAGAAGTATTTTGTGTGCACCTGCGATATTGGACAGATAAGCCGCGACATTGACTACGTCTCCAGCAATGTCATTGGTGCTGACCATGAACGGTCCTAGATGGGCGCCGATGCGCAGGGTGATCGGTTTACCCAAGGGCGTTAACATACTCCGTGCCGCCGTCTGCATCTCGGCAGCTGCACGTACGGTTGCATCAGCCTTCGGGAAGCGACACATGACCGCATCACCAATAGTCTTGATAATGACACCCTGATGCTTCAAGGTAATTGCAGATAGAGTACTTAGGCAGCGATTTATTTGTTCTGCAGCAACCTGGTCTCCCAGATCTTCATATAAGGCCGAACTTCCTACTACATCCGCAAATAGAATCACACCTTCCTGGGTTTGCATTTCTTTCCTGTACGCTGAGTCTATTGGCTTCATTCTAGAGGAGATAGTGTCTGTATGCGATAGTAAAAATGTATTAGCGGGAGCGCAAATGCCTCACTTCCGCCGGGCTCATCCCGTTATTCGCATTAATACTAATGCAAATAAAGTGGTAATTAAATTTATTTTTTTGCCGAATAAAAACTAGCGTTTGGTGGAAGTCATAAGCAGTGTTTTTAAGTATATGAAAAATATGGAAAACATAAGAACGATGGAGTCTGAACAGTCGGCTTTTGTTGGTCGGCAACCCATATATGACAAGAATCTAGGCATTTTTGCCTATGAATTACTTTATCGTAGTGGGTTGGTCAATGTTGCGGGTGTATTTGACGGCGACGAAGCTACTACCAGGGTGATATTGAATACCTTTGTAGACATCGGTTTCGAAAATATCGTTGGCGACAAAATGGCCTTTGTTAACCTCACCGAAAATTGCATCAATGGCACTATCCCTCTACCGCTAACACAGAAACATGTGATACTCGAAATTCTCGAGGACGTACGTGCAACACCCGAACTCATAAAAATACTCGGAGAATATCGAGACAACGGATTTAAGATAGCTCTGGACGACTATGTTTTTGAAGACAAGATGAAAGCGTTTCTTCCTGTCGTTGACATAGTAAAAGTTGATATACAGGCGGTGGACAATACAAAGTTAGTAGAGGGCATAAAGTATCTCAAACTAGTTGGGAAGACGATTCTTGCGGAAAAAATCGAAACACTAAAGGAATTTGAAGCCTGCAGGGAAATGGGATTTGATCTTTTTCAAGGGTATTTTCTATCTAAGCCAGAGGTAGTGGAAGGTAGAAAACTCAGTACCGGTAAAGTCGTTTTAATGCAGTTATTGTCTTTGTTACAGGATCCTGAGGTAGAGTTTGGTGCTTTAGAAGCTTTGATTTCCAAGGATGCAGCGCTGAGCTTCAAATTGCTACGGTATATACGATCTCCTGCCGTTGGCGTAACAACACAAGTTGATTCCATTCAACGCGCCCTGATGATACTTGGGCTGGACGCGCTTAAACAGTTTATGACATTGTTGATTATTGCTGACGTTGGTGGTTCATGTAACGAATTGGTTCGTGTTGCGCTAACTAGAGCGAAAATGTGTGAGCAGATTGCGGTCAGGAAAGGTGTCGAAAAGACGAATAGCTTTTTCGTCGTCGGTTTATTTTCCGCTCTCGACGCGATGCTGGGAATCTCAATGTCAAATATTTTAAAAAGTTTGCCGCTGCATAAACGCCTCAATGAGGCCCTGCTTGAACGTTCTGGTGATGAAGGGAAAATTCTGAGGTGTGTTACGGACTATGAGAAAGGAGATTGGGACGTATTATTGTGTGAAAAGCTTTCGCACAATGCAATCGCTAGTTCATATCTTGATGCGATAAAATGGGCAGACGATATGTTGGCCGAGCTTGAGAAGCTTGATTAGCATCCACGGCACATCAGATCCTTTTTAGGATCGTTTTATGGGGCTGACTTTCTGGCCGGGCTCTACATCTGAAGTTGATTGTGTACTACGCACATATTCATCCGCTATATCCAACACCTTGTTTACGATCACGCCAGCGTGGGCGTGGTAAAAACGTAGATCACATCGAATCGGCGCGGTCAGGTCCGTGCGTGCTTCTAACTGAAAACTTAGCCAGGCAATGACAGGCAAATCGTTATTTGTGGCATCTACCACTAACCAGACGTCATCATTGAGCTCGAGTTCAAGGCCTCTCAAGCCAGCAAGTTTCATCCTTAGCGGCTTTTTGTTGCGCTTAATTGCCACGCGTAGCGCATTAAAGCGAGCGGCGTCGATCAACGCAGTGGATTGAGCTAATACGGGAACACTTTCAAGGCGTGACGGCATAGGTGTTTCTGTCCTAAAAAATTACAACGGGGTTTATATGCAATTTGCGTCCCTGTTACCACTATCAACCCCAAAAGCAAGCATTTGTGCGACCTTTCTATACTTGTGGTCCTCTTGGCTGTGAGCGCAAATCATCACGAAACAGTCAGGGTGTTGGGTGTGGCACCTTTCCAATTCTTCAAATATGAGATCCGGAAAATGCGCGTCAACCATTGATAGTGGCCAGGTTTGCCAATAGGTATTTTCATCACTATTGACTGGAGAGTATTCGATACTGACCAGCCAGTCATTTTTCGAACACTTTACCAGAAAGCTACGTATCTCTGTTTCGCTGTGCGGCGTATTGCTTAAAAACTGATAATGCGACATCAGCGAAACTTAGCACAAAAAGACGTGTTTGCGCAGATTTTTATATCGTCCCTTTTGAATCACAACATATACCGTAATGTCACGCTGACATGATTGCCAAAACCCGTGCTCATATGCGCATGGTCGCCACTCGTGCCCGTGTCATCATGTGGCGCGACGGCAACATCCTGCTCATAGATGTATGACGTCGTGAGCTTGATGTTTTGCGCTGGCTTCAGGACGAGCGCAAACGTCATCTGGCTTTCTACGCCGCTATTTTCTCCATTGTCAGTAGTGTCATAGCGATAGATGCCGAGAAGTTTTTTGGTGAATTTATAATCTGCTTGGAAGGTGAATCCATAACGTGGTTCACCTTGAGTATCCGCGCTATGTTTGCTGACATCCAGAGAAAATTGGCTTCGAAGATCCAGATTTTTATAGCGAACATTAAACGCTGCCGTCATGACTTGTTTTTCTACGCTACCGTTAGCGTTATACCATAGCAGCGAGGCCGAGCTTCCAGCAAAATCGAGACGTCCGGTTGCCCAATAATCCAGTCGATCATAGTTTCGACCAGTGTCAGCGTGAGCGTGGCCATCGGTCGCAATGGTATCCGATGCGGGTATTTCGCCATTTGCCAAGCCTGCGGATAGCAGCAGCCAGTCGTTGTAGCCGTAGAACTCAATACCCTCATGTTGCGCGTAGCCTGGGCCCACCTGAGTGAAATTGGCCCCCGCGCCGTGGTGTCCGCCGCCATATGCCCCAATGTCACCACTGGGAGTGTCCAATGCGCCACTGTGACCGTAAAAAGAAGTCCAGGTCGTAGGGTCAAGTGTTCCTGCTCGCAGGTTTACATAACTTGAATCCAGTATATTGGTGCGTGCGATCGTGTAGCGATGCACTTCCGCACCGGAGGATGAAATATCTGCACCTACCCAAATGGGTGTATTTTCGGCGAGGCTACCAGTTGCCAGAAATCCCACGGCATTAGGGACTCCTAGCTCTGGAGTGACAGTGCCACCCTTCATACTCATTAATTCCATATCACCAGTGATACTGAGAGTCTCGGCCAGCTTGCGTAGCAGTTTATCCTCTTCCTGACCTTTATCATCGTCCAGGCCGAAACCGCCATCGTTTTCCTTTTTTAGCTGAAACCCATTGCGCATGAAACGCTCTCCGCGAGTGTTTAGGCGAGGGAAAGACTGGGTGTGGCATTTGTCGCATTTGGAACCCGTGGCGCGTGCAAAGGCACCGGTGGCCTGCGATTCTATGCTAAATGTGGATAAAAAAATTAGAGTTAAAAATGGAAGGCTAACTACGCCCGATATAAATCTGTTCAGTTGGTTCATGATTTGGTCTCTATGAATTAGTGAATTTTCTTGACTGTAATATCAGATTTTTCACCGTTGAGGCTCAGGCGTTTGCCGAACGATACGTAGTGAAAGCGTCCGCTGGTATAATCGTCGTGTATGGCGAATCCTATCTGCAACGGTGTGGAAGCGTCGAGTTTTTTAAGACCATCGCCTGTTGTTTTCAGGCGTCGCTTGAATTCGACTGTCCAAACGTTGTCTTTTTTTTCCGCTACACTGGTTACCGGCTGTCCCTGATGGAGATGTCGTTTTTCGAGGATGTATCCTGAAACCGTTTCCATAGATTTCTTACCGGGGCGTGCTTGCCAGAATTCCATAAAGTTATTTTCGTCGAGCAATGCCTTTAACTCCGAGACGCCTTTGTATTTATCACCACCGCCCTTTTGAGTGATGGTCTGCCGGGATTTGCTGGTATACAACTCACGTTTTTCACCATCGGCAGAAGGCATGTTGGCAACGTCGACATGGCATACCCCCCAGCAACCGGCGACACCGGCTTCCTTAACCCGGCCGTCGTCAAACATGACTGCGAATTTGGTTTCGTGGTTGGCATCCATCTTTTTTCCGCTGCTGAACTCTGGGTCTTGCCACTGTGCGCGCAGGTACAGAAAATCCGCATCAATGGCTGCCTGGATGCTGACGGTAACAGAACCCGGTTTGCCCGCAATGGCATCCGAATCCATTTTTTTTCCGCTGGCGAGTGCTGCTCCCATCTGTTTTTCTTCTGTCTCGTGACATTCGAGACAGGGAGTGCCTTTACGTAGACTCTTCGAGCCCTTGTGTTGTGTGAGTAACCATTCCCATGAGGCCTGGCCTGGATAAAACAGAACGAATTCCTGACTGTCCACTTGTCCCCAATCAATGTTGTTTGCATAGACATTTGGTGAGACAACGGCACATATCAGGAGAGCAATTTTCCCTGATCTCATTTTTTCATCCCCGTCATTCAAAACTCCAAGATAATATTTTCTTCTTCTGATGTTTCCATCAAATCATGAACTGCTTTGTGTGCGATTCCCTTGTGGCACTCGATGCAAGTTTCACCGTCTTTAGTGGCTTGCTGGTGCATTTTAGAGGCGCGTTGACGTTGTTTGTCCATATCCATAGAGTCGAAACTGTGGCAGTTGCGGCATTCGCGGGAGTTTGACGCTTTCATCGAAGCCCATACTCTTTGCGCCATTTCCAGGCGACGTGCTTCGAATTTTTCCGTAGTGTCGATTGTCCCCAGGAGATGATGATAAATATCTTTGACGGCTGCAAATTTGCGAATGATGGTTGTGCCGAGGTCATGTGGTATATGGCAATCAGCACAACCGGCGCTTACGCCACTGACGTTTTTATAATGCGTGGTTCGCCGATACTCCTGATATACCGTCGTTTCCATCTCGTGACAGGAAATACAGAACTCGTTAGTGCTTGTGGTTTTTATAAACGCACTCATGCCGAGTCCACCCAATAACGCGAGTGCGACTATGGAAATACAGACCAGAACAATGACGATTATGCGGCGGTCTTGGAAGTTCAATGTTGTTATAGCCTCTTCCAATAAGGGGGTAAGACAAAGGACGATAATAACACTATGTTGGATTCAAGTAATCACGTCACAAAATAGGCTGAAGTTGAGTCGGGATTTTAGAGAAGTTGAGCTACAACGTAGACTAAAGCTTGTCGCTCGACGCTCGTTATAAAAGAGATGCCAATCTGTTTAGCGAGGTCGCCATGCCTTCCACATTGACGGTTTTTGACGAAACAGCCCGTGGAGAACGTACCCATAGAGTGCAATTGAAACTTGCGAGCGAGCGCTTGACATTACGTGAGCTGATAGAGCGACGTGTACAGGCCGAAGCCGAAAGCTTTAATCTGCGCCGCCCGGTGAATTTTCGAGCCCTGGTGCAGCCTGCGGACGCTGAGGAGACTAGTCAGGGATATCGTTTGCGTCAACATCGCGATCTTGACTGGAAGGTGCAATGCGAAGAGGCTCTAAAAGCCTTTGAAAATAAAGCATTTTTCGTGATGGTGGATCACAGGGAAGTGCAGAGCCTTGATCACGAACTGACGATAACGCCGTCGACGGACGTTAGCTTTATCAAGCTAATGCCAGTGGTTGGCGGCTAAAAGATCGTTTTGGTTGGTGGTATCAAGCCGGGCCGCTATATTGCCTTTTTCCAACGTTTAAACCTGGATTAATCTTGCCTGCCTAGACTCTGCCCGAAATCGGCTTGGCCCGGTTTTGGAAAAATAGACATATATTGTCTATACTCAACGAGTGTCTTGGTTTTTTTCTATTAAATCAAGGCGCTACTATGGCGCAGTTCCAGACTGCATTCACCTACATTATCCGAAGGAGGTCACTATGGGTGGCATGGGTGGTATGGGTGGTGGAGGAGGCGGCGGCATGGGCGGTATGGGCGGAGGAATGGGCGGTGGCATGTAGGCCACACCAGACTACCGTACAAGAACAACAACACCACACGCGCCACATCGAAAGCCGTGTAGATGCGGTGATATGGGGAGCGGGTATCTACCCGAACACTTATCACTGATGACTTGTTCCATCATCAGATAAACCGTAGTAAAAGAGAAAGAGAGGCTTCGGCCTCTCTTTTTTTGTTTTCAGCTTCAGGAAGGACGGTGTGGTACAGAATGGATACCTAACCGTCGGAGATGAGTCATTGCTGTTTAAAGGTCTATTTGAGCTATTGAGTGAAACCCGCCGCATCAAAAAGCGTTATGCGGAGGAGTTGGTTGACGAGTTATCGACAATAAAGCTTGCAGCGATCGCGGTGCTTTTGATCGCTATATCCAATACAGTACTGATTTGGTTGTTAGGTCAGCCGCTTAATCTCATTTTTCAAAGTCAATACCAGCAGCTATTGTCTGTCATTTTAGGGCTGATGGTAATGGTTATTCTGAATCAATCGGCCCATTTTATTGCGCGTATACTATCGAGTGGTGCGGGATTACGATTTGTTGGCCGCTTGCGTAACCGTTTTCTCGGTCATTTATTGGAAGTTTCTGCACCAGTTTCCGACAAATTTGAGCAGGGTGATCTGCTGTCACGTTTAAGTCATGACGTGGATGAAGTTCAACGTGTTGTGATTGAATATCCGATATATGTTTTATCTCACATTTTAACAATATTGTTTTATGTGGCGATGTTGTTTTTTTTAGATCCATATCTTGCGGTACTCGCAACGATGTTGACGCCATTGTTTGTGATGCACCAGAAAATATTTGTTAATCGTAAACACAAGGCCGCAAGCCAGTTTATGCACAACAATGGCAAATTGTTGGCGTTCGAAAATGTCTTGATCAGTTTTCTGAAACCTATGACCAGTTTCGGCGCATCAACACGCATGCGTCAGCAACACCTTCAGCGTTTCAATGACGCGTATCGGGCAGCGATGAAAGAGCGTTGGCTAGAGGCATCGTTCGGCGTCAGCCTGAGCGCATTGATGTATGTGTGTATTCTTGCTGTCATATATGTTGGTATCGGCTTTGTCGAACAATCCAGGCTAAACGCCGGTTCTTTAGTCAGCTTTCTGATCTATCTTGGATATCTTTCCGTTCCTGTTCGAGGTCTTGCAGAGATGCCCTTTCAGGCGCAAGCCGGACTTGCGGCGAGTAGACGATTGGAAGAAGTGCTGGCGCAAAGCGCAGATGTACGGCAGAGCGGGTGCGAGAATTTCGTCGCCGGTGATAACGGCGTGCGTATCGATATACAGGATTTGTGGTTTGCCTATCCCGGATCTCAACCTTTGTTTCGTGGTGTCGATCTGGCGTTCATTCCCGGTGAAACAGTCGCCATAGTAGGAGCGAGCGGCAGCGGTAAGTCTACGTTGGTAAATGTGTTATTGCGTTTTTATGATCCACAGCAAGGCGAGATCTTGTTCAACGGCAAGAATATTTCAGCGTATGACCCGGTATCGCTGCGCAAATACATTGCAGTCGTCTGGCAGGAACCATTGTTACTACCAACCAGTATTCGGGAGAATCTACTGCTCGCTTGTCCTGATGCAAGTGATTCGATGTTGCAACAGGCCTGTGTCGATAGTGGTAGTTGGGAATTTATTCGAAATCTGGAGTTGGGTTTGGATACACCCATAGGCGAAGGCGGTTTTACTTTGTCTGGTGGTCAGTTGCAACGGCTCTCGATTGCACGTGCCTTTTTGCGGAATGCTCCCATTCTGATTATGGATGAACCCAGTTCCGCGCTTGACAGCGAATCGGAACAGCATCTGATGCAAAGTATTCGGCGACTATGCGTGGGACGAACTACGATAATCATAGCCCATCGGTTTTCTTCAATTCGTGAAGCGGATCGTGTTGTATATCTTAACGGTGATGGAAGTGTGGATGTTGGTACTCACTCACAGCTTGTTGCTGAACACTCATCATATAGTGCAATTGTTGAGTGGCAAACGCGTGTCGATGTTGAATCATAATTACCTTGATAAATATTGGACAAAGTCCAAATTATTCTTCAGAATGCAAATGAACAAATGGTGAGCTAATCTATTGCAGGAGGAGCAACATGTCGTTAAAAGGTAGTAAAACAGAAAAAAATCTGAAGGACGCTTTTGCCGGCGAATCTCAGGCAAATCGTCGTTATCTTTACTTTGCTGCCAAAGCAGACGTCGAAGGTTATAACGATGTCGCAACTGTTTTCCGTTCGACGGCAGAAGGTGAAACCGGTCATGCCCATGGTCACCTGGAATATCTTGAAGAGGTAGGCGATCCTGCAACAGGATTACCAATTGGAAATACCTCCGATAATCTCAAGGCGTCGATTGCGGGCGAAACCCATGAATACACAGATATGTATCCGGGTATGGCTAAAACGGCTCGTGATGAAGGTTTTGATGAAATTGCTGATTGGTTTGAAACACTGGCAAAGGCCGAGCGTTCTCACGCTAATCGTTTTCAGAAGGCCCTCGACACACTCGACTAGATCAAAGAGTACACGTAAAACTGGCCACATCCGTGGCCAGTTTTTCTCACCAAAAAAAGAATAAACAGACTGTCATTCCAAGGGAGTTTTATGTCTGGACCGAAATCCCCTGTGCGTGAAGGTAGCCTGGAGGCTCCTACGCGACATTCGCTCGACTGGAAAAACCCCGAGTTTTATAACGAAGAATCACTCATGCACGAACTTGAGCGCATCTATGACATTTGTCATGGATGTCGCCGATGCGTCAGTCTTTGCAATGCCTTCCCGACACTTTTTGATCTGGTAGACGAGTCCGACACCATGGAAGTTGATGGAGTCGCGAAAAAAGATTACTGGAAAGTCGTCGATCACTGCTATTTGTGTGATTTGTGTTATATGACGAAGTGTCCTTATGTTCCCCCGCACGAATGGAATCTGGATTTTCCACACACGATGTTGCGTGCAAAGGCAGTAAAGCATCGCAAGGGGGACGTGAAGCTGCGAGACAAGATACTGACCTCGACAGATGCCGTTGGCTCTTTGGCAGGTATTCCCGTTGTGTCTGGTGTGGTAAACAGCGCCAATAAAATTCAGGCTACGCGCAAGATTTTACAAAGCGTACTCGGTATACATACTGACGCGGTGGTTCCGCAATATCATAGCCATACAGCGCGCAAACGGCTAGCCAGCCATAAGTCTTTGGCGCAATCAGAGGCTACGGAGCAGACCGCAGGCAAGGTTGCGGTGTTTGTTACCTGTTATGGCAACCGCAATGCGCCACAGATAGTGGAAGATCTGGTTGCCGTGTTCGAACACAATCAACTTCATACCAAACTAATAGATTCCGAAGTATGTTGTGGTATGCCTAAGTTGGAGCTCGGTGATCTGGAGGCAGTTGAAAGGGCAAAAAACAAAAACATCCCGGTAATGATTGAAATGATAGAGCAGGGTTTTGATATCGTTGGACCGGTTCCGTCCTGTGTATTGATGTTTAAACAGGAATTGCCCTTGATGTTCCCGGATGATAGAGATGTACAAAAAGTAAAACAACACATCTATGACCCGTTTGAATATCTCATGCTTAGACACAAGGCTGGAAAGTTAAACACCAGTTTCCAGCGAGGTTTGGGTAAGGTGTCGTATCATGCATCCTGCCATTTGCGAGTACAGAACATCGGTTTGAAAACCCGGGATGTGTTGGCATTAACGCCAGGAACTGAAATCGATCTTATTGAGCGATGTTCGGGCCACGATGGGACGTATGCGGTAAAGCAAGAGTACCACGATATTTCCATGAAGATATGTCGACCCGTGATCAACAAGGTCAAGAAATTTGAACCAGATCACTATACCAGCGACTGTCCAATGGCGGGCGATCAGATAGAAAACGGTTTAAAAGATGGTCGTGGTGCGACACATCCCTTGAGTCTTTTGCGTATGGCTTACGGAATTTAGTTTTACTGTATCAGTGATGGACAGATAGTAGAGGTAGCATGTCTGACAAACTTACACGTAGTGATTTAATGTCTCTGGAATCCTATGCGGAAGCTCGAAAGGAGTTTCGCGCCAAAGTCATCGAACATAAAAAGAACCGAACGGTTCACTTGGGGCAGAATGCGACCTTGTATTTTGAAGACCGTCTGACGGTTCAGTATCAGGTGCAGGAAATGCTACGCATCGAAAAGATCTTTGAAGCCGATGGTATAAAAGAAGAACTGGAAGCCTACAATCCACTCATTCCCGATGGATCTAACTGGAAGGCCACGTTTATGATCGAATACCCTGACGTGGATGAACGTAAAAAGATGTTGGGGCAGCTCATCGGTATAGAGCGCCAAGTTTGGGTGCAAATTGATGATTGCGACAAAGTATATCCAATCGCAAACGAAGATTTGGATCGCGAGACTGATGAAAAAACTTCCTCGGTACATTTTCTACGATTCGAGTTTACCCCAGGTATGATCGAAAAGGCCCGAACCGGTGCAGCGATCGCGATAGGTGTTGATCACAATGCCTATTCAACGGTAGTGAAGCCACTTCCCGAAAATTATCGCAATGCTTTAGTTGCGGACTTTGATTGAAAAATCACACTATTATTTTCTATGAATAGAAGGCCGCAGTTGAAATCAGGGCGTGTACGATTGGTGTTGTTCGACGGATAGGTAGGTCTGCAGTCGTTTGCGCCAGCCGGGTAGCCAGCGTCTTTCGTCACGGGGCGCATTCTCCACTCGGCGCGTCAATATGAAATCTGCCGCTTCGACAAACGCGTGTGTTTTGCTTTCCCGACTGCTATTCATGTGGTCAAGAACCTGTGCTAAACCCCAGCCGAGGCCGTTGTAACGTTCCTTTTCTGAAATGCCCTCACCTTTGAAATTAACGTAGTCAACCAGTGTATAAACGCCATTAGGATAGGCGGCTAAAGCGTAGAAGTTTTCGCGGATATGCATTTTCGCAAACGGGTTCTTTGTGTTTCTCAGGATACGCGGTAGCGCTTCTTGCAATCGCATAATGACAAACTGAGTTTGCTCGGCGAAGCTGTCCTGTAAGAAGGAACGTAGCCTTTGCGTAAATTCACTGTTCCTATTTGCCAGAAACTCTTCGCGCGAATTCCACGGTGCTGCGCTATCAGGATTCAATTCCGATGGCAAGTTACGCGTTTGACTGAGAAACCGCAGCAGTTTCGGAAAACTTTCCTCGAAAGTGTGTTCAACACCTTGCGGATACCAGATGAAATGCCCAATACCTAGAGATGGAAAATCTTCTCCTTCATTCCAGGAAATCAGGTTCTCCAACTTCCCACCACTTTCGTTTTGCCATATTTGCTTTCCAATCTGCTGTGCTTGCATATCATTGATGTGAATTTCCTGCGAAACCGAAAAATAATTCGCAAGAAAGACAAGTACAGCAATTGTAAGCAGGAAAAAGGAAAGCCAGGGCAGGGCGCGGGTTTTATTGGTCATAGCCTCGGCACAGATATTCAGGAAGAACGACCTTAGCACGTCGGCGAAAAAAACTCAGCTAGTTTGCCTGCGTTGGGCGAAATCCACCTGCCCCAGGGGTAGGGCAGGTAGACTCGCTGTTTAGGCTAGCGCCGATAGTAATTGCTTATAAAGCCTGCTGCCGGCGCAGCCGTTGGGGGTGGCAGTATGCCGCCTTCGATAAACTCAAGAACGCTAATTGAGTCCATTAAATTCAGGAGATCATGATGATCGGCATGCCCGGGCATTGCACTTCCTGGATTTCCGAATCGGATTTTATGCAAAGCTTCCTGCGGATCTGCAAGAACAAAATTATGCAGAAAGATAGGTGGTTCGCCCGCAGGTGCTAAATCAATCGCCGTACCATCTGGGCCGTGACATGCGGCATCGCCACAGCCTCCGGCATCTGCGGCTGCATGAAATACCGTCTGACCATGTTCGACGTTGCCACCTGTTACGGTTCCGGTGGCGAGATCGATAAAGTCATCAGGCGCCATGCCGTGCATTGCTTCTTGCTGCAAATCGACGACTAAACGTGTTAGCGCATACAAGTCCTCAGGTGATACGTGTGCTGCGAAGGCGTGATCTCCTTCAGCATGCACCGTTCCTGAATGGATGAAATCGTAGATTGCTACAGGTTCCATATGGGTTGGCATAGTGTTGTGAGACGTTACGATGCCCTTAATGCCGGTTTCGTAACTGCTGCCACTGACACCATTGATTCCGTCTGCGCCCACATAGTCCCAGCCATGACAGGCTTTACAGCGCCAGGTAATTTCTCCAGCTGCTGGTGTTAGGTTAGTCGCAGCAGGTGTCCACAATGCATGATCGACACCGACAATCTCCGGTGGAACAACAAGCGGTGCGGTTTCGTCATGTGCCGTCCACCATTCGTCGTAGAGGATACCGCCGCGTGCGAAATCGAGTGCGGGTTGATTCGCGGTAGCGTGATCTGCGCCAGCCTGGAAGGTTCTGAAGTCGAAACCAGTCGCACTGGCGATCAGGCCGTTCTGTGCGTAGGCGACAATATTGACCGCCTCGTGCAGCACATCCTTTGTTGCATGTGCGGGATATTCGCCCAGGCCTTTCATGAATACAGGTTCGCTTCCGGGTTGACCAAAGCGGATGATATGCAGTGTTTCCCAAGGGTTTTCGCGCGCCAGAGTATCAACAAATTCGTTAGGTTGAGTCGCTGGGTCACCATCAATGAAATCGATCATCTTTCCATCTGCGCCATGACAGGCCTGACAACCACCTTCGGTGATATCGAGGCCGAACATTGTCGCTCCGTCCGCTTCCACACCAGCCGTAAGTCCGGTTTCCTGATTAATGTAGTTACTTGGAGCGCGCTGCGCTAATGCGTCTTCGTGCATAGTGATAACAAATTTGGTCAGGGCATATATCGCCATGTCATCGAGAATCACGTGACCAAATGAATGAGACAGCGTATCGACCATGCCGTCGTGTAGAAAGTTATATACTTCTTCCGGTGTCTGTAGCACGGGTTGGCTACCACCGCTTATAGGTATGATGCCTTTGATACCGGTATGAAATGGGCTGGCAGGTTTGCCATTGATACCGTCAACTCCCTGGTAGTCCCAGCCATGACAGGAGCTACATTCCCAGGTAACTACTCCGGCCTCGTTGGTATTTTCCACCGGCCATAGCTCGTGAGTAGTTGCGGTTTCAGCAGGTACCGGCAACATTGTGCCATCTTGATTTGTCCACCAATGATCATATAGGCGACCACCCCAATGCAGGTCTGCAAGCTCATAGAGTGCTGGATCAAATGGGACGAGAGTGGCCTCGCGAATATGGAGGTTTGATCCCTTAATGCCGGGGCGTTTGTATGTTGGGGGTGCTTCACAAGAACTGATAAATAGAAAAACAAACAGACATAAGACTGCCTTTACACTGTACAACTTCATTTCCGTACTCCCCTCCAGCATTGGAGCGTCCTGCTCTTTCTTATTGTTAGCAATTTTATTTGTAAAAAAATCTAACTGAAACGATAGGTTATATTATTTTAGAGTATTTGTCTGGTGCTGTGCCCTCGATCAATTCCCCTAAAATCTGATAGTTAGGTCGTAAATTAATATAGTTTTCTGAACGCAGACTGATTATTCCCTGGGGAGTTTAATGTTGGCTGAAGAGCAAATATGCCTATTTTGTAGCATCGTCGAAATCTTTGATGATATGTGGCGGTAGAGGGGCGCTGTACCTGCTTACGACTAGGATGCTGGCTAGAGAAAAAATAAAACCGGGTACAATTTCCTAGACATCAAATAGGCCACCACTTCAAAGAACAACATAAGCGACACTTTCACCAGTATTGCTGCCATAAGCAAACCCTGAATAAGATCGGTCTACGAAACTGCGAGGAATCCGTCAATCACAATATTTGACATGATAATGACCGTACCCATGGTCAATGCAATACGGGAAGTCAGACACAGCATGGAATAGCTGGCACCGACGCATAGAGTCGCGACATAGTCTGAGACCTTACCCTGTGTGTCAGGCAGTAGGCGAGATAGCCCACGACCAGTACGAGTAGCCAATACGCGATAAATGCAAAAATAGTCATATTTATTCAGATTGTAGCGTGCAAACGTTATACGCGTTAGTCAGTATTGGCTTGATTGCATAATCATGCAGCTTATCGTAGTATTTTTGGGAAATTCAAAGGGAGTGAGTTATGTCCAGTCAATACCCTGTCATCGCAGTTACGGGCTCGGCGGGATCGGGTATATCATCGGCGGCTAACGACTTTCGTCAGATTTTTCAGCGGGGAAATGTAAACGCCTGCTTTGTCCACGGCAATAGTTTTCGTAAATATCCCGGTAAAGACTTGGTACGCATGTTTCGAGATGCAGAAAAGTCTGGAACGCCATTGAGTGCTTTTGGCCCCGAAATCAATTTATTGAATCGCCTTGAAGGCTTGTTTCAGGAATTTTCACGGAGCGGTAGTGGAACGGTGCGTGAATATGTTGAGTCCGATGAGCAGGCGCAGCGATTAGGTGTTGAAAAAGGGTTGTTTTCTGCTTGGGAAGAAATTCCTGTGGATACCGATGTGCTTTTTTACGAAGGGCATCATGGCGGTTATATTGAATCTCTGTGGTCAAAACGCGAATTGAGCCAGTCAAATAACCCGCTGGTGATACAAAAACGTCAGCAATCCCAAACGATCGAAGACCCAGGTGTCGATATCGCACAGTGGGTCGATTTGCTGATAGGGATAGTGCCGAGCATCAACCTTGAGTGGATGCAAAAAATCAATAGAGCCTGTCAGTTGACTTTTTGTTCCGCACAGGACGCTGTTAATCTCATTCTGCGACGCATGCCGGATTACGTAAAGTTTATTACGCCTCAGTTTTCCTGGACGGATATCAATTTTCAACGTATTCCCATGGTGGATACCTCCAATCCATTTGTGTTGACCGATGTTCCTCTGGAAGACGAGTGTATGGTGGTGGTGCGTTTTCGAGAGCCAAAAAAATATAATCTGATTGCCTATAAAGAGAAATTCCCTGGTGCTAAATTTACTCGCCCAAATACCTTGTTAATACCCAATACCCACATGTCTCAGGCGATACGTACGATTTGTGAACCGATAGTCACTCAATTGATGGAGCGGCGTAAGGAAGCTGTATGCCAATTGGCGTAGGTCTCGCTGCAGCAAATCGTTCACAACAAAAGAGCATTATTCGCACGAAGAATGCTTTCAGACTTGTATGTAAATACAGATGTTTCGCGTTCTTTTGAGTCAAATATTTGAAGCTTTTGTGATGAGTTACCCTTTCACTATTTCGGACGATTAAAGTTTCGTAATTCATTTGTGCTTGCTTTCACTCCTCGTGAGTATTAAAAGTGTGTAAGCAAGTCACGCAAAATATTATGGATGACCAAATGCAAGAGCAATCTTCAAACGAGCAATCCCAAAGTGCAAAAGAAAACCTTGATCCTGTTTACATAAGCGAGCAGCAATTTAATCGAGCAAAACAATATATCCACGGGCTAAAACAAGGTCTCATCGATTTTCTCAAACAACCAAAGCGTATTTATCACGTAAATTTTCCAGTAGAGCTGGATGATGGTTCGGTGAAATCATTCCAGGCATATCGAGTAGTTCATAATCGCGTGTTTGGACCGGGCAAAGGCGGTATTCGATATCATCCTGAAGTGACTCAGGACGAAGTAGTAGCTTTAGCAAAGCTTATGACATGGAAATGTGCATTAGTGAATATTCCATTTGGAGGCGCAAAAGGCGGGGTAGTCTGTAATCCTAAGGAATTGAGTGACGGAGAACTGCGGCGTATCACGCGGCGATTTACTGCAGAGGTCTCTGACGTAATTGGTCCGCATATTGATATTCCGGCGCCGGACCTCTATTCCGATGAGCAAACTATGGCCTGGATATTCGATACTTATGACATGTTGCACCCTGGGCACAACAATAGGCCAGTAGTCACGGGAAAGCCAATAGAAATGGGCGGATCATATGGCCGTCGCGAAGCGACCGGTTTAGGCGTGTTGTTTGCGACGGAGCGTTTTTTATCAAAGGCGCTGATACCGGAGAAGCAGGAAGTTGCAGGTTGTCGTGTCGCAATACAAGGATTCGGCGCTGTGGGTGCGATTGCCGCGGATGCCTTTTTTCGCAAAGGTGCAAAAATTGTTGCCGTTAGCGATAGCCGCGGAGGCATCTACTGTGCGGACGGTTTGGATCCTTCGGCAGTCGAAGCATTCAAAAAACAAAACGGTACCGTTGTTGGTATGGCAGAAACCCTAACCATAACCAACGAAGAAATACTCGAGACGGATTGCGATATTCTGATTCCTGCAGCCATGGGTAACCAAATTCGTGCGGATAACGCGCACTGCGTTAAGGCGAAGCTTGTCGTTGAAGCCGCAAACAATCCCACCACACCGCAGGCCGATGCATTGCTGGCGGCGAGAGGAATTTTTGTATTGCCAGATATACTCGCGAATGCCGGTGGTGTAACCGTGAGCTTTTACGAATGGGTACAGAATCACGCGCATGAGCATTGGCCGTTGGAGGAAGTCATCGACAAATTGCAACGCAGAATTCATGACACAGTGGATCATGTGTTTAGTCGTTGGCAAAGTTATGTGGTTGGTGAAAACGGTATGGCCGATCCGAACTCACCAATACCGCATGAACTACCCGATTTTCGAACAGTTTCCTTGATTATTGCTATCGAGCGTGTCGCTAAAGCGACATTAATGCGAGGAATCTGGCCGTAGCTGCCTTTATGTGTCGTTTGTTTGTATAGATTTGACAGTTTGAATAACCGTGTTTAACGCGAGTGTTGCTTCTTCTCTACTCTCTGTGTTAACACGAAAAAATAGCGGATAGTCTTGTTCGCTAAGAGTCTGCCACGATTGTAACTGGTGATCTAAAACAGCGATATCAGCATCCGAGGCGTCGCCTGTTCGTTTGGAAACTCGTTGTCTCAACGTATGGGTTGAAGCATAGAACTCAACAATAATGAAGCCGATATTGTTCTCGATCGCTGTTTTTTGAAACGCACGTATATGTACGGGAGATTGAAATGTTGCATCGACAATGACATGGTATCCGGCGTCTAATATTTCCTGCGTGAGTTTCAATAAATGTGCGTAAGTTTTGTCAGTCGAGGATGCGCCGTATATTCCCTCGCCAGGTGTTGTTCTCGTAATTTTGTGTGCATCCTGTCCGTGTAGGCGTTTTCGTTCCACGTCAGAGCGAATTCTGATGGCGCCTAGATGTTGTAGTAAATTTTGCGAGTAGGTTGTCTTTCCCGTTCCTGATGGGCCACGTGTAAGTATGAGCATGGGAGTTCGCGTTTTTGTATACGCTGTAGCGAGATCCAAATATTCATGGGCTTCCCTATCGACCTTTATGTGTTCCTGTTGTGTGCTGTCGGTCTGTATCAGTCGAATCGCCGCTACCATGCCTCTGACCAGTGCACGATAGGTGAGATAAAAGCGTAACAGTGATAGGCCCGCATAGTCTCCTGTGTATTCCAAATAGGTATTCATGAATCGCGACGACAGTTGTGATTGCTGTCTATCATCGAGGTCCATGATCAGAAAAGCGATTTCACTAATAACGTCATTCCAACGCAAGCCTGGACTGAATTCAATACAGTCAAACACCAGTGGTGTTCCATCGTCCCACGCGATATTGCGTAAATGCATATCACCATGGCATTCCCGTACGAATCCAGCAATCTTACGTTTTTCAAAGCTTGGGCCAAGCGTTTGAAATTGATGTTTGCACCAGGTGTCTATTTGATCTAGCTGTCGTAGCATTTCTGGTTCGCTGAGAGCCTGCCTAAAGCTCTTTATGGTTTCTGTAACGATATGGGTTATATGATTTGTATCACCATAAGGCTCTTCGACGGAACAGGATGGGATGTTCTTGTGAAAACTTGCGATCATAGTGGCCAGCGCATCAATGTGAGACTCCTGCAATTCTCCTCGCGACAGCATCTCGTCAAACTGATTCCGGTGCTGAAACTGGCGCATGCGTACAGCATATTCTAGCGTTGGCCCGTCACCATTCATGATTGGATGGTCTTCTCGGCCGGTAATGGGGACAACAGATAGGTAATAGGAAGGGGCAAGTCGTCGATTAAGACGTAATTCCTCTTCACAGAAATAACGACGTTTTTCGAGACTGGAAAAATCGAGAAAACCAAGATTGACGGGCTTTTTTATCTTGTAGGCATATCTACCCGTCAGGATAATCCAGGAGATGTGAGTCTGTATCAGCTTGCATTCCCAAACAGGATGAGAATAGGCTTCTGGTTCTAGCAGCGCCAGTATAAAGCGCGGTGTTTTTATAGTGGCATCCATGCCAGTATTTTACGCCGTGACTCAGCACATGCAATGCGTGACTGTCACTTATTTAGCCACGAACATAGGTCCAGCCCTCACTCAGTCGAGTGAGGATAAAATCAAATGCCATCGGTACCATATGTACGTCCGGCAGCATCGCAATTCTCCGGCCTTCCCGCAGTTCGGCATTGCTTCTTGCCGAGCTACATGCACGGAAGGTCACGTTGGAAAAGTCCGACGTCATTTGTCTAATTTCCTGCGCAAAAGGTGATCCTTCGCGCATAAAGTCGATTCCGTCGGAGTTGGCAACAATTTCTAACTGCAAATTGCTGCTCTTGTCCTGGGAAGCCAGCATACCTTTTGCGGTATCCAGCGCGGAAAGTATTTGTCTGGGGTTCATATCACTGATATGGATTAGAACCCGGTTGCTTTGTAGATTGTGGTTTTGAATTTGATCAATGCTGAGAAATCCAGGGTCAGCAACTTGAGTATTAAATTGCCCACCAATCCATCCTGCGATCGCGCCGCAAATAATGAGAGCAAAGGAGGCGGCGAAATTTCTAAAAGGCAGTCTCTCTGTTGTTTTTACTCTGGAATGCGCCAGTTGCGATGGTAGGGGTGGGTTGGAGTATGCCAGTGCTATCGAGTCTTTGGTTCGACGCAAGGCACAATAGCGAGAAGCCACCTCTTGATCCTGTTGCATAATGGACAAAACATGTGCTCTGTCATCGTTATCCAATTCGTTGTCCAGCAAAGCGTTTAATTTCTCATCTGAAACTGTTTCTTTGCGGCTCATTTTATAATCCTCAATTCTGGTTTATTGGAAACGGTCTCTCTCTCCATTGTAATCAAGATATCCTTTAATTCTTTTCTCGCTCGACACAGGCGACTCATTACCGTGCCGATAGGAATATCGAGAATTTGAGCAACCTCTTTGTAGCTCATTTCCTCTATATCGACCAAGCTCAATACTTGACGCTGGTGCAAAGGTAAACGTGCGATGGCTTGGCGAACCCCGGAAATGAGATCATTTCGTTGTTGATGTGTGTGGATATCATCAAAAGGTTCGTGTTCGATTTGGTCCAAGTCAGACATTTCCCGGCGATTTCGCCAATAGTCCTTCCAGCAATTATTTAGAATACTGAACAGCCAGGCATCCAATGCATCGGTATCTTTCAGCTGATGCATGTTCTTTAAGGCTTTCGCAAGGGTGTCTTGTGTAAGATCTCCCGCAAGATCTGGGTCATGACACCAGGAATAGGCCAGGCGGTAGAGGCGATGCCAGCGGCTTTCAAGCTTCTGGCGGGATTTGCGAGACTGGGTAAATATTTCCCACATAGTGCAACCTTCTAACGTTACCACGTATTATTTAAGACGGCTTGGTCTACGGTTTTATTCCCTTAGGGAAAAATATTTTTCAAATGTGGAATAAATGTCTATCGGCCAACGTCTATAGTCCTGTAGGTGTTTTTGTTTAACTGTCATCACATTTTGGGAGAAATAAAATGAAATTTAGCAAACTAGTGTCTAAGGTTTTCGCTATTGCTGCTGCAAGCGCAATCCTGGCTGTATCTGTATCCGCAAACAGCGTAGCTGCTGACTTTGATCCAAAATATAAAATCGTTATCCAGGTCAGCTCAGATGATGCTCAGACCCAAACTATTGCGTTGAACAATGCTGTTAACCTGCAACAGGAATACGGTCTTGACAATATCGCAGTAGAAGTCGTTGCCTACGGTCCTGGCCTGGGTCTACTGACTAAAGGTAACAAGCAGTCAGACCGCGTTAAGAGCCTGGCCACTCAGAATATTACTTTCAGCGCTTGTGGCAACACAATGAAGAAAGTTAAGGCAAAAACTGGCAAAGATCCAGTGCTGACTGAAGGCGTTCAGGTTGTTAAGGCTGGCGTTGGTCGCATCATGGAGCTTCAAATGGCCGGTTATTCTTACGTAAGACCTTAATCGGAAATACGTATTACGATAATTAGAAAAAGGAGTGGCAGCGGTGTTCCGCTGCCACTTTTTTCTTTAAAAATAGCTGGATATTGAATTCCCTTTATGCTCTAATTTGCCCCCTGGAGCATTGTTACATTATCACGGTCATTCGGTCACATCTCTCCCTGTGTTCTCAGTAAGCTACCTTGATATGTTTGCAATACCTTTTTAGTTCAACATCTTATCGAGGTATCTCACTATGAATACTGGCACAGTCAAGTGGTTTAACGAAAGCAAAGGTTTCGGATTTATTACACCTTCCGATGGCAGCGCTGACGTTTTTGTTCATTTTTCAGCCATTCAGGGTAGCGGTTTTCGCACACTGAACGAAGGTCAAACAGTAACCTTCAAAGTAGAAAATGGAGCAAAAGGACCACAGGCGACCGAAGTTCGTGTAGATTAATTCTCACCGGTTTCTGTCAAAAACCCGCCTCAATAGAAGGCGGGTTTTTCGTTTCAGGCGATCAATTTTTCAACAGCATTGAGCACTGTTTCTTCAATAAATGGTTTGCAAATCCAATCAGACGCCCCCGCCTTACTTGCCCGGTCTTTTTTATGAGAGCGGCGTTCCGAACTAATTGCCAATATAGGGGTGTAACGGTTGCAGGACTCCTGGCGGAGCTTTTCAATAAGCTCAACCCCATCCATACTTGAAATGTTAATCTCGGTAATAATTAAGCCGTATTGTTGATGTTGGGCAAGCATCCAGGCGCTTCCACCGTCCTGTGCTTCTTCAACTAAGTGACCTGCGTTTTCCAGATAATATCGTAAAATTTTGCGCACAATAAATGAGTCGTCTACGACCAGTATATTTACACCCGACATAAAATTCCTTTTTCCAGACGCCATTTTGGCGAGAAGCTTTCCATATTTTCCTAACGGGTAGAGTAATTTGCTCTTTAATGAAGTACTACTATAGAAATTTATAGGGTGGGTTGGATCAGCGTCTGCGTAAGGCATTAATATTTAGATTTGCCAGTGGTCCGTTAATGCCCACTTCTGCCCATGCGAGGCTAATAATGCCTATCTTATTTATATCAATCGTTGAGGCTAATAATTGTTGACCGTTAATATTCGAAAAGCTGGCGACAGAAATACTGCCACTCCATCCTGTGCTAGGGCGAAATTCGCGGAAGTGGAGTGTTTGATCAACACCAGCTTGGGTTTGCCACAAAACTACCGTATCGCTATTGTCTGCCACCTTTACCATCACGCTACTGTGCACGGCAGCAGGAATATCGCTGCTAAATTCCGTCACACCATTCCAGGCAAAACCTTGTTGGATTCGCGAAAAACGATTTCCATATACACGTGTGACAAATACAGGACTGGTATCTTCACTCAGCCACACAACTTGTATATCTCCGAGTCCGTTGTAGTTCGCGCGTAGATTTGAACGGCTAGATGGTATAGGAGTGGATTCGCTGATGACTTGGGGGTTTCCCCAGCCGACAATTGGATGGAAGCTCTGCGAAAGAATGTTGCCACCGCGGTCATAACCGATAAGCATGAGAACATTCCCAGGCAGGCTCGCAGTAACAATTTCTCTCGCAATATCAAAATTGATGCTGGTGAGGGTTGGGGATAGTGTGAACCAAGTTTTCCCCGGTTCAAGTTGACTCACGATTAACTCTTGTTGACCGGCGATGTTGTATTGTTGCCAAAGTTGTGATGTCCTCGTCTGGTCGTCAATTGTAGCTGAGCCAAGCGCTACACCACTACCAAACGACAAATTCTGAACGTCGCCAATTTGGGCAATTGGTGCACCGCCCATACCGCGTGCCAGGCTGGTAACTCGGCCTTGAATAGAATTGTTGAGCGTTGGCGCAGGCCAAACCATAGCGTATGCTTGTGTGTCCACGGGTGGTGAGAAAGGAAGTGTTTGTGCCGAAAATAGCAATTGAGGTTTGCCGGTGCTGTTTCCCTGTAATTGAGGCAACAGCCATATAGGGCTAGTATTCACGTAGATGTCACTGCTGTATATTTCGCCATTGTTTGACCATAACGCCTTCGCATTGTTGGCGTCGCGAGAGAATTGTATGTCTAGATATTGGGCATTCGTTTGTTGTATTTCCGGAATCGGCGAAGCACTGGTGACTGCACCAATATCATCCAAGATGCGAACCTGATAGTTTCCCCAAAGGACATTTCCCGAGAATGCATCCATCGAAACCGCGTTTTGCCAGGAAAAAATACTCGTAGCATCTTGCGGAGACAGGCTTACAGCGAATTCTCGAATTCGGGCAAGATTAGAGTTGTCAACTTGGGCCGAGGATAGCTGTACGACAGGATCCCACATACCGTGGCTTCTTGAACTGGGACTATTTTTTGAGGATGTCAATGAAGTTGCTGGGCTTGGTGGAAGGTTTTCTGCACATGCTGCCACCATAGTCAAAATAATCCATACGAGTAGCGAGATTCGCACCATGCAGTCGTCCCTACGTATATTTATTGTGTCTTAGATAAACTATAGATAGCAAATTAGTGGCGATCAAGTGCGAATAGTTTTAGACCTGGACTTCCCCCATCTAATACCAAAAATGAAGAGAATGAATCCGAAATTTCAACAATTGAAAATTGTTCCTCATCTTTTGGGGTTTGTTAGCTAAACAATTTAATGTTTCCTGGCGATACAGGAGGGTAGGAGGCTACATTATATACTTGGTCTGGAAATTCGGTTTCCCGCTCGGAAAGTTTTCATAATTGACTATCCATAGATACAATTATTTAAAATAAAGTGTGTAAATGAGAATTTTTGCTGCAATTTTGTTGATGTCTCAACTGTCTAGTGTTTCGTATGCAAATGGATTTGATTGGAAGAAATTTGCCTTTGCCCACTACGACGTTCTTCCAGGTGAAACTGTGGCAAGATTTATTATAATCAGGCAGGAAGCCAGCGGTGAAACAACGCGACGTGAAGACGTAGTAGCAGGACGAGGCCTGTTTTTTGCCGGTGGACTTGCGCTAACATACCGATCATTTGAGGCACGTCTGGATTTAGGATGGAAGAGCAACCGGGTCGGTGGAAGCGATGGCAGAGGGGTATTCTCACGTGCTCCAATTGATGCACTTGCTATGCTACGTTATCGCATGCACGGTTTAGGATTCGGAATAACGCGCCATCTCTTTGTGAGTTATCTTTGTGAGGTAGAAGGGGGATGCAATGGGCATTACAAATTTAACGACGTTGGCGGTGTGATAGCAGAATACAATTACGAAATACGCGAACGAGACGTCAGCTTTTCGATGTTTGTTGGAGTACGCTATACCATGATACGTTACAATATACCTGGTTTCAGCCACGGTGTTAGCGGAAACACGCTGGGAGCAAATATCGGCGTTTCATTTTAAATAGCGTAAGCAGCGGAAACCTAAAACTGTAGTGAAGGTAGCAAGACTAATAGAATAAAAAATACAAACGGTAGAAAAAGTGTGAATGAAACAAAGAAAGCAACAAAGGCATAAAATATAAAGCATTCCGCCAGGTCCGGCCATGAGCAGGCGCCTGTCAGGTCGAACACGTCCCGTTCATACGCTTCGAAGAACAGTTTAACTGACGACATCATAATACCTCCTTCGAGACATTACTCTGAGTACTTAACTTCTTTAGATTGCGTCGGCCGAAAGTCGTTCAGACTTGAGGACAAGGATTTTTAATCACCGTGCCCGTGGTTTTTCTTATGACTGTCACTGACAGCGGAAGAATTCTGGCGAACGCGTTTCACGATTCCGGGTAGGAAAGCGACGCAGGCAAGTAGGGCAGTTGCAAGAATGATTTTTTGTACCAGATCTTCGCCGCCGGTAATTGCCTCTTTTCCTGCATATCCAAGATAAGTATAGGCGAAGGCGCCGGGTATCATGCATAGGAGTGTCGTCACCACATAATCTCGCAGTGAAATGCGAGTCAGTCCTAATGCATAGTTCAAGAGATTGAATGGGAATATTGGTACCAGCCGCACGAAGGCAACAAAGCGCCAGCCTTCTTGTTCGATGCTGTGTTTGATGCTCCCCAGCTTGTTTTGGCTGTATTGTTCGACCCAGCCGGAAGCCAAATATCGAGCGATTAGGAAGGAGAGTGTTGCCCCGGTAGTGGCGCCGATTAAACTGTATAGGCTTCCCAAAATTGGTCCGAATAGGGCGCCGGCAGTTAGGGTGAGTAGTGAACCGGGTAAGAAGAGGACGCAGGCAATGATATATGCCCCAACAAAAATTACGGGACCGGCTCCCCCTAATTCATTTATCCACAACTGAATAGCATCGGAATCAAACTGGTGACGATTGAGTACAGCCACGACGATGCCAATGGCAAGCAAGCCCGCCATCAACACGCGGGGGAGATTCTTAATCACGTTATTTATCCTGTTCCGTGTTCTTCCAGGAGCGTCGATTGATAGCGTAAGCGCTTACTTTTCCTTTGAACGGCAGCATAAGCATACCGGGTAACCAGGTGACGGTTTTTGTTTCGGTAAATTGGTGAATTCCTATTTTCATACCTTCGTGACCATTGCGCGGCTGAGCACGATAGGTACCGAAGACGCGGTCCCAAATGGAAAGATTGAATCCGAAATTACTATTTGCCTCGTCGTCTTCCACGGAATGATGCACTCGATGCATGTCCGGTGTTACGACGATAAGGCGTAGGTATTTGTCCAGCCGCAGTGGTAGTTTCACATTGGCGTGATTAAACATCGCCATTGCGTTCAGAATGACCTCGAAAATAATTACGGCAACAAGCGGTGCGCCTAACACAATAATCGCGGCAAACTTGATTAGCATAGATAAGATAATTTCGATGGGATGAAAGCGCGCGCCGGTCGTTACATCGTAATCGGGATCAGCATGGTGAACCCGATGCAGGCGCCAAAGCGCAGGGACGGCGTGTACCAATACATGCTGAAGATAAATGATTAAATCGAGTGCGATGATGGCCAAAATAACACTGAGCCAGAAAGGCAGTTGATAAAAATTCAACAGCCCCCAACCAGCGTTTGTTGCGAAGGCCGCAACGCCGACCGCGGCAGCGGGAAATAGTATGCGTAAAATGAGGCTGTTCAGAAATACCAACCCCAGGTTATTGAGCCAGCGCATGCCCTTGGCGATAGACAGTGAGCGTCTTGGCGCAAGCATCTCCCAAGTGGCCATCACCAGCAATACGCCGAAAAAACACCCGAGGCGTATAACCACTTCGTTGTGAGTCAGCCATTCGTCAAAAGACATGAATTTCTCCGTGAATTTGTATTCAAGGGATTGTTTGAATAATATATCGGACGCGCGGTTTTGTATTCAAGTATTCATTTGAATATTATTGATCTCACTGGCAAGAGACGAGTGGTATGAAAACGTTTAAAAAGCAGTTGCTTGCTCATTTCTCACGGGTGGCTAAAGCCTTGGGCAATGAGAATCGCCTGGAGTTGCTGGAGTTTCTGGCTCAGAGCGAACGTTCGGTGGAAGACTTGGCCACGCTCACGGGGCTAAGTGTTGCTAACACATCTCATCATTTACAGCAGCTCAAACAAGTTGGTTTAGTGATCGGTCGCAAGGAAGGGCAATACGTTATCTACCAACTGAGTGGTGACGATGTGATCGCACTCACCGATCGATTGAGAGTGGTCGCCGAACGCCATCTGGACGAGGTAGAGCAGCTGATTACCGATTATCTTAATGTGAAGGACGACCTTGAGCCCATACCGGCAGCTGAGCTCTATGAGCGTGCCAGCAGCGGCCTGGTAACGGTGTTGGATGTACGCCCGGACGAAGAGTTTCAGGCCGGCCATATTGCGGGGGCTATTAACCTGCCACTGTCAGAGCTCAAGAAAAGGCTACACGAACTGGATGCGACACAAGAATATATCGCCTATTGCCGAGGGCCTCATTGCGTGCTGGCATTTGATGCGGTCGCTTTACTGCGTGAACATGGTATACACGCGCGGCGTTTGGATGGGGGCTTTCCCGAATGGAGAATTATGGGTTTGCCTACTGAGTGCTGAATAACGTTGCTGAAGTCTTATTTCCAGCCGTATAGAATTCCCATAGAAGGCCGCATATCAAATGTTTGAAATGATGGAGAGCCTATTCCGTCATAGGTGAATACATAGTTTAAGGCTGCCCACAGGCTAAGTCCGGAGCTTCCAGGATTGCCAAACTCGAGCGCAACGCCTCCGCCATAGTAGCTTCGGTCGTAAGTAAAGCTACCTGTTGTGAATCCGTCTCTTGATGAATCAGTCCGGTCAATAACAAGGTCGGCGCCTGCCATGAGTTTAAGACCCATGGGTGGAAGTATGCCAAAGGACTCCAATCGGCTTAGATAGGTGCCTACAGAGAACGCAGCGTCTACATAAGCGTCATTGCCGTTATTCGACACGAGACCAAATATCGTTCCTTGCGCAAAATGATCACCAAAGTATCGTCGGTACGTAATGCCGCTTCCATTGACCCAACCAGCAGAAAATCCCAATGCATGTTTAGCTGGCTTTAGTTGCGCAGGTTCAAGTGCGTAGACGGAAGCCGTTAAAAGCATACCTAGCACCGTTGAGCAAATGCGGAATGTCAGTGTTTGGGAAAAGCATTTCATATTCGTATTACCAACTATAAATCAGTGCCATTGCCGGGAGCGGGCTAATGAGCCACTCGCGTTTTTGCGGGCTCACATCTTCGATAGACAAGGCATAGGAAATAGCTAAAGACCAGACCAGTCCTGGTTCTCCCGGACTGCCTATGTCGATTCCGAGACCCGCGCCAGTAGTAATGAAATATGCCGATTGAAGTGTGTTGTAATCCGTATCAGGAGTAACAATAAGACCGGAGTTAATTATGCCAGACTGATAGCGCACATCTGTTCCAACAATCAATTTCAGCGCAACGGGAACCATGGAGCGTGGATCTCGTACATGGTGGAGATAGCGGGCGAAAGATACCCCGATTGTGTAGTCACTACGAAATTCATCGACATTTCCAGCAAAGGATAGCTGTAACATGTTCGGGCCTAGGTAATGTATATAGCCTAAACCACTACCGCCTATCCAACCAAAGCCTCCCGAAATACCGTGTTTGGCTTTTTGTTCGGCCATTGCCGGTGAAGAAAAACACACAACAAGTATGCACACAACCATAACCCAAGGTAACATGCCTTTGAAGCCTGATTGTCTGGTTGAGAAATGCGGCAGGTAAATGTCCATATTCGGTTACCAGTTATAAAACATGCTGACGTCTAGTTGCGGACCAAGATTCCAGTTCCAGCTACCGATATCCTTGTCCATTACTAACGCGTAATTCATGCCGATGGAAAACATCAATCCAGGAGAAAAGGTATTGCCGATTTCGAGCGCTACTCCAACTCCTGATGCGAATTTGTTAAAGCCTGAGCCCACGATATCATCTTGAGTGTAGTGACCGTCGGCGCCAATTGTCAGTACTAAGGCCGTTGGTGGGAGGGCTTTTACCATTGAGATTTCACTCAAGACGTGACCATACGACGCGCCCAGTAACAAGTTTGTCAACTTGTCATAACCATTTGCGACAGAGAAAAACCGCCCCTGCAGGAACCCATTGGAGAGATATTGCCGGAACGTTAGCCCCCCGCCAGATGCAGTGCCAGCCGAGACACCGAATGCGTGTTTAGCACTTCCAAAACTGTTGTCCTCCGCATAGACGTTGGAGACTAACAACAACAGCGATGCAATGATTAGCGGGGAAGTTTTTTTGTTTTCCATAATGACAGTTCGATATGAGTATTCCTATGCGTCCTATTCTAGACATTGATGTGAAATAGCGCAATCGATCCCTTTAGAGAAAAGGACGAGGACAATATTTGCTATTTGAATGAGAATATCTGTATTAGTGAATAGCCAATGTTTTTCGAATGTTATGAAAGTTGTGCGAAGTAAATTG
The DNA here is from genome assembly GCA_029881255.1 of Gammaproteobacteria bacterium. NCBI lineage: Bacteria > Pseudomonadati > Pseudomonadota > Gammaproteobacteria > Gammaproteobacteria bacterium. The sequence continues at coordinate 298,487 of JAOUMY010000005.1, read as the reverse complement.
TGAGAATACGTTTCTATTTCTTGTAAGAGAAAAAACGTTTGACTAATAGCAGCGTTCGTTATGCTTTGGGAGACGCAAAAGATTTGTTTGAATATCGTTGCGCCTTACTCAGGATTGATGTCGAATCAGTTTTACTTCGACGCGCAGGCCACCTTCTTTTTTATTGGAGAGTAGTATCTTTCCACCATGTGCGTGTATCGTGGTGCGACTTACGCTCATACCCAGGCCGATTCCACCGGTTTCTCGGTTTCGTGATTTGTCGATGCGGTAAAACGGCAGAAAAACATTTTCAAATTGATCAGGGGGAATGCCGTCTCCCTGATCATCGATCAGCAGTGAAATTTCTGTTTCGCCACAACTCAAAGTGACAGTGACATTTTTGCCATAAATTACGCCGTTTTCGATAATATTGGCCAGGGCACGTTTCAACGAGTTCGGCTTGCACAAGCTTATACAACGATCCGGACCGGTATATGTCGCAGGCCCATAGATATCACTGGTATCGTCACAAATAGTCTGCACCAGTGATGCGATATCTGCCTTGACACTTACCTCGGTTGCAGCGTCATCACGGATAAAGGCGAGGGTGCTTTGGATCATGGCACGCATGTCTTCAATGTCTCGCAGTGCCTTGTTGCGCTGTTCTTCGTCCTCTATTGTTTCCACTCGGAGTCGCAAACGCGTGAGAGGGGTGCGTAAGTCGTGAGAGATAGCCGCGATCAGTTGCATTCTTTCCTCGACGAAGCGCTGTATGCGTTGCTGCATCTGGTTAAAACTTTGCGCTGTATCACGTACTTCTTTTGGCCCTTTTAATACCAGGGTTTCGCTTTTCAAATCGGTGGAAAAGCGCTGAGCTGTCTCGGCCAGGCGTCTAAGGGGCTTGATTAGTTGTCGGGATATTATGTAGCCAATGAATATCAGTCCAAACAGTATCGCTGCCGAAACACTAATCCAACTCGAGGCATCCTGCTGTTTGTTGTCTAACATCGAGCCAACAAGTAATACATCAAGAGCAATCAGTGCCGCACCGAGCAACAGGATGAGAATGACGCGGCCAGTCAAATTGTCATAGATAAAGCGCATATTCACGACTCTACTTCAGGCGTGAACATATATCCGCTGTTACGAATGGTTTTGATCAATTGGGGCTGCTTTGGATCGTGCTCGATTTTTTGTCTGAGTCGGCTGAGCTGAACATCAATACTACGATCAAAGGGTATGCTGTCACGCCCCTTGGTCAGGTCGAGAAGTTGATCGCGATTGAGTATGCGTTGCGGATGTTCGACAAAGGTTTGCAGCAAATCGAATTCACCGGAGGTTAGACTAACCAGCACTCCGTCCGGATTGTGTAATTCACGTTTGGCTGCATCGAGTCGCCACCCCTCGAATCGAAAACTGTGTGTAGCATGTTCGGACGCGGATTTCGGAACGTGTTGCAGGCGTCTCAATACTGCCCGAATGCGCGCCAGCAATTCGCGCGGATTAAATGGCTTAGGTAGATAATCATCGGCGCCCATTTCCAGGCCGATAATTCGATCCGTATCCTCTCCCATAGCCGTCAGCATAATAACGGGTATTTCTGATTGCATGCGCCAGCGCCGACAAAAAGACAGACCGTCTTCGCCTGGCATCATCAAGTCGAGAACAATAAGATCGAAACGTCCCGCAGCCAATTTGTTTTCTGCTTCGGCTGCATTGTATGCCACAGAAGTTCGAATGTGATTGTCAGACAAAAACCGACTGAGCAGGCTACAAATTTCCCTGTCATCGTCAACAATCAAAATATGGGCTTGTTTCTGTGCTTGTTGCATATCGGTACTATAAACCAGATATGACAAATTTGCAGTGATCGGCGTGTAACAACACATTTCAAGAATCCAGATCGTGGGGCTCTTTTCTCCTTGTTGGCAACAATACATTACACAGGGGGTGTCTGAAATATTTCGTAACCGTTTGATACCCGTGTGAGACCTTGATCCAAACACTCTCTGCTAGAGTTTTCCTTAGTCAGTTACGACTGGTTTTCACAATCAACAGAGGAAAATATTATGAGTATCGATTGGTGGGATTATCTAAGTGGAATATTGTTGGCAGGGGCGTTTCTTCATCTGGTCTATGCCTATGCAAATATTCGATTTCCAAGCCTGTTCGGGCGTTCGACGAAAGGAAATCTAATTCATAGTATTTTACTGGCAGGCGCTTCGATCGATGTGTTTGCTTTCAACCATGGCCTGGACGCGGTGTTTAATAGTGGTCTTTTGATGGGCGGGGTGGATTTGTATTTGGTCTATCTCTTATTCGGGCGCTTTATGCATCGTCGTTGGCAGCCAACGGAATCAGGCATGACGCCCCAAGCGTGTTCTAGCGCACTTGGCTCATAAGTCCCTATTTCTGAGTATCGAGGGCCTAAGTAGGCCCTCTTTTCTTTGTTATTCAGTTGCTTATGGGTGATAGGAATTAACGATACATGGGATAATAACAAACGATTATATCTATTGTAGGTTTCGCACGATAATGTCTCCGTATTCAGTCAGCTAAGCTTTTCTTAACCTAAAGGAGAATACCATGTTAACTAATTGCGAGGGACGAAAAGTCCCCCAAGTCGTCTTTAAGACGCGTCTTAATAACGAATTTGTGGATGTGAGCAGTGATGACATATTTAAAGGCAAAACTGTGGTTCTTTTCTCGCTTCCTGGGGCATTTACGCCCACATGTTCGTCCACTCATGTACCGCGCTTTAACGATCTCGCTCCAGTTTTTCATGCTAACGGCATTGATGACATTGTTTGTTTGTCGGTCAATGATGCGTTTGTTATGGATGCCTGGAAAAAAGATCAACATGCAGACAATCTCACGTTAATCCCCGACGGCAACGGCGAATTTACCGACGCTATGGGTATGTTGGTGGACAAGTCCGACATCGGTTTTGGTATGCGTTCCTGGCGCTATTCGATGTTGGTTCGCGACGGCGTGATCGAAAAAATGTTTATCGAACCGGAAGTGCCAGGTGATCCATTCGAGGTGTCGGATGCGGATACCATGTTGCGATATATCAATCCACAGGCGGAAGTCCCTGCTGCCGTGAGTATTCTTACTCGACCCGGTTGTCCATTTTGTGCGGAAGCCAAAAAACTTTTGGACGGGCATGGCTATACCTATGAAGAGATCTCACTTGCGCACGATGTTTCGCTGCGTACAGTACACGCCATAACCGGGCTAGATACCGTTCCCCAGGTGTTTATAGAAGGAAAGCATATTGGTGGCGCTGAACAACTGAAAGCCTATTTTGGCCAGAAGACAAAAGGCGCTGCATGAACATGAAATGGCAGGCAGCTCTACAGCGCGAAAGGCTGTAGAGCTGTTTGTTTTCTCTTTAGATTTATCCCACTTTGCCAAGCCCTGTTTAATGAGCGTTTAAAGACACTTATATATGCTCTTTTCAGCTTTTTGGTTGGCAAATATTTCATGTCGAATAGTGCTTCGATTTTACGAATTCTAAATTTTCTTCTTGTTCTGCTGTTCTCACTTATTGCTTTGGGAGGATGTGCGGAAAGAGACTTTTCATCGCGGCACAAGAATGACTCAAATGGAAGCAGCAATCTAGGCGGCACTGAGCACTATAAAGTACTTGCGGTTAACCGCAGGGGAATGGCCTTTCCTGATCAAGATTTTTCGGTGTTTGCAATATTTCCTCCTGCCAATTTCATCAAGGCTCAGGTGATAAAAACGTCTACCGATAAAAAGCAATTGCCTGTATTACTCGATAATACCGAAGTTAAACTTGAGTATCAGGGCACTATGGACCGCTATGGTTCTATCAATACCAGCAGCGCCAGCAAGACGAATTTTTGGGAACATGCCGGCGAGCTATACCGGTTTTTACTTGGCAATCAAGTTCGGATTCCGCTAGATGGCGGGGTGCGAGGATTACTGTTTGATGGACAGAACATGCCCGGGCTTAATAACATTCCACAAACATTTGGTTTGTTTGATGCGAAGACCAAAGAGTTTACCGCTGCATGGGTACCGATTACACCAATAGATGATAACGGTAATCTAAACTATTTTCCGCAATTCCAAATTAGTGCGATCGTTCGCGGAGAACATCCACGCTTGCTTGCATCTACAAACATTGTGTTACCCATGGCTAAACCAATGGATTGTGCCCACTGTCATGCGACGGGTGAGATTGCAGCAAACGATGCCGTCAGTCAACGTCTGGGTATCGATATTGAGTGGAGTCAAAATTCAGATATCGACAACCAAGGAAAGGAAAACGTTTTGCTATTGCATGGGGCAACGACAGGCCTCGATTTATTAAAGAGAACACCGCTGATGTGTGCTGAGTGCCACTACTCGCCAGTTGCAGATCCGGATGGTTTGGGGCCGTCAACCTTTCATCAACAACGACGATTACCATTGTCGATTTCAATACATGCTGCACATGCCTTAAACAACCAATATCAGTTGGCCGTTTCAAACGAAACACAAAATATTCCAGAGGATGGGAATACCAGTTGTATGTATTGTCACGGTCGTGAAGCACCCTATGTTAGAGATGCTATGAGCAAGAGCGGAATCAACTGCCAAAGCTGTCACGGTGGCATGCTCGCGGTAGGTAAATCCCCTATGGTCGGTTCATCCGAACAACGAAGACCGTTTCTCGATGAACCACGTTGCGAGTCTTGCCATACGGGCGATGCGCTTCAGCATTTGGGCGACTCGATAGTGTTGAACAGAACCTTTGATGAATCCGACGTGTTTGCCACCCAGCGTCTAGCCGTTAATCGACGCTATGCAGAAGAGCCGGATAAGTTGTATCGTCAAAGTGTTGGTCACGGTGGCGTGGCCTGTCAGGGTTGTCATGGTAGTCCGCACGCTATTTGGAGTAGCTCAATTCCCGGCATGGTGGATAATTTGATCCCGATCCAGCTGCAAGGGCACGTCGGTACCATCAGTCAGTGCGAGGTATGTCATGAAAAAGGCGTTCCCGTTTCTCTAAATGGCCCCCATGGACTACACAATATTGATGATCCCCAGTGGATGGGTTCCGAACATGGTCGATTTTACAATGCCGATCCGAAAAGTTGCCAATCCTGTCATGGCTTGTCGCTGGAAGGTACACATCTATCACGTGCACTGGCCGCTCGTAGCTTTATTACAAAAGCCGGTAGCGTCATTCAGTACGGTAGTGGGCAGGTTATTGGCTGTAATGATTGTCACTTATTGACTCGCTAGCGCAAAGGCAAGTCTGTCAGCTTTTGCATTAACTCATTTTCCAGTTCCGGACTATGCTTAGTCAGTAACGATGAAATCTGTCCAATGCTGAGGTGCGGTGCAAACATTTCGACAAACTCGAGCATGTAACCGCGTAGAAAACTGCCGCGTCGTATACCGATACTGGTAACACTGTCATCAAAGAGATGACTGACATCTTTGCAGCGCAATTTCTTGTCTCGTTTCTCATCGTATGCCATATGTGCAAGTACACCTATCCCTAGCCCAAGTTCCACATAGTGTTTGATAACGTCGGAGTCGATTGCAGTTAACACTATGTTGGGTTTGAGTCCTGCCTCAATAAACGACTTATTCATCGCGGAACGGCCGGCAAAGGCAAAGTCATAGGTCACGATAGGAAATTGCGCGATCAGGTCCAGCGTCGGTTTGCGTGGTTTCAAAACTGGATGTCCGGAGCGTGCAATCAGGCACCGGTTCCAGCGATACACGGGTAACATAAGCAGCTGTTGGTAAGATGCGATGGCCTCGGTTGCAATTGCAATATCAGCATCGCCCTGAATCACCATTTCGGAAATTTGCTGTGGATGTCCTTGTCGAATACGCAGTTGAACGTCAGGATAACGTTTTACAAAGCGCGTGATAATAGCTGGGAGCGCATATCTGGCCTGGGTGTGAGTGGTGGCTATGGTAAACGTCCCTTTTTTCTCTTGGCTAAACTCCTCCCCAACAGCACGTATTGCACGAATTTTTTGCAGGATTTCCTGGCTCATGCTGACGATCGATTCGCCGGCAGCGGTTAAGCCTATTATGCGTTTGCCTTTGCGCTCAAAGATCATTACTCCTAATTCGTCTTCCAAAGCGCGTAACTGAGTACTCACACCGGGCTGTGTAGTGTGCAGCGTTTCGGCTGCACGGGAAAGGTTGTAAGCATTTTTTACTATGGCATCGATATGGCGTAACTGTGTCAGATTCATATATATCTAAAAACGTATAAGAAAATTAATATATATTATTTCAGATTATAAGCATTTCTGCCTATATTCCAACTACTCCTGTTATGTGGCTTTTAGATGGAGCTGGTTCCCAGGGACGGGATATAACTTATTTTGGTCGAGGAAACGGCAGATGAATGCAGCAATACAAAACACTTTCGAGGATATTGCGCGCTTTGAGCAAAAGCGTCATGCCTTTGAGCGGGGCGAGCTCTTTGAGGAAGATTTTGTTGCCAGTCGTCTGCAGCTTGGTGTCTACGCGCAGCGCCAGAGCGGTAGGTTTACGGTTCGGATACGCGTACCAGGAGGTAAGCTTGCTCGTACTCAACTAAGTCGAATTGCTGAACTCGGACGACGCTACTCGGACAAAGCCTTTGTAAATGTCACAAAGCGCCGGGATATACAGTTCCACTTCGTAGCACTCGAAAACGTTTCGTCACTACTACGTGGTTTAGCCGAAGTTGGTCTAACTACGCGAGAGGCCTGCGGTAATACGATATGCAATATCACGACCTGTGTATTAACGGGCGTGTGCCTGGTTGGGTATGTGGATGTGCAGGCCTATGTTAACGCGATAGTGCAATATTTTTTGCGCAACCCGGATTGTCAGCACTTACCGCGAAAATTTAGGATAAGTTTCTCGGCTTGTGAACAAGACTGTGCCCAGACCTTGATTCATGACCTAACATTTGTTGCAACAAAAAAAAATGAACGATTCGGATTTCGTGTTTACGTCGGTGGTGGCTTAGGTCACAAGCTACGCGAAGCGGTGGAGTTGGAGGCATTCATCGACGAGGGGAACATACTTTCAGTTGTTGAGGCTGTAGTTAATTTGCACAATCGAAATTCTGACGGCAGCAAACACGCCAAGTCACGTTTTAGTGACTTGGTGGAGCGAGTCGAGGCTGGTGAATTGCGTGAACTCTATAAGCGCGAGTTAAAACGTATCGAACATGCGGTGCCGGTGATTGCTGTTGGCGAGAACTGGCGTGAACCCGATGAGAAACTAATATTCGACTTTCGTGATTTGAACGAAGTCGTACCACAACGGCAAACACGAAACGTCGCAATCCCTTTGAAATTATCAAGAGGTGAATTATCTTTTCAGACCATCGAACAGTTGGACGCACTGTTGAGTCGATACGGATTGCAGGAAATAAGACTCACTCAAAACCAGAATCTGGTTTTGCCCAATGTAGTCGAATCGCAATTACAGGATCTAGTGAAAAAACTAGAACGTATAGGTCTGCACGTTCCAAATGCGGAAAACGATGTGGTGGTTTGCCCAGGCACCTGGACTTGCCGACTCGCCATTGCCGACGTGCGTGAAGTTGGCAAGGTATTGTCTGGTTTGCATGCGCCTTCGAAGACCATAGCAATTTACTGAAGCTAAAACAAACACCACTAAAAAGTGGTGTTTGTTTTATGTGAGAAAAGTGTCGAGATCAAGTAGTAAGCGATGCGAATAGCACTGGCAGTTTTTCAGGCAAACGCTGTACGTGGTCAATAATGGTGTAATTGTTAGCACCGAAAATCCGCTTCACGTAGGCATCAGCATCGGGGTCTAGTGTAAGACAGTAAGACATAATCCCTTTGCCATATAACTCTTCGACTGCCTTTTTTGTGTCGTGGCGTAAATACTGTGGATCGCGTTCGTCAATATCCGCAGGCTCGCCATCGGTAACGACAAGAAGCAGTTTCTTACGCTCTTGCTGTCGAAGCAAATGTTGTCCGGCGTGACGCATTGCCGCACCCATTCGAGTAGACAATCCACCCTTCATTCCGGCAAGTCGCGACTTGGGTTCTTCATTAAACTTTTGATTGAAATCCTTGAACCGGAAATATTGGACATTGTGTCGTCCATCGGAGGAGAAACCGTGGATTGCAAAAGGATCACCCACGCCGTTGATTGCAGTCGCTACCAACGATGCAGCTTCACGTGTTAGTTCAAGAATAGTTTTATCTGATCCTTCTACGGTTTCATTAGTAGACTCAGACAAGTCGAGTAATACCACAACCGCCAGATCGCGATTCTTGATCACGTTACGCATGGTAATCCGCGTGTTTGGCTGTCTACCTTGGCGGATATCGATCATTGCATCAATCGCGGCATTGATATCGATTTCATCACCATCTTCCATATTGCGCACACGTTGCACGCCTTCCGGCTGTAAAAGGTCTATGATCTGTTTGATACGGTGTGTAACCGGTTTGTAATCGAGCAATATACGATCGATATCTTCTGGGTCGCCTTTTTGAGGACGGCGTTCATAGATAGTCGCCCAATCAGGACGATGCAATTGCACCTGGTAATCCCATTCCTGATAGTGAAAAGGCTCAGAGATCGGTTCCTTACCCCACATCTGGTTAAAGCTTTGGGTATTCTCCAGATCATCCTCATAGGGATACATTTCTGTTTCACATATCCAGATTTCCTGTGCATCGTCGCCGGCCAATTCGCAATCTACTTCATTTGCCATCTCTACAACACTGACTTTGCGTCGAATCTGTTGCATAGCTGCAGCAAGATAATCGGCTGGTTTGTCCCAGGCGAATTCTTCGAATTCCCAAACATAACGATTGTCGTCGCGATAAGGGATACGTATCGACTCCAGGATTCGTAGGCTTGGAACATCACGACGCGCGGCGAAAATATTATACAACTCCATACCCATATGCCATGAGAAAGAACTATCTTCGGCATTGTTTTCTATATTGGCATGAAATCTTTCTACAAACGCCTGGATGTCTGCATCATTGGAAGTCACACTGTCATCCAATAACATGCGCGCAATGTATTCCAATGTAGCAATGGTTGGATGCTGCGGCGCCTGTTCGAATTCGATATCGAGCAGAGACTTCCACAGTTTCTTGAGTCCCGGGAATTCTTTAATTGCAAGATACTCAACTCGTGAGTCTTCAATTAAGCCGATGAAAAACATTTGTGCAGGGGATAATTGTTCCGCTGAAATTCGCGATTTGGTGTATACCATATGTGACGCGAGGTGAGCGGCTGTAGCGCGATAAAGCTCAAGGCCCTTAATGTCAGCAATGTCATCTAAGGCATCGGGTAAATGCAGAATACGTGATTCAATAAAAGGTTTGAAGCCGTCATGGTCAGCCGCTGTTGGGCGTAAAAAAAAGTCACGCCCCCATAGGGCGCGTAAATAGAAATTTATCTTGCGTTGGATGTCAATAAACAAGGTTCCACGTCGTTCCTTCTGCAGCACTTTTAGGCTGTCTGCGGTTTGTAGAGCAAAGTATGACGCTTGATTAACATAGTCACGGCGATAGGCTTCGGCACCGAAATTCGCCCATCGACGTAGACCACTCAATGTTAGCTTGGATAACAATTCATCCATGTGTTCCAACATTGGACGTAGCCCGCGCGGCGCTTTTGCCGATATCTGGTGTACAAGTGCGATATAAGATTTCAATAATTCGGCATCGCCCAGTCGACTCGCGGCAGTTGGCAAACTCGCCAGGAGTAGCGCGATTACCTGACCAGAGGTCAAGGAGGACAGTTTTAATGCAGCGGCCAGAACATCATTGATGATATCGTCACCGCATTCTTTGACAACCTTGGGCATGTCTTCGAGAAAGGAGACAACGATGTCGCTACCGCGCCCAAGATTTGCTAGACCCTTGGCGCCGTTAAGGTATTGTTCGAGTCCGGCGGGAGACATGTTGCGTGCGGCTTCATGTACGATGCCGTCCAAGGTGTTTTTCAATTCCGGTGCTGCTTTGGTCAGCACTTCACGATAGTTTTCGATATCGACGCTCATGACTACCTCGATTCTGACTTTTCTGCCAGCGCTACAGTGTAATTCTTGCCCTGTTTGACTTTGTCGTAGTTACCAAATGTCTCTTTGAAATGTCGTTTCATAAAGTCTCTTAGACCATTAATCGTTACGACATAAAATTTTCCACCAGGTGACAAACGATGGAATGTGTCATACATAATAATCTGCAACATTTCCTTGCCTACTTTAGCCGGAATGTTTGACGCTATGACATCGTAGCTTTGTTGGGGAATGTGTTGAAACCCGTTACTCAGCAAAGCTTTCGCATTGTTGATGCCGTTGAATTCTGCATTCTTGTTTGCATATTCCACCGCCATAAAATCCTTGTCGACCATAATGGTCTGGCCTGCCGGTGCCATGCGTGCCATCGTTAGGCCGATAGGGCCGTATCCGCAACCGAGGTCAAAACAATTGGCTTCTTTTGCGATGTTTATGCGTTCAAGCAATAATTCAGTACCTTCGTCTATTTCTCGGGGTGAAAAAATTCCCCAGGTTGAGTGGAAGGTAAACGGAAAACCGCCCAATTCCGCATTGAAAACAATATCCTTACGCAAGCTATCGATATATTGTTTTTTTTCCATGTGTGTATGTCACCGAAGTGAGAAAGCGCATAAGACAATAGTTAAACCTTTCAGTTTTTACACCCGGCAAGCAGACGACTGACGCCATTTGCTAACCGGGTTACTTAGTCTTTTCCAGATAGCTTGCTACGCAAATCCAATATCTGCTTAGAAGAAGGTACCGACGGCTGCATCCAATGTCTCACGCATATCTGGGTCGTCTGTTAGAGGACGAACCAGTGTCATGCTGCAGGCAGCAATAGGATCGACACCTTTCTGTATTAGTTGACCCGCGTAAACCAGAAGACGGGTGGATATACCTTCATCCAGGCCATGTCCTTTCAGATTGCGCGCGCGATGTGCGATCTGCACCAGCTTGTGCGCAGTTTCCTTGTCAATGTCGGTTTCCTTAGCAACGATTTCTGTTTCGATTTCTTCCGATGGATAATCGAAATCCAAAGCGCCAAAACGTTGTTTGGTTGATTGCTTGAGATCCTTCATTAGACTTTGATATCCAGGGTTGTAGGAAATAACCAGTTGGAAATCAGGATGGGCTTCGATCAACTCACCCTTTTTGTCTAGTGGCAGCGTACGACGGTGGTCAGTCAGTGGGTGGATAACAACGGTAGTATCCTGGCGCGCTTCAACCACTTCATCCAGGTAACAAATTGCACCTATGCGCGCTGCCATAGTCAGGGGCCCATCTTGCCAAACAGTACCGTCTTTATCGAGAAGGAATCGGCCAACAAGATCGGATGCTGTCATGTCTTCATTACACGCGACGGTGATCAATGGACGGCCTAAACGATAAGCCATATATTCAACGAAACGTGATTTACCGCAACCGGTAGGGCCTTTGAGCATAACTGGCATGCGTGCCGCGTATGCTGCTTCATACATTTCAACTTCGTTGGCAACAGGCTTATAAAATGGTTCTGATTTAACTTTGTATTGATCTGGATCTACGCTATTTTGTTTAGACATAGTGCACCTTCGATTTCTTGAAAGTTTAGATGAAAGACATTCTGATTAACCTGGTATGGATAATGGGTTAATCAGAAAACCTTTTATTCTTCGTCATCGGTCTCGACGTTTCCATTCCAACCAGCCTGGTTGGCTTTCTTTACAGCGTCGCCGTGAATGCGTTGATGCTTTTCGAACAGTTCAGTAGGCAAACATCTAACCATGCAACCATATTTATCCCATTCGGCGTTTACTTTGTGCATTAACGCCTCAACGGCCTGTTGTGTCCAGCCTTCACAGGTCTGGGTTTCCGGAATCAAACCAAATACCCAAGCGTCTCGAATAACTTTGCCGATAGGTGTCATGCCGCCATTTATATCTTTATCGATACCGATGTAAGCTTTGGGTTTGTTCACTTATGGAATTCCTTCTTGCTATGGATAAAAAAAGCCCCTGCCCGCGAGCGGCCAGGGGCTTTTTGTAGGTCTTTACCCTGGCGGCTGATTAAACAGCTTTACCGCGGAAAATTACCATGGAAGCACCGGCAGACTGTGCGAAGTTGTCGAAGCCCATCAAACGAACGTGGTTCTTTGGATGTGCTTTCTTGCAAGCAGCGCATTCGGCCAGAACTTTGTCTACGTCAGTTTCACCGAACATAGGCAGTTTCCACATGTACCAGTAGTTATCGAATGCATTTTCTGGCTCAGTGTGCTCGATACCAGGATTCCATCCTTTATCAACGATGTACTGGATCTGCTTACGGATCTGCTCATCGCTCATTTCTGGCAAGTAAGAGAAAGTCTCAAACTTACGGCTTGAAGTATCAGTCAAGCTTGACTTGTAATCTTGCATTTCAGACATTTTAAATTCCTCAAAATCTATTTAGTCAAATTCGGTTTCGTTAATTCAAGTGTTTAAAGCGTTAGTTGGTGCGCTCTGGCGTCGTATGTATACACACGCCGCCAGAGCGTGCCACATGATGCTTTAAATTACTTGTGAGCAACGTCCAGCTTGTCAACTGTGTCGAATTCGAACTTGATTTCTTTCCAAGTTTCCATCGCCATCTTGAGCTCAGGACTGCTCTTGGCAGCATTAGTAAGGATGTCCTTACCTTCTTTCTCGATAGCGCGACCTTCGTTACGTGCTTCAACACACGCTTCCAAAGCAACACGGTTTGCAGCTGCACCAGCGGCATTACCCCATGGGTGACCCAGCGTACCACCACCGAACTGGAGTACAGAGTCATCACCGAAGATGCTAACCAGAGCAGGCATGTGCCATACATGGATACCACCAGAAGCAACTGGGATTACACCAGGCATTGCGCCCCAATCTTGGTCGAACATGATGCCGCGTGAGCGATCTTCTTTGATGTAAGAATCACGCATGATGTCAATCCAGCCCAGAGTTGCGTCACGGTCGCCTTCCAGCTTACCAACAACCGTACCTGAGTGCAGGTGGTCACCACCAGACAAACGAAGTGCCTTAGTTAGTACACGGAAGTGGATACCGTGGTGCGGGTTACGGTCAAGTACTGCGTGCATCGCGCGGTGGATGTGAAGCAGAACGCCGTTGTCACGACACCAGTTAGCAAGACCTGTGTTAGCAGTGAAGCCACCAGTCAGGTAGTCGTGCATGATGATAGGTGCGCCGATTTCCTTAGCATACTCTGCACGCTTGTACATTTCTTCAGGAGTAGGAGCAGTAACGTTCAGGTAGTGACCCTTACGCTCACCAGTTTCACGCTCAGCTTTGTGGATTGCTTCCATTACGAAGTCAAAACGCTGCTTCCAGCGCATAAACGGCTGAGAGTTAACGTTTTCGTCGTCCTTAGTGAAGTCAAGACCGCCACGAAGACACTCATAAGTCGCACGACCATAGTTCTTAGCAGACAGACCCAACTTAGGCTTGATAGTACAACCCAACAGAGGACGACCGTATTTGTTCATGATGTCGCGCTCAACTTGGATACCGTGAGGAGGACCACCACAAGTAGTTACGTAAGCGATAGGAATACGGATGTCTTCCAAGCGAAGTGCACGTAGTGCTTTAAAGCCGAAAACGTTACCAACCAATGAAGTGAAAACGTTTACAACTGAACCTTCTTCGAACAGGTCAATTGGGTATGCAACGAATGCATAGAAACAAGTGTCGTCGCCAGGTACGTCTTCGATGGCGTATGCACGACCCTTGTAGTAATCCAGGTCAGTCAACAGGTCAGTCCAAACAGTGGTCCAGGTACCAGTTGATGATTCCGCAGCAACCGCAGCAGCAACCTCTTCACGAGGTACACCAGGCTGTGGGGTAACTTTGAAACACGCAAGAAAGTCAGTGTCCTTCGGCGTGTAGTCAGGCATCCAATATGTTTCGCGGTATTCTTTTACACCCGCGTTGTACTTCTTCTCTGCCATTTTATTTCCTCCAAAAAGTAGGTATAAAAACGAGTTAACTGTGATTGAACTAAAGAAAATCGTGTCGCTGATATTTCGTGAGAAAGAGGTTACGGGCGCGCTGGCATAAAGTAAATTAAATATTTATAATCAAAATCATAAATGATTGCTTATGATTGACAGGATTTGACCCGAATGCTTCACGTAACCCTAAGACAATTAAAGGTTTTTGAGTCTGTAGGCCGACATTTGAGCTTTACCCGTGCGGCCGAAGAACTTCATCTTTCACAACCGGCAGTGTCCATGCAGATCAAACAATTAGAAGATCACGTGGGTGTTTCCCTGCTCGAACAGTTCGGCAAAAAGAACTTTCTTACCGAGGCCGGCCGCGAGATGCTGCATTATAGTAGGGAGATACTCGGTCTACTAGATGAAGCAGAGGGCGTGCTCGAAGATTTGCGCGGTGTCAGGCGTGGTACCTTGAACATCGCGGTAGCGACTACAGCTAACGACTTTGCAACCCAGCTACTTGCTGCATTTTCGCAGCAGTTTGGCAATATTCAGTACAAATTGGATGTGACTAACCGCCAAACGCTACTTGATGAGCTTGAGAATAATCAGACCGATCTGGTCATCATGGGTCGGCCACCGCGAGACCTGAAGCTTGTGGCGGAACCCTTTATGGATAACCCATTGGTAGTTATTGCGCCCCCCGATCACCCGCTGGTAAACGAAACAAATATTTCTCTCAAGCGCCTGGTGCAGGAAACCTTTGTTGTCAGAGAGAAAGTTTCGGGTACGCGGATAGCGATGGAGCGATTTTTTCAGCAGTACGGCTTTGAAGCTGCCTCCAGGATGGAAATGACCAGTAACGAAGCCATAAAGCACGCGGTTCAAGCGGGTCTGGGTCTGGGAATAGTATCGGCACATACGGTACGCCTGGAATTGGAGATAGGTAAGTTGAAGCTATTGAATGTGGAGCACTTTCCGATTTTACGTCACTGGTATCTGGTTCATCGCGAAGGAAAAAGGCTCTCGCCTGTGGCGAAGCGTTTTAGTGAATTCGTGCTTGAGCAGGCGGAAAAATTTGCCTCGCTACCAAAATTCATACAGGGAGCTTGACAAGCCAGCCAAAGGATTTAATGATGAAACGCTGCGTCAGAGTCGGAAATTAATCCTGATTTCATGCTTAAGTCGTAGTTTTCTAAGAAATTATAGATTCCGTCCATGTCGGAAATGACTCATAAATGAAGTAGAGGGGGAGGTATGAAAAAAACGTTTTTATCAGCTGCAATCGTCATGCTTATGTCGGTATTTACTACTGTTTTTGCAGCAGACGAGCATGAGGCAAGCGGTACAATCAACTCAATTGATAACGTGAACAAAACACTCAATATCAGTCATGGCCCGATTACGACAATGGGAATGGGGGCAATGACGATGGATTTCGCAGTTGCTGACCCTTTTATGTTGAAGGAAGTCAAACCTGGCCAGAAGATCAAATTTGTAGTCACCACTGATCGAAAAGGTCGGTTCGTCATTTTGGATATGCAGTAATGCATTGAACGAATAACAAAAAAAGCGGCTAGTGCCGCTTTTTTTTATTTGATATAAAAATTGTAGATGAGGTATTAATTACATTAGCCCGTTGAATTGTTGATAAATAGGCTCAAAAGTAGAACAATAGTTTTTAATCAGACTATGTCTGAATCGTAGAAAAAAAGAATTTCATGTGGGACTGGGGAAGAATTGCAGATTTGTCTTATAGTTAGGCAACCCTTACCCGTCTGGTTAAGTCTCCTTTAACTCGTCTTGGTTATCTTGCGCGTTGGTATAAATTTTCTGAACGAAGTTGTTGAGCAAGATAACAGGTGTGGGAAGTATGAATTACTTGCGACTTTGGGTCTTAGTAATCCTGACGGTGATTGCGGGCGTGAATACCGTTCACGCGCTTGAATTGACTATCAAGGATGCTGAGACGGTTGCCATCCAAAACGACCCACTCATTGCCGAGTTCCAGGCAAATGCCCAGTCCTTTATGGAAGAGTCAGTAGCCGACGGGCAACTGCCTGATCCGAAATTTCGCGTTGGCGCGGTAAATTTTCCGATAATCGGTAACAATGCGTTTAGTTTTAACTCTGAAGGTATGACGCAGGCAATAGTAGGCATCAATCAGGGTTTTCCTTCGAAAGGCATGCTTGAGGCAAAGACGGAAAAAAAGTTGCTAATGGCCGAGGCCGAGCGTGCGAAAGCTGTCGACAGGGCAATGACAGTTTTACGAAATTTGCGCAAAGCGTGGATGGAAGTTTATTTGCAAACACATTCGCTTGCCCTGGTAAAAGAAAGCGAAGAGATATTTAACCAGTTAGTGAAAGTAACTCGATACCAATATCGTGCAGGCCGTGGTCAACAACAAGATGTGATACGTGCTCAATTAGAATTGAGTTTACTTCAAGATCGCGAAGACGACATACAGCAAATGCGTGAAAAAGCGATCGCAGAACTTGAAAAATGGACGGGTGCTTCAGTGCGCAAACATGCACTATCGACAGTGTTTCCTCAGCTCCCAACCTTGCCTACGGTTGAGGAGCTCGATCATCGTCTCGAAAACCACCCATCCCTGGCCGTAAAAAAAGCCATGTTAGGCGCAAGTCGCAAGGATGTTCTCGCAGAACGGTCTACATTTAAGCCGAGCTGGAATGTAGATATTAGCTACGGTTATCGGGCTGATGGCGTCAATTCAGCTGATGGTAGTGTTATTCCAAGAAGTGATTTTTTGTCTGCCGTCGTGTCAGTAGATATGCCGTTTTTTACTGAGAAGCGACAGAATCGTCGTTTGAATGCAAAAGGCCATTTGGTAAATTCTGCGTCGGACGCAGCAGATGGCCAGCGTCGCGAGCTAAAACGTTTGCTAGATGCAAGTTATGCGGACTGGTTCCGCTTGGGTGACCGTTTAAAATTTTACATGGATGATGTGTTGCCTAAGGCGGCACAGTATTCCGAGTCTTCGAGAAAATCCTATCAAAGCCAGACTAGTGATTTCTCAGAATTGGTTCGTGCGCGTTTGCGAGAACTGGATAGTAATTTACAAACTCTGCGTTTGAGAGTGGAAAGGGCAAAGGCACACTACGACCTTCAATATCTGGCAGGGGAAGCATAAACATGGAACGTGTTACTAGAACAACACGCTACGGTGTTTGGTTGGTATTTAAGTGGCTGGAACAGATTTTCCTGCCGAATGCGCGACACATGTCATCTGTTGCACGTAAACAGATACTTGGTGCAATCGTGTTACTCGCGGTTGGGGTACCCATCAATATATATGTGTTCTCCGGGCTGGGTGATAGACAGGCGGTGGCTGCCGATGAGAATTCATCTAGTCATATTCAGGCGGCCCCTGTCGTTGCAGCGCCTGCCATGCTGAGTGAATTGAGCGGTGATGGCCATAACCATGACTCTTTTGGAAACCAGAGCATTTCCCCTGTGAACGAAGCGCCAAAAGAAACTGCGGTAGAGCACGCGCAAAAGCACTCCAATCCTAAATTTGTTTGTCCTATGCACCCGGAAATTGTGATGGAAGATCCGGAGGCAGACTGTCCGATATGTGGAATGGACCTGGTGCCATTGGAGAACACCGGCGATTCAGGCGTCGTGACCTTAGCGCCGACCGTGATCAATGCATTGGGTGTAAGACTGGATAAGGTGAAGCGGCGTACGATATATCGCAAGATCGAGAGCGTCGGTTATATCAATTATAATGACAACAATCTCAGAACAGTGAGTTTGCGCACCGAGGGCTGGGTCGAGAAGCTCGCGGTCAAAACAACAGGTGAGAAGGTTGCCAAGGGTGATCTCTTGTTCCAGCTATACTCGCCCAAGCTCGTCAATAGCCAGGAAGAATTTCTGCAGGCGCTTGAACTGGGAGATAGCGCCAATGGATTGATTGATGCCTCTCGGGAGCGTCTTCGTGCCCTCGGTGTTTCGGAGCAACAGATTGCCCGTTTGAACGATACTCGTGAAGTGGAGCAACTGGTCAGTTTCTATGCGCCCCAGGACGGATTCGTCACGCGTTTGAATGTATCGGAAGGGGAATTTGTGCCACCGTCTAAGTCCGTGATCAGTATTGCCGATCTGTCCACAGTCTGGCTGATGGTCGACGTATTCGAAAATCAGATTGATTGGGTCAAGGAAGGACAAGGTGCAGAAGCCAGGTTGTCGTTTATGCCTGAAAAGGTATGGGAAGGCGAGGTTGAATATATTTATCCAAGCCTCGATGCCCGCACCAGAAGTGTGAAGGCGCGTCTGCGTTTTGACAATCCCGATGAAGTCCTCAAACCTAATATGTATGCCGATATCAGCATTTTCGCACGTCCAAAGCGGCAAGTTTTGACTGTCCCACGTGAGGCAGTGATTCGCCAGGGCAATCAAACCAGGGTGATTACCCACCTTGGAGAAGGAAAATTCAAGCCCGTGATTATTCATGCAGGTATCGAAACGGATGATCGCATCGAGGTTGTTGGCGGGTTGGAAGAGGATCAGGAAGTGGTTGTATCGAGCCAGTTTTTGATCGATTCTGAAAGCAGCATGCGTGCTGCCCTTATGCGTATGGCCGGCGGATAATATCTGACAATTTCCGGGAAATTGATCGGCAAGAATTCAATAAAAATAAATGACATGCCGATGTCATTCATTAAGTATAGTGACGCGGCGGATATTGTTCGGTAGTAGATATGATTGCACAAATAATTCGCTGGTCGATTCGAAATAGGCCTCTAGTACTCATCTTTACCATAATCCTCGCAGTTTGGGGGGTTTACTCGGTAAAGAATACACCTTTGGATGCGATTCCTGATCTATCTGACCTACAAGTTATTATTAAAACCTCATTTCCAGGTCAGTCGCCGGAAGTTGTTGAGGACCAGGTAACCTACCCCATTACCACAGCCATGCTCTCGGTACCCGGGACTACAGCAGTGCGTGGTTATTCCTTTTTCGGTGATTCATACGTCTATGTCATTTTTAAAGATGGCACAGATATATATTGGGCGCGTTCCCGCGTGCTCGAGTATTTGTCGCAAGTCGCCGGGGCCTTGCCTCCGTCGGCAACACCTCAGCTAGGACCGGATGCGACCGGTGTAGGCTGGATCTATGAGTACGCGCTCGTTGACCGCAGCGGCAATCATGACCTCGCTCAACTACGTAGCTTGCAAGATTGGTTTATACGCTTCGAACTACAGACCGTACCAGGTGTTTCAGAAGTCGCAACTGTTGGCGGAATGGTCAAACAGTACCAGGTGGTGGTGGATCCTGATCGTCTGCGTGCTTACAACATGCATATCAATCATGTGAAGACAGCGATACAACGGGCCAACCAGGAAGTGGGTGGTTCTGTTATCGAAATGGCCGAAGCTGAATATATGGTTCGTGCCAAAGGTTATATCAAGGGTCTGGACGATCTTCGCCATATTCCGCTTGGTGTGAGTGAAGAAGGTACGCCTGTGTTGCTGCAGGATGTTGCCAATATTCGTATCGGCCCACAGATGCGCCGTGGTATCGCCGAGCTCGATGGTGAAGGTGAGGTCGTTGGCGGCATTATCGTGATGCGTTTTGGTGAAAACGCGTTGACCACGATAGAGGCAGTTAAAACACGATTGGCTCAGGTCGCCAAGGGCTTGCCGGAAGGCGTGGAAATCATCGAAACATATGATCGTTCCGATCTCATCATGCGTTCGATAACAACACTACGCGATAAGCTCATTGAAGAATTTATCGTCGTCGCAATTGTTTGCGGAATCTTTCTATTTCATTTGCGTTCTGCATTGGTGGCAATAGTTATTTTGCCTCTCGGTATATTGATCTCATATATCGTAATGCATTATCAGAATATCAATTCTAACATCATGTCCCTGGGCGGAATTGCCATTGCCATAGGTGCCATGGTCGATGCAGCCATTGTGATGGTTGAAAATGCGCATAAACATATTGAAAAGGGCAATATCACAGATGAGAATCGCTGGGTTGCTATGCAGCGTGCTGCGGTTGAAGTGGGTCCGGCACTATTCTTTTCGTTGTTGATAATTACTTTGAGTTTTCTTCCTGTTTTTACACTTGAGGCGCAAGAAGGAAAACTATTTTCCCCGCTAGCCTATACCAAGACATATGCCATGGCTGCAGCGGCGGGTTTGTCGATAACACTTATGCCTGTATTGATGGGATATTTTATAAGGGGACATATTCCCTCAGAGCATAAAAATCCGATCAATCGATTCCTTATATCGATGTATCTGCCGGTCATTAAGTTCGTGCTCAATTGGCCAAAGACGGTCGTAGTCCTTTCTTTTGCAGTTGTTTTAACCACGATATATCCCTATGGAGAATTGGGTTCTGAGTTTATGCCGGAATTGGATGAGGGTGATTTGCTCTATATGCCGACCACATTCACCGGTGTATCAATCGGCAAAGCTGGCGAGTTGTTACAAATTACGGATCGTTTGATAAAGACCATTCCAGAAGTCGATGTTGTATTCGGTAAAGTGGGCAGGGCCGAAACAGCCACCGATCCTGCTCCACTTACAATGATCGAAACCACGATCAAATTAAAGCCCCGCAGTGAATGGCGTAAGGGGATGACCACCGATAAGCTGAAAAATATTCTCGATGAAACGGTGAAGTTTCCCGGATTGACAAACGCCTGGGTTATGCCGATCAAAACACGTATAGACATGATATCTACGGGTATAAAAACTCCGTTGGGTATCAAGATTCTTGGTCCTGATCTGGGCGTGATACAAAAGATCGGCGAGCAAGTTGAGTCTGCGGTGAAGAGTGTACCGGGAGCCGCCGGTGTTTTTTCGGAACGCGTGGCAGGTGGTCGATATATTAACTTGGATATTGACAGACGTGCAGCCGCACGCTACGGCTTAAACATCGCTGATGTACATGAAATTATCAGCATGGCTGTGGGTGGGGCAAATGTTACTCAAACAGTTGAAGGACTGGAACGTTATCCGGTCAATATCCGCTATCCACAACACGTACGTGATTCTATTGATGACCTGATGGCTTTACCGATTGTTACACCAGGGGGCGGTCAGATCACCCTGGGCAATGTTGCCTTTGTCTCCATCGCCGACGGGCCAGGAATGATAAAAAGTGAAGATGCGAGGCGAACAGGCTGGGTATATGTTGATATCCGAGGTCGCGACCTGGGAAGTTTCGTCGCTGATGCTCAAAGAATTGTTCTCGAAAAAGTCGAACTACCTGCAGGTTATGCCCTTGGTTGGTCCGGACAATACGAATACATGCTGCGTGCAAAGGAAAAGCTGATTTATGTTGTGCCTCTAACCCTGGTAATCATTTTGTTGTTGCTGTATTTCAATTTCAGAAATTTTGCAGAATCCTTTATGGTCATGGGCGCTGTGCCACTTGCTCTAGTGGGGGCATTGTGGATGGTTTATCTGCTTGACTACAATCTATCAGTAGCGGTCGGAGTCGGATTGATCGCTCTGGCAGGAGTGTCAGCGGAATTTGGTGTTGTTATGCTGGTTTACTTAAACCAGGCAGTAAAAGATTTTGATCCCAAGGATTTGAATGAACTACGTCGCGCGATAGTTTATGGCGCGGTAATGCGTGTCCGTCCCAAAGCGATGACTGCTGCGGTGATATTGGCCGGGTTGGCACCGATAATGATTGGCGGCGGCACTGGTTCCGAAGTAATGAGACGGATTGCCGCTCCGATGCTGGGTGGAATGATCACCGCGCCGCTAGTTTCCATGGTTTTAATTCCCGCTTTATATGCCTTGTGGAAAGGAAAACAATTTGCTATAAATAACGGAGCAATTAACGGGTCTATCAAACGGCCGGGGAGTTGGAGGCGAGTTTGGTCATGGCGACCAACGTTTAAAAAGCCTTCTTTTAGAAAAAAGAAAAGATCTCAAACATGGGAAGATTTACAAAAAAAACTATAGTCTTTTACTGCGTTTTGATCGCAGCGTGGATGCCGTTGTCTGTGGTGGCCGCATCTGTTGACTGTCTTTTCCATGATCGAGTTGATATAAACTCCTCTATCGAACACGATTCTCATTCTTCCCATTCCAGCGCAATTGACCTGAGTGATGTCGATTTTTCTGATATTCAGGTGAGCGACAACAATGATTACGGACCGGATAATACCTGTTCAACCCAATTGATTGCAGCTGCGGTTAGCGAGGTTCAGGTTTTCTGCGGCGCCAATTGGAAAAAAACTGGTGTCCAGTTCAGAGATATTTATAAGCTCACTACTGTTTCACTTCCAGCAGACATTCGTCCACCGATATCTGCCTAGTCTCAGGGAGTAGTCCGTCCGCGGCTTCCCTTCTATTCAGTGCTCATTCAGTGTTTATTGTGTGTAATCGAAGCGTAGCTTTCTGAATATTTAGAATTTACTGTAACGAATAAATGACTTCCCACGTGTTGCCGGGATGCTAAAACAAATGGAGTTTTGCTCCCGGCATTTTTAACATGATGGGACGGTAAGAGACGAGATATTAAGACTTCCCACGTGTTGCCGGGATGCTAAAACAAATGGAGTTTTGCTCCCGGCATTTTTAAACAAGATGGGATGGTAAGAGACAAGAGAGTACTGACTTCCCACGTGTTGCCGGGATGTTAAAACAAATGGAGTTTTACTCCCGGCACTTTTTAAAATTTCTGATGTCAGTATTTACAGATTAGTAATAAATTCCCACGTGTTGCCGGGGTGTGAACTGAACGTTTGCTCCCCGGTTTTCTTTTACAGAGGCATCCACAAATTAGTTTTCTAGCGATTGATAGCGGTATTAAGAAATTCAGAATGCCTATTTTTTCTACGTAATTTGCACTTTTTCAGCTTTTTTTGTCTTGTTCTCTCTCGCTGGCTAACTTAATCACGATTCTAGGCGCATTACTTTTCCATAGTGATATTGAGATGCTGAACCGGAAGTGATCTAATACCCTGGGATCGAGTGAAAAGGTATAAGTGCTTCAATGATAGATATAATTCCAAATTGGCATCCAGTATTTGTTCATTACACTATCGCGTTGCTAAGTGTCTCCGTCGTAATTTATTTATTTTCCAATTTTGCTGCTCAATACACAACTCGTCTACAGTTGCGGGTTATGGCCAGATGGAGCCTATGGATAGGTTCGGCACTAAGCGTGCTGACAGTGGCTGCTGGAGTATACGCGTACTACACAGTGAATCACGACGGCCCGTCTCATGAGTGGATGACTATACATAGAAACGTCGCGTTAGGAACTTTCCTTGTATTTGGAATTGCAGCGGTGTGGGCGATATGGTGTCACAGATCGAAAAACGACGAACCAAGGGCGTTTAACGGGCTTTTAGTCATAGGACTGGTGGCTTTGCTATCGACTTCATGGTTGGGTGGAGAACTCGTATATCGATATGGACTTGGCGTCATGTCTTTGCCTAAGTCTGAAGGTGATGGCCACGATCACGATCATGGCGAAGGCCATGCACACAATGTTCAACCTTCTTCCTCCGATTTGTCACACCAGGATGATTTAATGGGTGGAGATGCGGTAATGTCTGGAGAAGAAATGCCAACCCACGAGCACACAGATAATAAACCTCATGCGCATTAGTAGCGTGTTGTTTGTGGTAGCTTGCATTACCTTTGTGGCAATGAGTGCTTGTTCAGACAACACTGAATCGGCAGGTGCTAGAAAGATCAAGCCAGTATTTGATCGACAAAAAGTTGATAAAGGCTTTGTCATCTATTCTGCGCATTGTCAGAAATGCCATGGTGTTAATGCGGTTGGCGCAGAAAACTGGCGCGAATCTGACGCCTCAGGGAAGTTTCCCCCGCCCCCGCTTAATGGGACTGGACACGCTTGGCACCATCCAACAAAGGTGCTGAAGGAAGTCATCGAAAACGGTACTTTGCCAAATGGCAATATGCCTGCGTGGCGAGATAAGCTTAGCGAGCAGGATATAGACAACGTGATTACCTGGTTCCAGTCTTTGTGGCCTATGCAGGTATATCATGCTTGGCAAGACATCAACGATAGGCAATAACTTGAAGTTGGATAAATGAGTGCATGCTGCTAAAAGTAGTGGTACGTTGATGAGTTTCTAGCGAGTCCTTTTACCCGAATATACAGGAGGTTTTTTATGTACGGTTTCAGCACAACATTTCCCGGTAGCTTCGACGAAGCACAAGTGCGCATTGCGGACGAATTGAAAAAAGAGGGATTCGGGATTCTGACCGAAATCGATGTGCAGGCTACATTAAAGGCGAAACTTGGCGTGGAAAAAAGACCGTACAAGATTCTGGGGGCCTGTAATCCCGGCTATGCAAACCAGGCCTTGGATGCCGAGCCTGATATTGGTTTGTTATTGCCGTGTAATGTCGTGGTTCGTGAAGAGGAAGACGGTGCTGTTACTATCGGATTTATGGATCCTAAATCCGTATTGGGATTAGTGAACCGTCCCGAGGTTGAAAAGCTTGGAATGGAAGTGAGGGAAAAGCTGCAACGAGTTTGCGCGGCACTCGGAAGCTAGTTTCGATTCATTCAATCATAAAAAGGGCTAGAATGAGCCCTTTTTTATTTGGACTACATTGGTTGAGTCCGTCGTGCTGATGTTTTCAACAAAGCAATAAACATGAGCATTCCGCTTAATGCAAAAAGGAATAGCAAGGGCTTTTCGATGATCCAAACAATGGGTGTTAACAGCCATCGAACGATCATCCGCAATTCTGAATGTTGCGCGATGTAATCTGCCAGCTCGGGGGAATATTTATAATATTGATGTACGAGCCAGCGGCCTACAGATGTCTTCAATAAAACGTCATCGCGAAATTTTCTGAGTGTCTGTACATGTTCTTCGAGATATGAGCCATAGGCGGCTGTAGCGATAAAGCATCCTTCACGATCGATATGCGTGAATGTTATGGCTTTGTTGTCGTCTTCCTTTATCTCGTTTTCGCTTGATTGAATGATAGACGTCATAGCAATCGTGCGATCTGCGAGAATAATACGCGGCTCGGTTAGAAGAGTGACGGTGACAAATTGTCCGGGGTCTAGTCTGTCAACGAAACAATTGACATCTATGGGTGTCCAATTGCAAATCACTCCATCGGTACCTTCGGCACTGATTATTGTTAAGCCACCAGATTTGTAATAGATTTCCGAAAGATCCGGGTTAAGAGACGTGTCGCGCTTTACAGGAATGACCGGAGCAATATTAGCGCTAAGGCAGGTTGCGTATTTATTGGGTTCTGCAATATCGCTATTGTTTCGAATTACTATGGAATAGGTGTGTTTTTCACCAACTGTCAGTCGCTCATGATCAGAAATGATTGCAGTTTGAAGATCGATATCGACGCTGGTAGGGCTCAAAACGTAGAAACGCTCTGTTGTATCGTCCGCCATTTGGCCAGATGCGACGATAAAATTCTCTTTTATGCGTGTCGTAACAGATAGCGCTTTTTTTAATGATAAATCAGGGTTTGGAAACGCGAGCAGCTCATTGAGATTTTGCACACCGCATTGCGGACTTAATTTATATGCTCGGTAGTTTGCGGGATCCAGGCCTGAGGCACCAACGAATTCGCCTAGATCATTGGCCTGATAGATACGGCCATATCCGATATCTTCCTCGAGCGTTATGATGTCCTTAGATTCAAAAACCAATTCCTGTTGATCGTTTTGAAATCGGCGCCAACGGACTGGACGAATCAAGCCGCTATTGTCGGCATACCAGCCAATAACGCCATTTAATGTGATGCTGGTTATGCCTATTGGGTTATCGTAGTGAGTTCCGGCAGCATCCTTGACTATATCGACCGGGGCTTTGGTCGTGTCTGACCACAATGTTGCGTTGAACCGAGCTTCGGTTTCTTTGAATATTTCACCGGTAATTTCATTGCTGTGTCGATTAATTTTCGATGCTTGGGCAATAAGGCTGTTAATCTTCCCTCCTACATTGATGGTTGCCAGGTCCCTTGCCACATAGGCAACTTCGGGAGTGGCAGTCTCGTCGTCGCTAGTGATTTCTTCTTCCTCCCAGGCGATTGCGCGTGTTGTGCCGTCGTAGCGAATCGAAATGCCAACAACAATGCCATTATCATTGAGTGCGTATGCTTTGCTGCGGAAGTCGCATTCTGTCACGATTGAAGGTGTAGGGAAGGGGTCGCTTGCCACCCAATCTGTCCACGCGCTATTGTCACAACCCTGGGAAGTTTGTACTGCGATAAGCACATCTTCAATTTCTTCTCTCAGGATGCAATCATTCCCTTGAACTCCACTTTCGGGACATATGTTTTGCTCTTTTTTAAAGTTCGGAAGTTGTTCGTCGGTATACGCACCTTCGGTGTTTCGCCAGATTACGGCGTGTTCTTTATCGTCTAGGTCTAGATACCAACCTGAAACTATTTCTGATGATTCATCTTCGGGTGCAGGGCTATTGATATCAGTTGCGTGTACTTCTTTTGCATCCAAACCGGCTAGGGATAGTATTGCAGTGTTCGGAACCGTCGTGTCGCCAATGATTCTCGAGTATCGATTTTCTGCCGTATAAATCAGAACGGTGGGTTGTCCAAGTGCGTTGTGCCCGAGAACTTTATTACTGTTGTTGATAACGATGACATCACTGAGTGGGATTTCTTCATATGCATAGCGTTCGGCTACCAGCGTTGTGGAATATCCCAACGTAAGCGCAATTAATGAGACAAAATAAAGCGCCGGTACAAATTTCAAAAATATCGCCCCATACTAGCAACTAACACTGTTGCAATCCCCAGGCTGAGATTGATTGCTATGAGTTGTCGCATTTTATTGAGATGGCTAGCTGCTAACGGGAAATCTTCTGCGCGTATGGCATCTTTAAGTCCCTGGTACGGGCGAAAATAAACAAACATATAAATCGCAATCATGACCAGTCCAAGGAAATGCATGATATGGATGTACAGGGCAGCTTGACCAAACCCATCAAGTACGAAAAAAACCATCCAGTAGCCGGTTAGTGGCAGAACTAATACGCACACCCAGACCCAGACGAAAAAGCGTTTAAAAGTGAGTTGCCACAGATGGAGTCTGGGTGGTGGTTCTAGCACCCTAGCGGCCGCCGGTCGAAGCGCCATATACGCGAAAAACATTCCCCCAATCCAAACGATTGCGGCCAAAAGATGAAGAGTGATCGCTAATGCCATGATATTCCGTCTAACAGCTGGTGATACTACTTACAATTATGCACCAATGGATACGCTGGGGACACTGGTAGAGGTGGGTTTTGCGCGCGATAAGGCGGAAAAACTTAATCTTTTCAGGTTGCTAGTGCTTATCGGCTATATACGGAAAGCCAGCCTCTAATGGCTTTCACCAGTTCGTCGGTATTGTAGGGGAAGTCTGGAAAGGCGCCAGGCAACATGATCTGTCGAAACCATAGATTGCTGGTCTTGTTTTTCGCGAGTTCTTGTACCTTGCTGGAGTGAGCAATGGGAGGTGGCCCAAGTTTCAAGTTTTTTCCTGCGACGCGGGCGGCAACCAGGCGCATATGGGCGTGATCAGTTACCGATGTATAGTCCCGTTCGGCATAAATATCCAACATGGGTAACTGAAGATTGACCAGATTTTTCTTAATATTATGCCAGTCTTCGCTTTGTTCTTGGTGAGGTAGGCTAATGGCCACCAGTGCTTTAAATGGGTGTTGCGGCGTTTCTGCCAGGTATTGCGTGACCACTGCGGCGCTTTGGCCGTGGGCGATAATAGCCAAAGGCTCGATGTTTCTTTGTTGCATAAACGAAATCGCGGATTCGATTCGCGCTACAGACTCTTTGAGAACATCCGCAGGATTGTCAAAATTCCACATAGGATCCGGAATGGGCATTTGGATCGCGAGGGTATGCCAGCCGGAATCGGGTAATTGTTCACGCAGTGGTCGACTGACACGTGGCCAATTCGGGTGGTGCCCGAAGTCATGGAGTATGAGCACGCCGCCGTCAGCCTCGTTCAGGCTGGACGCAATGTATAATCCCAATACGGGGTAGCGCTTCCCAGCATCTAATTTCACAATCTGGCTTTTGGGGACCGAGTTCTCGATCTCCTGCCAGATTTGTTGTTCCTCCCATAGATTACTGGAGAATCCCGGCTGGGCGCAGAGTAATGTCGGCACCAATAGGTAAACGCGCACATCGGAAAAAGAAACGGGTAAGAGACAGCGTGTCTGACGAAAAAGAAGCTGTAAATAGAGGCGTATTGCGGTAAAGTGCGTCCTTTTTGGATAGACAAGTATCATTTGTCGCCAGATTTTACGAACAGAATTGTAAAGGTAAGAGGCTAAAGTCATGCCAGATTTTAAGATTGCACCGTCCATCCTGTCTGCAGATTTCGCCCGTCTGGGCGAGGAAGTCAAAAACGTATTAGATTCGGGAACTGATTTTGTCCATTTTGACGTTATGGATAATCACTATGTCCCCAATCTGACGATTGGCCCATTGGTTTGTGAGGCGTTGCGCAAACATGGCATTACCGCTCCAATTGATGTGCATTTGATGGTAGAGCCAGTTGATCGCATCATCCCAGATTTTGCTGAGGCAGGTGCCACCTATATTACCTTTCACCCTGAGGCTTCCAAGCATGTGGACAGAACCCTGCAACTCATCAGAAGTAGTGGATGCAAATCGGGTTTAGTATTCAACCCTGCGACACCTCTGGATTATCTGAAATACGTTATCGACAAAGTCGACATGATTTTGTTGATGTCTGTGAACCCTGGTTTTGGCGGGCAGGCGTTTATTCCTGCAACTCTCGATAAACTGAGAGAGGCGCGTAAAATTATTGACGAGTCTGGCTATGATATTCGCCTTGAAATAGATGGTGGAGTCAAAGTGGAAAACATTCGCGAGATAGCAGAAGCAGGTGCAGATACCTTTGTTTCAGGCTCGGGAATTTTTGGTAAGCCTGGTGTTTCAGACCCGAATCGCTACGATAGCATCGTGGCCAAGATGCGTGAGGAATTGAAAAAAGCAGTTTAAGCTGTGGCGTAAGAGTCAGGCCAATGCGGTTCAGTATTCTGGTTTTTTGGTTGAGCTTTGCTTTTCTGACGTCGGTGTTATCAGCGTGTTCAAACGCACCGATAATTGAGAATAAACCTTTTTACTGGCCACCCGCGCCGGACTTGCCCAGATTGAAACTGGAAGCACGTCTTCGTTCTGGCGAAGATCTTGTTCGCGATTCCACTCTGCAAAGATTCCAGCGCTTTGCGACCGGCGAGTTGGAGTCCGCTCCCGGCATGAACAAGCCTTATGATATTGCGGCTCGGCACGGTTTAGTTGCCATTACGGATAGTCGCGATGCCGTCGCGTATATGTTCGATTTGCAACGTCGGCGCTTTTTTGCATTCGGCTGGCGGAGGGAAGGAAAACTTGAAAAACCTGCAGGAATTGCAATCGACAACAACAAGCAGGTTTATATTGCCGATAGTGCGCGCGGTAAGATCATAGTCTACGATGCATATGGCCTTTATCTGCGCGAAATTGGAACGCCGGATCTGTTTGATCGGCTTAGTGATGTTGCGGTTTCATCGTTAAATAACGATGTGTTTGCCCTGGATCGAGGTGGCGTGGATTCAACACGGCATCGCGTCACTCAGTTTGATTCTGAAGGTAAATTCAAACGCTTTATTGGTGAACGCGGTCATGGTGAAGGACAGTTTAATCATCCTAACCAGGTGACGGTAAGTCTGCAGGGTGATCTTGTGGTGTTGGATGCGGGAAACTTTCGTGTTCAGGTGTTCGATTCCGAGGGAAAGTACAAAAGCAGTTGGGCCGGGCTTGGGCGCGGCTTGGGGCAATTGGCCAGGCCGCGTGGATTGGCGCTAACTCATAACGGTTTGTTCGTGATTTCGGACACAGCATTTCAGAATGTACAGTTTTTTAACAGCGACGGACAATTGTTGTTGGTGCTGGGGAATCAAGAGCCGCCCGGTGAACCAGGGCGATATCTACTTCCCTCGGGAGTGGCGAGCGATGAAAAGGGATTTATCTATATAGTGGATCAGGCCTTGAGATCGATTGATGTTTGGCGACTACTCGATGAAGACAGCGCCAAGTCTGTGATTCGTTGACTGATTTGCTCTTATATTTCCTTACATTCAGTCTTGCGAAAACAAGGTTAGTCGTCTAGAGTAAGGCCTTTGTCCAGTATGCTGGGATAAGGCTTTATAGTAGAGCGATAGAAATCGATCAGCCTTGTTGATACGTGGATTCTAGATTTAGGGGGGGAAATGAGAGCTAACCTGAAGGCCTTGGCGAGTTTTGCAGTCGTTGCAGGCATAGGTCTTGTGTTGACTGTCAATACAAAAGTTGCCTGGGCTGGGATTGCCGAATCCGTGCACAATCTCGGTGTTACGGGTACAAGTACCAGCGCCAACGGTGGCGAGCGTAATGAATTTTCAGGAACAGCCGAAATCTGTGTCTTCTGTCATACCCCTCATGGTGGTGATTCCAGCGCAGCTATTCCACTCTGGAATCGCAAACTAGCCAATCCAGCTGTTTATCAGACTTATGATCAATTGGGCACGTCGACATTCGACGCACGTATTGCTGATGTGGGTTCTGTTTCTATCGGCTGTCTGTCATGTCATGACGGTACCATAGCTCTCGACAATCTCATCAATGAACCTGGTTCTGGTGCAGAGAACCCGAGTTTTTCCGCTGGACGTTGGACGGGCGCGGATCAGCAGTTAGGTGGAATCGGATCTAATGACAATAGCTCTGTGATTGCCCCGGGTCTGGTTCAAAATCTCGGAACGGACTTAACCAACGATCACCCTATAGGAATGCAATATGCCGGTGGCGGCGTAAGTGCTTCTCGTCCGAAACCCAGTCGTGGAGACACTAACGACCCTGATTTTGCTGAAGTGAACTATAAAGTAAAAGACGGTCGTTATATCTGGTGGGTTGACCATGATTGGCGCAACGGCGGCGATGGTGAGCGTACAAAACATGATGTCCTGCTTTATACTCGTGACGCACAAAATGGTTATCCTGGACAGTCTGAACAAGAACCTTTTGTGGAATGCGCCAGTTGCCATGATCCGCATGAAACTGTAAACCCAACTTTTCTGCGCATTAGCAATACAGACACACCAAGCGGTTTGTGTTTGACGTGTCACGTTAAGTAAACAGTGCGGAACAGGTAAGTAGAGATGCGCGGAGTTGTAAAAGCGGGCTTAGTCGTTTTGCTGGTTTTGTGGCAGGTAGCTGCCTATGCCAAGCCCGATGCCAAAGCAACAGCCAAAGAGAATGATGCATTTGCTGTCGTAGACGGCGAACAGATTTCCAAACACGATTTTCGTATGGCCTATCAGGCGGGTGTGCGCAAGCGCTTTTACCACGGCAAGATTCCTGAACAACAGCTTGAGGCATTCAAACAAGAAGTCTCTGATACCTTGATTGAGCGGTTGTTGTTGTTGCGTGAGGCGAAGAAGCAGAAAATTACAGCCGATGCTAAGTCTGTTGAATCTCAGCTCAAGACTTATGAGAAACGTTATGCGTCACGTCCAGATTGGGAGCGTAACCGTGAGGGCATGCTGGCTGGTTTGCGTGCGGCGCTGGAAGAAGAAAATTTGCTGGAACAACTTCGTCAGAGGGTGCAAGAGATAGGTGTCCCGAATGAAAAAGAAGCGCAGAAATTTTACGATGGAAACCGCGAGCTATTTACCACGCCTATGCAGCGCCGCGTTTCGCTAATCCTGTTAAAGGTCGCGCCGTCGTCTGGTGCTGACGTTTGGCAGGCTGCTAGCGACGAAGCGCAAAAACTGGTTAAGCGCTTGCGTAGTGGAGCGGACTTTGCTGACGCCGCACGTATACATTCTGGTGATCCATCGGCGTCTAACGGCGGCGATATGGGCTTTCTACATCAGGGTATGCTTTCTCCACAGGCAGAGAAAGTCCTCAATGGAATGAAAGAAAATGAAATTAGTGACCCCGTGATGATGTTGCAGGGCGTTGCAATACTGCGTTTGGATGAGACGCTTGACGCCCAGTTGAATGAATACGAGAAGGTTAAGGATCGAGTCCGCCAGTTATGGCAACGGGAGCGGGCTAAACAAGCCTGGGCAGATTTGTTGCGAAATCTGAAATCCAGGGCAACTATAACAATCGATATGGCTGGTCTATAGACCGATAGCCTTACAACGCTGAAAGTCGCGAGTTTTTGCAAGTTAAAACGACTTCAGAAATTTGAATAGGGAGGAGAGCTCGTCACGACCGTTTCACGGTCTGTCTGTGTTTTCCTGAAAGCATATGAATAGTCTCATTCATCGGTGGAGGGGTGCCGTTGTTATTTGTGACGCATGGTGCATACAGTGCAGGTGATAATGTTTAGACCTGCAGCTGTGGTATTCGCGATATTATTTTGCGGTCTTCTTCTGTCGGCCGTTCAGGCATCGACGTCTCCCCTGAATTTGAGTGGCAACTTGGGCTATAACTACGCTTTGTATGTCACTGAAGAGGCAAAGCGATCACAGAGCTCTTATGTAGTCGGTTCATTAAACGCGGATAGTTATTTATGGCAGCCATGGTTTGCGACGTTTAACGTGGGCGGATCCGGTACCGGTGCGTTTTCATTGGTGGAAGAGGGCGTAGAGAAGCGATCCTTATTGTTGTCTTCAAGAAGCGATTTTCGATTTTTACCCCGCAGTCGTGCGCCGATGGTGGCTTCTTTTTACATGCAGAACAATCTTGATCCTGCGACTAGTGATTCAGTAGTAAAATTTCCAGGAAAAGATCTGCTTAGGCTTGGGCTCGATATCAAAACGCGTTTTTTCGGTGTTAAGCAGAGTTTTATCGGTCGTAGCGGTGATCAGTTAGATTTGTGGATACAGGATCGGGCCAGACAGACGTCAAGTACGATTGGTGATTCAAGTGAACAGACTTATGGCGGAAAAATACAGTCGCGTGTTGCCAACCATAATTTTTATGCGACAGGTTCTTATCAGACAAGAGAGGGAGGGATTACCCCGGGGAGCAAAACGCAAGCTGGGTATCTCACCGCCATGCACCATTACGTTCCGAATAGTGAGTTTTATATAAAGACTCTTGGGTCTCATATCAATTACACGGACAAGAGTGGTACGAATGACAGCAGTAGTGAAGTGAGTCAGGCCTCGAGCTTTTTCTACTGGCGTCCGGTTTACAGGCCATATGTTCTTAACGGTGCTTTGCGTGTAAATTTGCGCCAGTTTACCAATAATAACGATTCTTTGATTAATGATACCCAGGGCGTGAATGCTTTTCTTTCAGGTACCTATACGATAAATCGTCGCACGCAACTGACCGCGTCAGTTAGTGGAAACGCGCTCGATACGGAGAGTCGCCAGAATATAAGTTCCAAACAGAATGTACAGTTAATGTATCAATCTGACCAAGTGATACGCCGTGGTTTTCAATATCGCTGGTTTTCTAATGCTGGAATAGGTAATGACGCCGGAAGTGAACGCAGCAAAATAGGTGCTTCAACAGACTTCGACTTAGATCTTTCGCAAAACTTGAACGCAGGACTTGGTCATAGCATTAGTCGACATTGGATTACGGGAAACCGATCGAGTTTGCGTACTAGTTTCACGCAACAAGCACGCGAATATTTAGTAACAAAAGATCTTGGTTCGATACTGACGGTGTCACACTCAGGCAGCTTTGCGTGGAATCTGGATGTGAACACTGGCGGCGCGTATGCGCAATTAACGGCAATGGATACTCGAAGCTTTTTCGATAATTCGTTGGAGATGCAGATTATAAATATGCAAATCTCCCGATCCATGCCTATCACGCGCTTAAGCGCCTGGAGTGGAAATTTTTCCTTGCAGAGTTCTCGTCGGGACGAAGGAGGCAGCGATGCCAAATTTTTCGACGAGTTTCTGACGGTGGCAACGGGCAGATTGAGCTACCAACATTCGCGTTTGTTTGGTATATATAAGCTCAAATTTCGGACCAAGTTTGATCTTTCTTCAACGATCAATAAGTCGGGGGAAGATCGTTTGCAGGGAGACTGGGAGAATCAGCTTGGGTATAACATTGGCAAACTGGCGACTTCACTCGTTGGGCGTGGTGTTATAAGTAATTCCGGTTTGGGATCCATATCGTTGATTTTTCAGATTAATCGCAATTTCTGATTTCGGTCGGGAATGCGTTTTTTTATACGTTGATTTTTTATAATAAACGGAGAACGTAGTTATGAGAGCCAAAGCAGAGCGCACTAACATTTGGAAGTTCGCCTTATTCGGTGCATTAGCATGGGTTGCAGTTGTGGTAATGCCACAGCCGGCTCACGCAGAATATGCAGACGTCGTCATCAATAACTACGCGGATGCGGCGGGTATGCGACCAGTAGTTTTTCCTCATTGGTATCACCGCATTCGTTTTCGCTGTAAGGTTTGTCACGCGGATTTGGGCTTTAAGTTCAAGGCCGGTGGAAACAAGATTACAATGGCGAAGATTATTGATGGCCAATTTTGTGGTGCTTGCCACAACGGAGAGATTTCATGGTCAGTTGAAAACTGCGGCATGTGTCACTCAGGTATTCCAGGTACACCAACTCACATCAGCGGAAGTACAGTACAACGTCTCGTAGCGCCAGCCTATAAGGCCCTGGATCAGAAAGACACTGTACAAGACGGCTATAAGAAGTAGGGAGAGGAATACCAATGAGAAACGTATTAAGAACTTTTGCAATTGCGGTAACTTTTACCGCGTTGCCAGTAATGGTACAGGCGTCTGAGATCGCTCCTTTAGCGGTTGCCGCGAGTGCACCGGTTTCTTCTGCTGAAGTGACTGGTTCCGTGCCTTCAAAGATGAATGTATCTGGTGCCAACACTTTCAACCGTCTGTTGAAAAAGATCAAAGATCCAAATGCTGCGCCGGCAGAAGATGGAATCCATGATACCGCTAACGAACCTACCTTCTCACTGCAGCCGCCAAAGGTTGCATACGAAGGTTTGCCAACAACGGAATTTGGTAACCACATTGACTGGGTTAAGTCACTAAATGATGGCATGTTGAATCCACGTTACGATCGTCAGGATCCTGATGTCGAGCCGTTCGTAATGGACCTCGATATCGTCCGTCCTGTAAAGGCCTCTGTGCCTGACGTGGTATTTCCACACAAGCCGCATACTCAATGGCTACATTGTTCTAACTGTCACCCGAAGATTTTCATACCTCAGCGCGGTGCAAATCAGATCAATATGTCTGCGATTATTCTTGGTCAGAAATGTGGTGTGTGTCATGGAAAGGTTTCTTTTCCACCGACTACGAAATCCTGTACCAAGTGTCACTCCAAGCCCAAGCCAGCTGACTGGACTCCGCCTTTGAGTGATGCAACTGTCAAGAACCCTTGGAGATAATCACGGGTATCTGATAGTACAAGCAACCTGACACATCCCTCTTTATGAGGGATGTGTCATATTGGCTAGAGTGAAATGTCGGAATTTGACGACCGGAAGAAAAAATAAAAAACGGGGATGGTAGTAGCGATGCTTTGGGAAAAAGCCAATCGCTAGAGAGAATTTCTATTTTGCCTTGATATCAGTTTCGTTGGCTTATCCAGAATATAGGAAAATGTTGTGAAGAGAATTTCGTCCTTAAATAGTGTTCTTCTTCGATCAGGTTCAATAGCCGTCTCAGCGTTAATATTATCGAGTTGCGCTTTTTTCCAAATGCCTGCCAAAGAGTCGAGTCAGCCAGAAGTGCAGGCGGTTAAGCCGGTTCCTCCGAAGAAAACAGAGGACGACGAATTAGAAGTTTCGAGTATCAGTATTATTGAGGCGGCGCCGGTATCGGAGCTCAAAGCCGAGCCAATTGCGGCATCCGTCTCAAAGCCAACGAGGGAGTTACCAAAAGAGCCAAATACTTTTCTGATCGATATTGAAGAAAAAAACAAGAGTCATCCGTTTTTTGGTATTGGACACGAAAAAGGATTCGCCTTGAATGGCGTTCAAGGCAAATGGTTAGTCCTTGAAAGAGGTAAGCAATATACGTTTCGTGTTAGAACCAACGTAAAGCACGATTTTTATTTGAGTAAGAGTCCCAAGGGTTGGGGTTCGTCGGTTTATACCAGAAATGTTGACGGACAATTTACCTATAATGGAGATGTTACCTTCCAACCGCAGAAAGACACGCCTGACGAGTTGTATTATCAATGTCGTAACCATCAGTCTATGGGCGGTAAGCTGTTAATTGTAGATGCTGGGTCAGATCTCGAAGCATTGCAGGCTAAGCTCGATACAGAGCAATCTCAATATTCAAAATCCAATCCGGAACAAAGTGCAAAGAGCACCTTGTCACCTTCTGTTGTAAAACAAAAAGTCAGTTATGCAAGCATGCTAATTATGTTTAAAGGCAAAGCTCTTGATGCCGATGAGAAAAGTAACTTAGAAAATAAAGTTAAGCAGGCGCAGGCCAGTTTAGATAAGAATGAGTTGGATCAAGCCATGGCGTTAGCTGAAGATGTAGTGTCGGCTTTCAATAAAAAACCAAAGGCGGGACCTAGTAAGGAAGAGCTTGAAGAGATGCGCGGCGAATACGAGGGTGTCCTGGCTTCTGTTCAGAGTTTCGAAGAATCGCATGACGCTGCAAAACGTAGCGCTCAAAAGGAAAAGCGCGAAATCGTGGATTACGATGCCAAAGAGGTGGCGCGCCTACTGGCGGAAGCAGACAATCTTGCCAAGTCTAATAGTTTCAAACAGGCAATAAACAAAGCTCGACTTGCGGAGCGAGCTATCGCCGAAGCAATGAATGCGATGCTGGGTTCGCGCACGCTAGTTTATGAGTTAAAGTTTGATACGCCGAAAGATGAATACGAATATGAAGTCAATCGCTATCGCAGTTATATGGAACTGATTCCGGTAGCAATTGAGGTCAAAAAACCGGCAAAGGCGTCAGTAGATTTGATGCAACGTTATGTAGATAAAGGGCAGTTCTTTCACGATAAGTCTCAAGAGTCAGCAAGTGTGGGAAACTATACCGAAGCGTTGGTCATTATCAAGGATGCGACGATGGAAGTCAGACGCGGATTGATGCTGTTGGGTGTGTCGATGTAAGAGGGACGTTGCTCTAAAATCTGACCGGGCAAGGTATGACAGCTAGTCTGTGTTACTGAGGTCAAAAATCCAATAAATACAAGAATTCTGCAAATATTTATGTATAATCGTTCGACTAAGAGAGGGCGGACAGAGAGAAACGCTTTATGCGCCATAATAACATCTTGAAAATTACTATCATTTTGTCCTTGCTGTTTATTTACACCTCGGCCGTATTTGCTGCGAGCCTTGAGGGACGTATAGAAGGACGATATGAAGAGAGCTCCGGTCATTTTCAATTACACGGAGACGTTACGCCTATTGCGGAAGACGGTATACATGATCCCGCTAATGAAGCGGTAAAATTACTGCAGCCACCCGCAGAAGCCATGCTTAATTTTCCCAGAGATGAACGTGGTGTGATTAACTGGGTCGAGACCTTGGACAAAGGAATGGTTGATCCCCGCGCCGGTCTTACCCAAGAAGACAAAATGCACGCCGTCGATTTCGACGTCATTTTTCAGAACACGGCTTCTATGCCTTATGTGCGTTTTCCCCATCGTCCGCACACCATCTGGTTGACCTGTCAGAACTGCCATCCCGGTATTTTTATTCCTCAGCGGGGTGGAAATCCGGTCACTATGGCAAAAATCATGGAAGGTGAGTACTGCGGTGTTTGTCATGGAAAAGTTGCATTTCCACCTTACGAGTGTAATCGATGCCACAGAGAACCCAGAAAAAGCGTAGGCCTGCGCTACAAATAGTCTCAATTGCACTGGCGATTTTCATGGCGGGATGTTCGATTGCGCCAGAGAAAATGTCGCCCATACATCCGAGTGTCGATACCGAAGCCAAAACGTTGCGCTACCGAGCAACAATAGACCGTGTCGGTCTGGGCTCAGGTGATGGATTTAAGAGATTTCTCGTTGGTGACGACTCCCATGATTTAGAAAGACCTGTCTCGATCGGGCTACGTGATGACATCATGTATATCTTCGACGCCGGTGATGGATATATTTTCCGTTATTCACTCGTCGATGGACGTATGGACCCGATGGCAGGTGTTGGTGCTGAAGTCGCCGAAGACGCCACCGATATCTATGTCGCAGCCGATCATTCATTCTATTTGGCTGATATCGAAGGTCGTCGCGTGCTGCATTTTGATCCCGATGGCAATCTAATCCGTAGCTATTTTCACGGCCCAAACATTTCTCGTCCGGTTGCCGTTTCTGTCAATGAAGACAATGGCGAAGTTTTCGTCGCCGACGAAGTGTATAGCCATGTGGTTGTTTTCAATAAGCGTGGTGAGCCATTACGCGGTATTGGTGGTCGCGGTGAAGGGCCGGGTAAATTTCGCATCATCACCGATATGATTAAAACGGCCGATGGGTTTTATCTTAGCGATCGTATTGAGCTCAGCGTTCAGGTACTCGACAACGAAGGCCGTTATCTGACCCATTTTGGTGAAGGTCAGTTGATATTCCCTACCGCACTGACAGTTGATAACTTTGGGCGTGTTTACGTCTCCGAAAAGAATGAAAGTATTATCAAGGTTTTTCAGCAGGGCAAGTTGATCGACGTTATTGGTAGTAATGGTTACGGTCGAGGCGAGTTTCGATTCGTTAGCGACATGAAAGTCCATAAGGGTTATCTGTATGTCGCGGACAGTCTCAATGGTCGCGTCCAGGTTTTCGAGATACTGCCGCCTGCCAAAGCTCAGCCCGTTCTGGAGAAAAGTCCTGCTTCTAAACCGTCGACAAAAGAGACTCAACCAGTACAACCAGAATCTGTGCCCGCCGCGCCTGGCGAAAATCCAGCTGAACAAACCTCGGTAGATCAGAAATCAGCAATGTTGTTGCTACCGTAATTTCCATGCGTCGCGTCCTTGTTGTTCTTTGCTGTAGTTTCTTATTGCTCGCTTGTGCACATACGCCGGGCAAGTTTGTATTAACAAATACAGAACAGCCCTTGGTTTGGCCTTCTGAACCCCTTCAGGCTCGTTATCAACTTCAAGGTTATCTTGTAGGTGAAGAGAACTACATTGTAGACCAGGCCAAGCAAAAATTTCTCAAACGCGCATTCAGATGGATAGTCGGTTTGGCCCTGGGAGAAGACGATGCCATGCGTCTTAAGCGTCCACAAAGTGGTGCATATGACGCCTCTCGACAGCGTATCTATGTCACAGATGGTAACGCCAAAGGCGTTTTTGTATTTGACGGTATACGCGGTGAATTGCAGTTGTGGCAGGAGGCTGGGAATAGTCGCGGATTCAAAACACCGGTCGGTATCGCACTGGATCAAACCGGGTTTGTTTATGTGGCGGATGCTACTTTAGGTGTGATCGTCGTACTCAATTCCGATGGTGAATTCGTGCGCGAGCTGGGGCGAGGAACGTTACGACGACCGACAGGGCTTGCGTTCGATAGAGTGAGGCAACATTTGTGGGTTGCGGATAGCGAAGCACACAAGGTTATATCCCTGAATTTGAATGGCGAAAAATTGACCGAAATCGGTGGCCCAGGCGATGCGGATGGCTTGTTTAAGGCACCAACACATCTCGCCTATCACGATCAACGTCTGTATGTGACCGATACGCTCAATGCACGCGTGCAAATTTTTGCCAGTGATGGTAAGTTTCTGAACACTTTTGGAAAACGCGGTATTTACCTGGGTAATCTACCGCGACCAAAAGGGGTCGCTGTCGACAGCCAGGGCAAGGTATACGTTGTAGAATCGTACTACGACTATCTGCTAGTATACGACGGTCAAGGCCAGCCGCTTTTACCGATTGGTGGGAGTGGTCATGGACCCGGGCAGTTCTATCTGCCAGCCGGTGTCTGGGTCGACGAATTAGGGAGGGTGTTTGTTGCAGATATGTTCAACGGGCGAGTCGCTGTGTTGACCGATCTTTCGCAACAAACGGCGTTGTCCGCGACAACGCAGCAAACACAATAGCGTTCATACTCAATGAGAATCACAAAAACGGTTCAATACACCGCCGCCTCGATTATTGCCTTTGTTTTAGGCGTACAGTTCGCGTTTGCCGCTAACCATATGGCTTCCGACCGTATCTCTGATATCGTCAATACCAAACATAATTTTGCAGCGCTCGCGAATCCAGATTTACCTTCCAATGATGTAGGGCGTCAAGTTCAGGCGGCGACGCAAAACGAAGTGTGTGTTTTCTGTCATACGCCGCATGGTGATCCTAATAATGCGACGAAACCATTTCTATGGAACCAAGCAGCGTCAGTGCAAACATATACCCCATACAATTCGAATTCGTTGAATTTTGGGACTGATTTTGCCACTCGCAGCGCGATTCAGCCTGGTGAAGCGTCCAAAATGTGTCTTTCGTGTCATGATGGTACGGTTGCTGTCGGATCTGTTGATGTTATTAATGGCAGAGCGACAAACTCAGGCCCCGAGCCTCGTGAACCGCAACCCACAATGACAGGAGCGGGTATCAATCCAGATGGGACACTTGTTGATAGCGGAACGGGACGGAATAGTAATCTAGGTTTCGATTTGAGTAATGACCATCCGATTGGGTTCCAATATAGTGAATCAGAAACCGACGATGAAATTTATAAATTGAGTGAAGTTGATTATATCGGTCGTCGCACGGGTTCCGCGGTAGCGGTAAGAAATGCGACGATACAGGCTGGTGGTGGTACGCCTGATGCCAACAATAATCCTACCAGCACTGCAACGCGCATAGCGGTTCCTTTGGAGTCTTCGTTAACCACTGCTCTGCCAGGTTTGGCCGATGGTGTCTTTGCTACCCAAACTGCAGGTACTGTTGAATGTACGTCTTGTCATGACCCCCATATCCGTAGCACAAGCGATGAAAATATTAAGTTTCTACGTTTGCATAGATTCCAGAAAGGCTCACCCTCTGGCGTGAGTTTTAATATCGATCAGGATATCAACTGTCTGGCCTGCCATAAGAAAGCGGGATGGGCAACGTCTGCGCATGCGACTATGTCACACGCCGACGAGATATATGACGACACCGCCGCTGATGCGCGAGAATTTCCTCGTGGTACGACTGTGTGGCAAGCATCATGTTTAAACTGTCACGACGCGCATACCGAAGAAGGTGCTCGATATCTTTTACGTGAAGGCGCTAACGTCAGCAACAATTCGGCGATAGAGAACACGTGCTATCAATGTCACTCCACCAATACTGCATTATCTGATGTAAATGTTGGAGCGAAGGACATCAAATTTTTAAATGATTTAACAGGTGGCCACTCTCTTGCGGATTTTTCTATAGGAGCGAACGTTCACGATATTCGAAATGCAAATCAATTAGAGTACCCTGCAGAGTTGGAAAATCGTCATGTTACTTGCACAGATTGCCATAATCCTCATCGAATGGTGAAAAATGCTGAATACGACGAGTTATCTGCAAAAGTTCAAGCAACACATGATCATGACGGTACTGCTATGCATACCAATAAAGCGTCAGGTTCGCTTCGTGGTACATCTGGCGTAGAG
This sequence comes from Gammaproteobacteria bacterium, assembly GCA_029881255.1. Classification (NCBI taxonomy): domain Bacteria; kingdom Pseudomonadati; phylum Pseudomonadota; class Gammaproteobacteria; species Gammaproteobacteria bacterium. The sequence goes on along the minus strand of JAOUMY010000005.1, from coordinate 256,976 downwards.
CCTGACTACCCTGGGGTAGGTGATACTTTTGATCCGTTTAACGTTGTGTTGAAATTTACTAAGGACACTGGAGCTCAAAAGATTGTGGGTCTTGATGAAACAGTACAGCTTGGCGGAGATCCTACAACGGAAACAGAGCCTACAAAAGTGGTAACGAAAGAGTACCAGGTTTGTTTTAAGTGCCACTCAAATTATGGAATTCCAGATGCAGATCTAACGACAAACACTAAATTGAATGTTGCAATGGAGTTTCAGCCGGCTGATGATGTAGTCGGTCACGCTGACCCACAGAACCACAACAGTTGGCATCCAGTAACGGGTGCCACAGGACGTACAGCGGGGCAAGATAGTCTAATCAGTCCTTGGAATGATAGTGGTGTTGGTAATACTTATGCCGGAAATCAAACCATGTATTGTTCAGATTGCCATACGAGCAATGACCCAACATCTGCAGTCGGTCCTCATGGTTCAGTGAATAACAAGTTGTTGGTCGGCAATTGGAATCAAAACACAGGTACAGCGACGCCCAATGATTTGTGTTTTAGCTGTCATGAGTACGATCAGTATGCAAATCCAGCAACTGCCCTTGGTTCATTGAAATCAAGCGGATTTAGTTGCGCGGTTAGCACTGATTGTAAGACTAATGTTCCTGCAGATAGTGCCTATTGGCAGAATTTGCATATTGCGCACGCCACAAAACCAGATTTGAATCTCAGTCTTGGGGCTCCTGGGAATCAGGCGTATGAATGTTCTCTTTGCCATGTGAAGGTGCCTCATGGAGCGAAGAATAAGGCATTATTGGTTAATATTGGCGTTGTTGATGCCGCTCAAGACGCCTTTTACAATTTCCCAAATTCGACACTGAGTGTCGATGATTTTAAGGCAAGTGGTCAATGGGTGCGAAGCGGGTCTGGAGCGAGTGATAATTGTGCTAGTTCCGGTTGCCACAATATTCTCTGATCTACCAACTTTGAAAAGTAGGTAAACCTAGACTTAATTCTGCCTATTATTCTTTCTAGAACTTTCGGGACTATGCAATGCTAGAAACCGCGCAGCTGCAATGTATACGCGGCGACCGGATGTTGTTTCGTGATTTGAGTTTCTCTGTTAATGAACGGGAGATGCTTTATGTGCGTGGCGAAAACGGTAGCGGTAAGACATCCTTGTTGCGCATTCTATGCGGCTTGATGGTACCCGCCGAGGGCGAGATTCGCTGGAATGGCGAGAACGTTAAAAAACTCGGCGAGGAATACAATAAAGACCTGCTTTATCTCGGTCACAAACTGGGTACCAAGGCAGATATGACAGCGGTGGAAAATCTGCGCGTTAGTTCCAGTCTGGCAGGACATCCAATCAGTGAAGACGAGGCATGGGATGCCCTCGCTGAAATTGGCCTCAAGGGTAGAGAAGATCTGCCGGTAAAAGTTCTTTCCCAGGGGCAGCAGCGTCGAGTAGCTCTGTCACGCTTGCTGGTGAGTAAGGCCAAATTATGGATACTCGACGAGCCTTTTACTGCGCTGGACGTGAAGGCCGTGGCCCAGTTGCAGGATATACTGGCGGCCCATCTTGATAAAAACGGCATGATCATCATCACCACCCACCAGGATTTCCAGGTCTCATCGGGCACTCAACGTGAGTTGTCCATGGATGGTCGTGGTGGAGGGATGCATTAATGGGCGGCATACGCGCCTTACTGTGGCGCGACCTGACCCTGGCAATGCGGCGCAAGGCCGAGGTGCTGACCACCTTGTTCTTCTTTGTCATTGTCGTGACTCTGTTTCCGCTAGGACTTGGTCCGGAAATCAATACCTTGCGTGAGATTGCCCCAGGTATCCTGTGGGTAGCCGCGCTATTGGCCTCGATGCTGTCTCTTACACGCATGTTCGCCGAAGACTTTGATGATGGCACGCTCGAGCAGATGCTGATGGCGGCCCAACCCTTGTCGCTGTTGGTGTTCAGCAAAATCCTCGCGCACTGGTTGGTTTCTGGTCTGCCATTAGTCATAATATCCCCCTTGCTCGGCATGCAGCTGGGGATGGATGGGGATACAATTCAAATACTTACCCTTACTTTGCTGGTGGGAACACCAGTGCTGAGCCTGATCGGTTCAGTGGGTGCAGCTTTGACGCTGGGCGTGCGGGGCGGGGGAGTTTTGCTTTCACTTTTGGTCTTACCCCTGTATATTCCTGTGCTGATTTTTGGCTCCGGCGCGGTTGAATCGTTCCGGGGAGGCCTCGGCGTAGAGGCCCATTTTTCCCTGTTGGGGATCTTTTTGATCCTGGCGATGTTGTTAGCGCCGCTGGCTGCGGCCCTGGCCCTGCGTATTTCGCTGGAATAACGGTTTTTCTATGCAATTGTTTACTAAAGCTTTTTGGCTTCAATTATCATCGCCCAAGGTATTTTACCCGGTTGCGGGTAAGCTCATGCCGTGGTTCGCCGGGCTGGCAGCGATCAGCTGTGCTATTGGTCTGTATATCTCATTTGCGGTTGCACCCCCCGATTACCAACAAGGTAACTCCTATCGCATCCTGTTTATCCATGTCGGTGCGGCGTGGATGTCGATGTTTATCTATATAGTGATGTGTGCCTATGCGGCCATCGGTCTGATCTGGAACACCCGTTTGTCGAACATGATGGCCACCGCCCTGGCTCCAACGGGCGCACTGTTCACGGTAATCGCCTTGTGGACAGGCTCGTTCTGGGGTAAGCCCACCTGGGGTACCTATTGGGTCTGGGATGCACGTATAACCTCTTATTTAATCTTACTTTTTCTCTATTTAGGCTTTATCGCTCTGCAGGCTGCGATTGATGACCCACAAAAGGCGTCCAAGGCGAGTGCCCTGGTGGCGATAGTGGGAATCGTGAACCTGCCCATCATCTATTTTTCCGTAAAATGGTGGAACACCTTGCACCAGGGGATGTCTGTAACAACTACGGGTGTGACCATGGCGCCATCAATGAAGGCGGCGATGTTTATCATGGCCTTTTCATTTTGGATGTATACCATCGCCATAGCTTTGGCCAGGGTCAGGAATATTATTCTGGAACGTGAGCGCCACGCTGCCTGGGTAGTGGATCTGGTTGCGGAGAGAAAATAAATGCCTGAATTCCTGGATATGGGTAAACACGCCTTCTACGTATGGTGGTCTTACGGGGCTGCTTTTGGTCTGCTTGCTATAGAGATTGTTCTCCTGGTCCGAAACAAGAAGAGTTTGACCCGGCGTCTGGCGCGAATGGCGCGCATGAACAAAGAGTGAGATGTAAATGAAACCTAGACACAAACGACTGGCATTTGTCGCAGGTGGGATCGCCGCACTTGGTATCGTCACAGCGTTGCTGCTAAACGTATTCAACAGCAATATGGTGTTCTTTTTCAGCCCCTCGGATGTGCTTGCGGGCAAGGTGCCCGTAGAGAGAGACTTCCGTCTTGGTGGCATGGTTGAGAAAGGAACACTTGAGCGAGAAGATGATGGTCTGACGACGTATTTCTGGGTGACTGACAACCACCAGCGTATCCGCGTTACATACAAAGGCATCCTCCCTGATCTCTTCCGCGAGGGTCAGGGTGTAGTGGCGCAGGGCCAGCTCGATAAATCCACCGGTTTGTTTTCTGCCAGCGAAGTACTGGCTAAACACGATGAAGAATACATGCCGCCTGAAGTAGCTGAGGCTCTGGAGAAAGGAAAGAACATGAACAAACAACAATTAGGACAAAGCGAAATGCCTAATGGAGGTGCTTTGTAATGGTTCCGGAGTTAGGTCATTTTGCATTAATAATGGCGCTAGTCATTGCGATAGCACAAACCGTACTTCCCATCTGGGGCGCGCAAACCGGTAACAAATCCCTGATGGCAGTTGCCCGTCCTGCGGCACAGGGGCAGTTCGTATTTGTAGCGATTGCCTTTGGCTGTCTGGTGTCTGTATTCGTCAATCATGACTTCTCCGTGCTCTATGCCACCAATCATTCCAATTCTCAGTTGCCCTTGTTGTACCGCGTTTCGGCAGTCTGGGGCGGCCACGAAGGCTCAATGTTACTGTGGATACTGATGCTTTCTGGTTGGGGTCTGGCGGTATCCGTGTTCAGTCGTAAGTTGCCCGTGGACATGGTTGCGCGCGTTATCGGCGTACTGGGTTTTGTCGCGATTGGTTTCATGCTGTTTACGCTGATTACCTCGAATCCTTTCGAACGTGTATTGCCCTCTGCAATGGACGGACGCGATCTGAATCCGCTATTGCAGGATCCCGGACTGGCGATACATCCGCCGTTGCTATACATGGGATATGTAGGTTTCTCTGTGGCCTTTGCTTTCGCGATTGCCGCCCTGATGAGTGGCAAGATGGACGCGACATGGGCGCGTTGGTCTCGTCCCTGGACAACAATTGCCTGGGTGTTTCTCACCCTGGGTATCGCCCTTGGTTCCTGGTGGGCCTACTATGAACTCGGCTGGGGCGGCTGGTGGTTTTGGGACCCGGTTGAGAACGCTTCGTTTATGCCTTGGTTGGTTGGAACCGCTTTATTGCACTCGCTTGCGGTAACTGAAAAACGTGGCAGTTTTAAGAACTGGACGGTATTACTAGCGATATTCGCCTTTTCTCTCAGTCTCCTTGGTACTTTCCTGGTTCGTTCAGGCGTACTGACATCTGTACACTCGTTCGCGTCCGATCCGGATCGCGGTATCGCTATTTTAGTCTTCCTGGCGATTGTTATCGGTGGTTCACTCGCCTTGTACGCCTGGCGTGCACCGTCGGTTGGCATTGGTGGTAAGTTCTCGCTGGTATCTCGTGAAACTTTTTTGTTAAGTAATAACGTATTGCTGGTAGTGGCCTGTGGCGCAGTGCTGCTCGGCACTTTATACCCACTGTTACTAGACGTAATGGGCAAGGGTAAGATTTCAGTTGGACCTCCCTATTTCAATGCGGTCTTTGTACCACTGATGACACCGCTGATTTTCCTTCTGGGTATCGGGCCTTTCGTACGTTGGAAAAAGGCATCGTTGGGTGAAGTTATGCTGCGCCTGAAATATGCGGGTGCGGTGAGTATTGTTACGGCAGCTATCGTACCCTTTATGATGGGGCATTGGTCGTGGGGCGTGAGTCTCGGAATATTGCTGGCAATGTGGATTTTCAGTACCGTTGTCACCAGCATCGTGACGCGACACAAGCAACGCATCAAGGCTGGTGCGGCACTAGGTAAGATGTCACGTAGTTATTACGGGATGCAATTAGCACATACTGGTATCGGTATTTTCATTATCGGCGTTACCCTGGTCAACGGTTACCAGGAAGAAAAAGACGTACGTATGGATATAGGTGACACCGTGGAAGTCGGTGCCTATCTCTTCCGTTTTGACGGTGTTTCCCAGGTGAAGGGGCCTAATTACGTTGCTGAACGTGGTGTTGTAACTGTCTTTCGTGACAACGCTCAGGTCACAGTGATGCATCCGGAAAAACGTTTTTATAACGTGCAGCAACAGGTGATGACGGAAGCGGCGATCGACACCGGATTGGTTCGCGATCTATATGTCTCGCTTGGCGAACCGATTTCCCGCGGTGCATGGAGTGTCCGTGTCTATGAAAAGCCCTTTGTTGATTGGATCTGGGGTGGTTGTGCGTTGATGGGACTAGGCGGAATCCTGGCGATCAGTGACAAACGTTACCGTCTTGTTTCGCGTAAGGAAAAAGAGGAAGCTGAAAACGCAAAAATTAAAGCGGGAGCAAAAGTCAAAACTGCGGAGGTCAATGCCTGATGTTACGATTTATCGCGCCATTGCTAGTTTTTGTTGGCCTGGTCGTGGTCTTCTATATTGGTCTCGGCAAAGACCCGCAGATACTCCCGTCTGCCTTGCTCGATAAACCCGCACCGGCATTTAATCTTCCCCAATTGCACAAGGCCGACATGCAATTCGCCAATGAGGAAATGAAAGGCAAGGTGTGGCTGCTAAATGTATGGGCCTCCTGGTGTGGTGCCTGTCGTTCCGAGCACCCTCTGTTTATGGAAATAGCCCGCAAGGGTGAAGTGCCGATGATAGGCTTGAACTATAAAGACAAACCAAACGATGCCATGACCTGGTTGCGTCAGCTTGGTGATCCCTACATGCTTAGTGTCTCTGACATGGCCGGTAATGTGGGAATCGACTACGGTGTATACGGTGTTCCCGAAACCTTTCTTATCGATAAAGAAGGTGTGATTCGTTACAAACATGTCGGTCCTGTTTCCCGTCAGGATTGGGAGACAATTTTGAAGCCCAAGATTAAGGAGCTGGAAGGATGAAGAGTGCCGTTGTAGCCATCCTGCTAGGTCTGTTGGCCCTGCCGGTTTTTGCTAAGGACGCTGTGCCTTTACTTGATTCTGCAATCGACGAGGAACGCTATAAGGCGCTTACCTCTGAACTGCGTTGTCAGAAGTGTCAGAACCAGACTATATACGATTCCAAAGCTGGACTTGCTGACGACCTGAAGCGTGTCGTGCGCGAGCAGATGAAGCAGGGTAAAACAGATAATGAAATCGTTGACTATATGGTCGCACGTTATGGTGACTTTATCCGCTATAAACCAGCCTTCAAGTCATCCACGATGTTCCTCTGGATTGGTCCTTTTATTCTACTCATCATTGGCGTGACCATGCTGTTTGTTCAATTGCGTAAGCGCCGTCTGGTGGCGGCTGATGATGTGCCGCTCAGCGCGGAAGATACAGCGCGCGTCGAAGAACTACTCAAGAAATAAGACGGGGAAGATTAGCACATGATAGCTTTCTGGTTTATCGCGGTAGTCTTTATCGCTATTGCGTTAGCATTCCTATTGCCACCTTTATTGAAAAAGCGTCCGCAAGATTCAAAACTTGTCGATCGTAAAGATTTAACGGTCAATGTTTATAAGGATCAGTTTGAAGAGTTGGAAAATGACCTGAAAAACGAGGTCATCAGCCAGGAGCAATACGATAGCGCCAAGGCGGATATCGAACGCAACTTCCTTGAAGACATGAAGCGTCTCGAAGAAGGTGACGAAACAGCAGAAGCGGTTACGCCTACATCGGCCAAAATGTCTGCCATGGCACTGATAGCCGTGGTTCCTGTCTTGGCCATTATCCTCTATGGCACCTGGGGAGCGGGAGCACGCGGACTAGATCCCGACAGTGCCGAACCCGAGGTAAATACCGCAGAACACCAGCAGCAGACTATTAACAATATGATTGCACAGCTGGAGCAGCGTCTGGAACAGGAGCCAAATGACCCGGAGGGTTGGTTTATGCTGGCGCGTTCGTATAAATTCCAGAAACGCTTCAAAGAGGCTGCCGATGTTTTCGAAAAGTTGATGCAAATGGGTGGTGACAAGGTCCCCGATGCATTGGCGGCTTACGCTGATACCGTTGCAATGGCATCCGGTCGTCAGATCACGCCTAAGGCCATTAGTTTGCTGGAGAAGGCGATTGAGCTTGATCCGAATCATGTGCAGGGCTTGTGGTTAATTGGTACTGCGGCATACCAGCAAGGTGACTTTAAATCCGCGCTGGGGTTTTGGGAGCGATTGATTAAGGTGTTGCCTCCAGGATCGAACGAGGCACAGCAGATAGCTGCGAATATTGACGAGGTCCGTTCCCGTCTTGGCATGGCTCCCTCTGCTCCGCCCAGTATGATGACACCGCCGATGATGCAACAGGGTGGAGTTGCGAGCGGGAATTCAGTGGCGGCTGCAGGTGGTGGAATTAAAGAAGTAAATGGAACTGTCATGCTGGGTGGCGCCATCGCCAGTAAGGCCAGTGCTGATGACACCGTTTTTATATTTGCCCGCGCTGCTGACGGGCCACGTATGCCGTTGGCTATCGTTCGCAAACAAGTAAAAGATCTTCCGTTCAAGTTTAAACTAGACGATTCGCTTGCGATGAACCCGAGTATGAAGCTATCAGGGTTTGGTCGCGTAATCGTTGGAGCACGTATCTCGAAGACGGGTAATGCCATGTCGCAACCCGGGGATCTCGAAGGCTTTAGCGATGAAATACGCGTCAATTCCAGCTCTGGAATTAGCGTTATTATCAATTCCGAAGTCAGATAAGGACACAGGGCGTGGCGTTTCGTCACGCCCTTTATTTAATTTTCTAAGAACAATTTTGCCTCTTCAATTGCCCCAATAATCAAAGCTTATCGCTTGTTCAGCTTGTGTTTAACTGAGTAAATCGTTTGCTAATTTCCCAATCGTTTAAAAACAAGCGCTTCGATAATTTGTCCCCTCAATTCAATTTTCTGAACGAAATACTCGATCAATCAAATCATCTGATTGGGAAGTTGCTTGGATCAATCCTATAATTGCGATAAGAAGTTTAGAAAAGGCTTATATAGCCAAGGACAGAAAGATTAATACTTCTGCTTATCCGAAGGATCGGACAGTTTTATTAATAACCCCTATGAGGTAAACGTCATGAGTGACAATGTAAAAGCCGCCCTTTTTCTTTTAGCCTTTGCCATGATACTGCCGGTGATGTATCTGGCGCCAACTATCTTGAATGCGTTGACTGATATCGCCATTCACTAAGATTGCCTGAGCGGCACAACATAGCCGATCCGGAACGGCGACTGGCCCGTCCGGGTCGGTTATGGTCTCCGGACAATAGTTAGCTTTTCCCACTAAAAATTTCCAAATCTTGTCAACCAAATCCCTGCTCGCCCGTTGCTATCATTAAGGTGGTCACAGGAATTCGCAAAATGCAGTTAGTAACGGTATCTTACGACCTCATGGAAGGGGAAGGCCGGGACGGCGCTCAGACAGTAAATATCAGGAATGCGCTGAATATATTTTTTCAGGGCGTGGAAAGACGTGCCTACCGCATGGCCTATATTGCTACCTATAATCGTGAGGATGCGTTGGATCTTGTGCAGGATGCGATGTTGCGACTGGCACGCAACTACGCGCAAAGACCAAACGAAGAATGGGCGCCTCTTTTCCATCGCATCTTGCAGCATCGAATTACCGATTGGCACCGCAAGCGTAAAGTCGAACAATGGTTTGGCAGCTGGTTTGGTCGGTCGCGAGATGAAGACAATCAGCCGGAACCGTCGCTTGAAATTGAAGACGTTCGCTTCGAACCGGGTAGAACCGTATTCAATAGCCAGGCATTGTCGCGACTGGATGAGGTCTTGCACGAGCTACCGTTACGCCAACAACAGGCGTTTCTATTGAGAGCTTGGGAAGGTTTGGATGTGCAACAGACAGCTGAGGCTATGGGATGCTCGGCAGGCAGCGTTAAAACCCATTATTCCCGCGCCATACATACCGTGCGTGAAAAACTGGAAGGGTATTGGCCATGAAACATGATGATGAAGATGAGTTGTTGCGCAGGGTCAAACGACAACTTGATGAAAAGGCGGACGGACTCGATGGCGAAACCCTGTCTGATTTGAATCAGCGTCGTCAGGCAGTGCTTAATCAAGCTGGCAAATCAACGCCGGTAGCTGTTTGGCAAAACATCATGGCCTTGAGCAGCAATCATCCCTGGGCAATACCAGCCTCAACGGCGGCCGTCGCAGTAGTGGCCATTTTGACCTGGAATGTCTGGAACAACAGTACATGGATCAGTCAGGTAGAGCCAGGTGTGCTCGAAGATATGGAATTGCTCAGTAGCCATGAAAATCTGGAATTCTACAGTGAGCTGGAATTCTATGAGTGGCTGGAAGATGAAGCCAATTCCGGTTAGGTACTGGTTAATGGGGATTTGTATAAGTCTAGTGCTTATACCCGTCGCTGCAAACGACGATCAGGATGCGCCTGATCTTGCGTTTCTGGAATTTATTGGTAGCTGGGATACTGGCGACCAGCAAACTGTGGTTGATCCTTTCGCCTTACTCGATGTTAAAGACGATCAGTTTTCGGAGTTTGCAGAACAGGAAAAACGTGATGAATAATCGAATCGTGAACCTGCTAATTTTGATCTGTTTGAGTTTCCCTTTGTTGGCGGAAGATACCGTCACGCCTTGGGAGGCATTGTCGCCTGCGCACCAGAAAATGTTGAGTGCGGCAAAAGAACAGTGGAATCAATACCCCGCAGAAAAACAACAACGATTGATTAGAGGTGTAGAACAATGGCAGAAAATGGATGGCGATCAGAAGAGGGTATTTAAGCAGCGTTTTCAACAATGGCAGGAAATGTCGCCGACAGAACGCCAAGTATTAAGAGAACGTTTTAGGTTATATAAGAATATGCCAGCCGAAAAGCAACAGTCAATACAGCGGCGGTCGAAGTGGTTTCAGACATTACCAGAAAGCAAGCGACAACAACTTCGACAAAAATGGCAATCCATGACTCCGGCACAGCGGCAACAAATACGACAGCGTTTGCGCCAGTCTAGTCCCAGACAACGACGTCCTATGCTGAACAGGCAAAGATAGTTTGTTGTGTTAGCAATAATTTTAGGGCTGTTGCTGGTATTGGCGGGAACTACAGCATTGGCGCAGGATGCAGAGGCTGAATTGGCACCAGAGCCAGTTTCTTTTGCGTCACTCTTTATCAATGTCGATTCGGGAAATACCAAAGACAGTCAGATCTATGTCGAGCTGGCCCTACCCTATGACTATCGCTTTTTTGTAGGCGCCGGGCGAACTAAGAATTCTTCGCCAACGTTTGTCAATACGCAAAGTTTTTTTACCGGCTATAGTAGCGACCCAGTCCAGCCTTTAGTTAGTGGTTTGGAATTTGGAAGTTGGGGTAACACCGAAGCCTTGATTACACGGCATTTGCGCGGGAGCCTGAGCTATAACAGTGATAATTGGCAATTGTCTCTGCGATCCTCCTTGAAAGGCATTTCTGTAGCGACTAAGGCTCTCGTTAGGTGGCAAGATCCCAGTATTAAAAAGTTAGAACTATATGGTATGGGAATTGATTTGAGTTGGACATACTATACGTCGTTTCTAGTGAATGTTGGCGCCCATTGGCAAGAAGAACGCTATAGTCGTGATTTGTCGGTCATTGACCCAGATAGAGTTATGCAGTGGCTATCCTATAAAGCGAGTTCACTATCCTCAGGTCTTATTCAAAGGTCGAATAGTATTTTTTGCGAATACGAAATTTTGCCTTTCGTCTTTCGAATCAATGTCGCCAGGACTGTTTCGGCCATTGGTCAGGAACTCCAATACGCCTCTACACTCGGTCTAATATGGTATCTAAACAAACACTTTGATGTCGAATTGAGTGGAGGTATGCAGTACGATCGAGCGTCTGACTCCTCAGTAGAATTCATGGGTGTTTCAAGTAGTTTTTCCTGGTAACGAAAAATTTCAAATTTCTTGTCAACCGATCCCAACTCTCCACGTTGTCCTGTTTGTAGCGCTGAATAATCTGGTTGATTAAACGCGCAAGAATTAAATAAATCCATAGGAGAGTGCTATGAAGTTCGTTACATTAAGAAAACGATTATTGAAGTTTGGGGCGCTGCTACTGGCGGGCATACTTTCAAGCTGCCAGCTGAATTTGGCAGATCGCTTTTCCAACAAGATTGCTGAAGAAGTAGGTGAAGTATATATCGCTATTACCGATGCCCAAGGTGACTTTTCCCTTTACGATGTCGATGTGAATTCCATTACGCTTACCAAGCGGGATGGTTCGGTTGTCGAAACCCTTCCCGTTAAGACACGTATTGATTTTTCACAATATGTCGACATGACGGAATTAGTAACCGCAGCAAGAATTGGTTCTGGTGATTACACCAGCGCCACGATGACACTGGATTATAGCAATGCGGAAATTCGAGTTGAAGACATCAACGGAGATGCGGTACTTGTTAGTGATATACGTGACAGTAGCAACAATCCTGTTACTGAGTGGAAGGTGAAAGTTGATCTCGATCGAGACAAGCCTTTACGCATATTTCCGGGCGTTCCGGCACACTTGAGCCTGGATTTTGATCTAAAGGCCTCGCATAGCATCGAGTATGATAGTGCTGGTACACCCGTGGCATTGACCGTCGAACCCGTTCTTATCGCTGATCTGGATCCTCAGACATCTAAAGCCCATCGTCTGCGTGGTGTTTTGAACAAAGTCGATGTTGTTAACAATACGTTCGACGTTTTCATGCGTCCTTTTCATCACAAGCTCGACAAAGACCACGGCTTTGGTGGCGTGACAGTTTCTGTTGCCACAACGACCACGTTCGATATCAATGGCGAAAATTATGCGGGTGAGGAAGGAATAAGTGCCTTGGATGCGCTTCCGGTATTATCTGCTGTAGTCGTCAAAGGTGATCTCAATCTAAAAGAACGCAAATTCATGGCGACTGAAGTTAAGGCGGGTAACAGCGTACCTGGCGGAGAGCTTGATGTTGTACAAGGTAGCGTAGTCGGACGTGTTGGCAATCTCTTAACGGTAAAGGGCGCAACACTCATACGTGCAGGTGGTACCGTTGTATTCAATGACAGGGTTGACGTCGTAATTGCGGAGACTACTCGCGTACACAAGCAAGGTTCACATGAGGACTTTTTGATCGATGATATCTCCATTGGTCAGCGCATTGTGGCTATAGGAACAGTTGGCGATAGCAGTACAGCGGGACTTTCACTTGATGCCAGCCTAGGGCGTGTTGCGTTGCACTACACCGACGTTCATGGTACGAGAGTAGAAAACACAAGTAGTCGTTATGCATTGGTGATGGACGTACAAGCCATTAATCACCGTCGAATTGAAGCGTTCGATTTCGCGGGAACCGGTATCGACGCAGCAAACGATGCAGATCCACAGAACTATGAGATCAATAGTGGCGCGCTTGATGTTGCATCAATTTCTACTGGTTCACCAGTTAAGGTCAGGGGCTTTGTAACGCCATTTGCTAGTGCGCCTGCTGATTTCGAAGCGGTATCCGTCGTCGATGTCGCGAAAGTTAGGGCGATTTTGGTGAGTAACTGGCTTCCTTCATCGGACAATGCGATATCTGAATTTTCTGCGCAGGGAATTACATTGAATATGGTTGGTAATGGTAAATTTCACCATGTTGTGAGAAACGGCAATCGAACCGATTTGTTAGACACTACGGCGGCTCCTAACATAGTTCCAGTCGATGAAGAACGTGGGTTGTGGGCGATTGTTGAAGGACAGACACGTACAGTACACACGCGATTTGAGGAGTTTGTAACGGATCTCGAACTGAGACTATCTCAACAGACAACGTATATTCGAAGCTTGAGTGCGGTAGGGCAGTATGATGATCAGTCTGCGAGATTAGATGCAACGCGAGTAAGAGTCATTCTGGAGTAACAGCAAGCGGCTCGCAAGAGCCGCTTTTTTTACTTGTGTTTGTCAAGCCACTCGGAAGTAGTCAATTAGCTTCTTCAGATCACTAGCCTGAGTTTGCATTTCCTCCGCCGTAGCGCTTAACTCCTCTGATGATGCCGAGTTCTGCTGTGCAACGGAATCTAGTTGTCGGACCGCAGTATTAACCTGTTGTATGCCACTGGCTTGTTCCGATGAAGCGGCTGCAATTTCTTGAACCAATGACGCAGTACGTTTGATGTCGGGTACCAGTTCACTAATAGAATTCCCTGCACCTTCAGCGATACGCAGACTCTGATGAGAGAGTTGTCCGATTTCCTCTGCAATTGATTGACTGCGCTCGGCAAGCTTTCTAACCTCATCCGCTACGACGGCAAATCCTTTTCCATGTTCACCCGCGCGTGCAGCCTCTATGGCCGCGTTAAGCGCCAACAGATTGGTCTTGTAGGCGATGTCCTCCACCATCGTGATTTTGTCGGTGATGTCTCGCATGGCGCCGACAGTTTCAATGACTACTTTTCCACTAGCCTCGGCGCGGTCAGAAGATGTTGTTGCGATGGCTTCTGTTTCACGTGCATTATCCGCGTTTTGGTCAATAGTAGAGCCCATCTCTTCTAAACTAGCCGTTGTCTCTTCCAAGCTGGCAGCCTGTTCACTGGCACCAGAGCTCAGGTTCTGAGAAGAACTGGCTACCTGTTCCGCCGCATCCGCGAGTGATGTTGACGTGTCGATGGCTTGTTTGAAAATATCTGACAAGCGTTCCTGCATTAAACTCATCGACTTCAACATTTGGCCGGTTTCATCAGTGGAATTCACTTCTATAATACGGGTAAGATCGCCTTCTGCAATGGCATTCGCAACCTCAACAGCCGTATTCAGTGGCAGGACTATCGCTCTGGTGATGAGCAAGCCTAGAACAACGGAAAGCGCCACGCTGGCAACAACAACGGTTAGCAAAATAGAAAGGACTGCGGCCTTCGTTGTTGCAATTGCACCGGTTTCGTTTTCCACAGCAGCATCGCCAGAAGATTCAACCGTTTCCAAAAGATCTAAATATTCAGATGCTACTTCCGTATAACGTTTTCTCGCTTCACTAAATGACAGGAAACTCTGAACAGCCTGAGTAAACTCGGTTTCGTGCTGCGACATGTATTTTTTTATAATAGTGTTGTATCGCTGACCCTTGTGTGGCCCTTCGTTGACAGTTGCGCGGAAGGCACTTAGTCCTGTTAATTCGCCAGTGGTTTCCTGCAACCATTTTAATGTGTCACTGAGTTTGGGTAATATTTCATCCGGTGGCTCGTATGCCGCCAGGCGTTGGTAATAGTACTGCCGTTGTAAGAGTGCTATTTGAGATTCCATAGCGCCATCTGCGGCACTCCATTTCTCCGCTAGTCCGCCTTTCCAACTGAGAGCGCGATTAGGTTGGCGACGTAAGGCTTCGACTTGCCCGTCTCCATACTCCTCGGCTAGCCCCATGAAATTTTGAAAATCACGAAAACCAGCCGCAAGATTATGGTGTGCTTGCGCGTAGACGTCATGAGCTCGCATCATCTCTTCGATATTTTTGTTATAGCTGGCTTGCCCTGATTTGACCTGCCGGACTTGATCATCAGGGATTAAACCAGACGATATCATGCGTTGGATAGATTCGTTTGCGGTAACTTCGCCTTCTTTGAGTAGCTTTTTATATTTGAGAATCTCGGGATCATTTGCGTTTCGGCTAGAGGAAAGTAAGATGATTTTTTCTACGGCAAGCATCATTTGCTGTGTGCCTATGCTTCCTTCCATCGAGCCGTCGGCTGCATCCCATGCGGGCCCTGTGACAAAGTCAAGTGAGTTGGACAAACGCTGCGTACCGACAAAGCCTGAAATACCGGCGGCAACGACGAGAACAGCAACAAAGGCAAAACTGCTAATCAGTTTTGCCTTGATGCTGAGCAGACTGAACTTGCTCAGAGAACTGCTCATTCTTGCTCCATATATTTTGCTAGTTAAAATACCAATTCAAATCGAGAGCCTACGACGAGAGCGTTGGCAATTGACTGACGTGCGCTAGGCGTGACGACGTACTGCAGGTCGGGCTGAACGACCATCCACGGCGTAAGTTCCAAACGGTAAGTGACTTCGATATTGGTTTCCTGACCTGAAGGGTTGAAGCTGGAGGCAGACAATGCGTCATATACGAGTTGACTCGTATGTGCATTTGCTACAGCAAAACCAAACTGATCCTTGTTACGGCCGGGAATCAGTCCAGAGTAAACAAAACCAACGCTATAGTAGTAGTCGATAGCATTTAATGAGTCGTTAGCCATGCCGAAGCGTGCAAATCCAGAGAGACCTTGTTCGCCGCTTCCGGATTCGGAAAACAGTTTTCGTTCGGCAACAGCATAGTAGCCGCTATTGTTTTGAGGCGTAATCGCTGAACCAAGAGAGTTCGTTGCCATACTTTGCGTGTAGTACCAGCTTCCGACTGCAAACTTAGTGTATGCAGTTCCCTTGTCTTCAGGATCGGTGGCAAAACCCATTTCCCCTGAGACCAGCAGTCCGTCATTTGCACCGAGTTTTACCTGAGTGCCATTGGGATTATTTGGGTCACCGGCGACACCATCGAGTACCACGCCTTGAGCATACATTGTTGGCGTGAGCTTATACACCGCACGGAAACCAAGTGAAGTTGTTGGAAAGATAGACGGGCCGTTTTCTCCAGACTGAGCGAAGTCCGGGCCTATGCCATGCGAGGAGTTGAGAAACAGCCCCGCAGTTTCCATGACGTCAAATTCAGAATTAAGATCGTAAAGGCCTAGACGAAAGCTCAAAGCATCGTCCAGAAAATTTGTTTCTATCCACGCTTCGTACAATTTAAATGTGTTGTCTGCGTCAATATTGCTTACGCCTTGCATATCACCGACATGATCAGTTGGGCTGCCACCGGTGTTGCCTATAAAGTAGAACGAAGCGCTTACGCCGTTCATGCCAAATGCTTTGCCGGCATCCAGATTGAAAACAAGATCAACATTATCTAGTCGCTCAGTTCCCTTTGCAGCACCGCCACTGAGGTTAGACATAACGTCGGTGACGTAGGCGAATTCGAATCCATATCCCTTGTTTTCCAGATTGGTGCGCGCTCCTCCCCAACTGCCAGTAAGGTTGTCTTGGCTCCAAATTGATTCGGCGTTGGCACTAAGGCTTATGGCAAGTGAAAGCGCCAGGCCTGAAAGTACGAAACGCTTTTTCGATATTTGCTTTTTCATTAAAACTCTCGCTTTTTATAGTGCTTGATAAACTTCTGTAGCTATCGGACGTGTCAGCGAGATGCTTGAGTAATTCACGCAGTTACTTGATAAAAGTAGTCACCTTTTACGTGGGAAATGTGGATGAATAGAAGCGTTGGCGAAGGCGTCTTCACGCGCATGCGTTAATGGCGTATTAATTGAAATTATCTAGACTTAACAGCTCTTCGAAAACTCTCTGGAGTCTGGATGCGCCGCTCGATAATCTTGATGATCTTCAAAGGACTGCTCTTGCTGGCATGCTCGATAAGCGCCAGCGCCATGTCTATTCCTGAAAGAGATCAGGATTTCTATCTAGCGACCGACCAGCTGGTTGGCAAGTATCACGATATCGCGAGACTTCATAAGACGAACTTAAGCAAAAAAATAGGTTTGTCTGTCGACAATCTTACAACAGCTTGGGGTGAACCTAAGCAAGTAAAACAAAATCGAGGAAATCTATTCGGCAGTATTTTTGTGGGAGTGGGGACAGCTCTGCTTGCCCTTCCTAATCCAATCGCTGCCATCGGTCTGGCCAGCGGTGTTGGCGTGCTTTCCTATACGCGTACGCAGGAAACCATGATTTGGGATAAAGGGGACTATCTCATTGAGGTTAACACTCGTAAATCTAGGCGGAGCAGCCAGGTATCATCCTGGATATGGAAATATAAATCCCTAGACCAGGCAGTTCCCATTTTTTCGCCAGGAAAGAGTTCAAAGAATTATTTCCAGATAGGCTTTGGTCGCGGCACTGAGGCATTGATGTCCAGGTCGAGCAGTTACGGAAACGGACAATACTTTGTTTTGGGGCATCGTGTAGCGCGTTTGCTTGACTACCAGTTATTTTTAGAGGCAGGTGTCAACTGGGGATTACCGGGCAAGGCGACCCCAGATGGTGCTCACTGGGTACGCATTCCACTGCATATGGTTGTAAAGACCGAAATGAATGCCAATGGATTTTCTTATGGCGCTGGGTTGGGATATCAGATCGCAAAAGAGTTCGGCAGTGTCAATAATGACGCCAAGGCACTCGGTGGGGCGCGCTCAACTTATGCGTTCATCGAATATCGTTTTTCTCCTCAATTGTCGTTTGGAATACGCGAGAATCTTCAATGGATCGCGACATCATCGCCCGAACACCCACTATTCAGTAGCCAACTGGCCAGTTACGCCAGTGTACGTTTCTAGTTTTTGGCAGATAACAAAACCGTTTCACAGCGACACCCCTTGAGTCACCCTAACTAATTGATACTTAGTAATTTAATTGCCCACTAATGGGGGTGATTCCGATATACTGTCGGTAGCTAAAATTGACTCTGTATAACCATTGTTTTACCTTTGTATAACATTTCCAAATAGTCCAACAACCTATAAGAACAGGAGTATGTAATGCAAAAATCCGCCAAAGTGTTCCACCCAGCTGAAAAGGCTAATCTGATGCGTGACAAGGCGATGAAAGTTGCGCTACGCCGTAAGGAAGAGTTTCTCGGTGCTCGCGTCCCCAAGGCTTTGAAAACAAAGGTGATACAACGGGCTGATGAATTGGGGATCCCCGTCTCATTGTTGTTAAGGCGGGTGTTGGAAGATGTATTCCTGGAGGAGCAACCATCCATCAAGCTTGATTTGATCAAAAAGAATACACCTCAAGTCGAGTCTAAAAACGAGTTCGCGGATGTGATTGCCTGGAAGACTATTGTGCTTAATCGCCGTTGTTCTTGTGATAGTTGTGGTGAGCCTATGCAAGTTGGCGAGCGAGCTGAAATGGGTATTTGTCAGTCCAGCAGTCAAACACCAATTGTTTGTGAAAGTTGCCAGAAGAATGCAGTAAACGGTCACAATGCATAGATTATTAGTACTGCTACTTTATCTTGTTTCACTGGGTGTTGAAGCGGCAACACCTGGTTTGGATCTCGACTTTGAGTTTCCCAGCAGTATTGATGTACCGACTGAAAAAAATAATCTGATTAAATATGATTTTGGAGGCTATGTTAAAAATGAAACGGCCTATCGTTTTGACGAACCGCGTATCTACACAAAAATCAGAAATATTCTTCAGCTAAAAAATGAAGTTTCTATCGGCAAGTGGTCCAAATTCGTCGCGACCGGCTGGGGATATTATGACAGCGTGTACGATGTGTTTGACGAAGAGACTATCGCAGCGCGATATGTACGCGAAGAAAAAGAGGTTTTAACCTTTGTTGAATTGATCATTGCTGGTCAGGAAAGAGATCAAAAGAGGGCCGAGTTGCGCGAACTCTATCTCGATTTATACATCAAAAATCTCGATCTTCGCATCGGAAAGCAATATGTGATCTGGGGCGTTCTTGAAGGGATGCGTATTGTCGATGAAATTAATCCGATGGATTTTCGCGAACTAATACTTCCCGGTCTCCTTGACTATCGCATTCCGCTTTGGACCTTAAAGGCCGACTACTACGGTGAGAACGCCAGTCTGCAACTACTGTGGATTCCTGAATTGAAATTTCACCAACCCGCGGTAAAAGGTTCTGAGTGGGAGTTGTTTCAGGTTTTACCTTCCACGACGCAACCGAACAATTTTGATCCCATGTATTCGGAGTTTGGCGTACGTCTAAGTACCAGGATAAACGAGACAGACCTGGCGCTGAGTTATTTTTATACGTGGGATGACTATCCTGCAACATTTCGTATTATTTCTATCGATGATGTCACCAGCGTGGAAACCAGTAATGAGTTGGCGATTCTTCCCACCTACACCCGAATGACGATGTATGGTTTAACCGCTACGCGGGAGATTGGTGGAGATATTCTGAAGGCCGAATTTGCATATGTGACGGGGAAATATTTTGCAATCGAAGATCACTATGAAGACGGTTTTTTAGTCAGCGATGGCGAAGTTCAACGTGACCACATTCGCTGGGGTATCGGCTACGATTTTTCGCTTTGGGGAGCCGACTTTTCTCCCTCTATTTCGCAATGGATGATATTGGACTACAGTCCCGACATTCTCAGCAGACGATTCGATACCACATTTAATGTCTTTCTACGTAAACCACTGCAAAAACAATCGGCAGTCTTTACGTTGCTCTACATACGCTTAATCGAATTTCAGGAAGACTACATCAAACCAAAGATTACATTTAATCTGACAAATCAATTTCAGGTGATGTTTGGCCTTGATCTATTTACGGGTAATCGTACACAGTTCGGGCGCGCATTCTCGACAATTGATCCAGGCGGTTTGACGGATGTCGAACAACGGGCACAGTTTCTCGGAAACTTTCGCGACAATCGACGAGTGTTTCTCGAATTCAAGTACGACTTTTAGCAAGGCGATGGGAAGGTAAACAATGCTAAAGAATTTCTATCTTACAGGTGTCAAATTTCCACGAGCTACGATAGCTACTATTCTCGTGTTTACTGCTTTCTTTGGAAGCCAGCTAGATAAGTTGCGTTGGGAGACTGATGCTCGAGTCTACTTACCCAAAGGACATGAAGCGATTATCTATGATGAAAAAGTTGACGATGCGTTTGGTGTACGAGATACCGTCATCATTGGAATTGAAAATCCGGATACCGTATTTAACATAGAAACGCTGACACGCATTAAACGGCTATCGGAAAAACTGGCTGCTCTTCCTGGCGTTCAGGCAACGCGTTCAAGTGATGTGGCTTCGATTGCAACGGCTACACGATTTACTGGCGATGAAAAAACGATTGGTTCGATTCCTTTAATGGAACGTTTGCCGCAGACTCAAGCGGAAATTGATGCACTGAAAAAACTTGTTTTCGACAATGCAGACTTGTTTGTCGGTAACATTGTTTCTGCCGATGGTAAGGCGGCTATGGTGCGCGCCAAGCTAAAAGAGGGCATGGTCAATCGCTGGATGACGTATTGGCAGGTGAAAGGCATTCTTGGTGCAGAAACCGGGGAAGATAGCGGTGGATGGAGTGGTAACTGGGGTGATGGCAGCGGGGATTGGAAGAAATGGCAAAAGGAAAAGAAAGGAGACGATGGTCAGTGGAGTGAAGACCAGGTCAAGTGGTGGAAGCAGCAACAAGGTGAAACAACTGAGACCAAGGCCGTCGAGGAAAAGCCAGTTGTTGAAAAATCGAGTGAAACACAGTGGTCTGAAGAGCAACTAAAGTGGTGGAATTCAACTAAAGCCAAAGAAGAAGAGGAAGAAGAATGGGCTGCCAGCGAATTTTCCAACTCAACAGCGAAGAATATTAAAAAAGCAGGGCCTCTGTCGTCTGATACGTCTGCTACGCAAACACCAGAAAATGTCTCTGCCCCGAAAGACATCAAAGACACGTTTTATCTCGCAGGCCGACCCGTTATCGAAGTCTCTTCCGGCACCTACGCACTGGAAGACATGCAAATCATGATACCCATGGTTGTGGCCGTGATGGCTTTGGTGTTGCTGGTTATGTTTCGTTCCGGTCGAGGAATGTTGCTACCCATTGTGGTAATGGGTTTTGCGATCGTCTGGACTATGGGGTTACAGACGTTATTTGATGTTCCTTTGTATACGATTTCCACTATGTTGCCAGTCATACTCGTAGCCGTCGGCATTGGCGATTCAGTACACTTACTTAGTGCCTATTTTGATGCAGTCTTGAAGGATCCTCACCGTGACAGCCGGCTCATTGTAAGCGAGGCAGTTAGCCGCCTGGGCGCGCCGCTAATCATGACGTCACTCACAACGGCCATAGGTTTCGCGGCCCTTTTCTTTGCTGATATGCCGCCTTTTAGAATTTTCGGTGTATTTGCGATGATAGGGATCATACTGAGCTGGTTAATTTCGATTATGTTTATACCCGCGGTATTGACTCTCATGAAACCACGTGTAGCGAATTTCTATGCAAGACGACGCGCGCAACGTGTTTATGAAGAACAGAGTCGACTCTCATGGTTGTTGATACGCATCGGTGAACAGGTCAATGAGCGTAAGTCGGTTCTGGGCGCCGTGCTCGCAGTTTTGGTATTGGTCGCAGGTTTTGGCTCATCAATGCTATTTGTCAATTCCAGCTGGTTGAGTGATTTTCGTGAAGACAGCGACGTCTATGTTGCAACTCAGAAGTTGAATGAAAAATTCTCCGGCACCGTGTTTCTTAATGTGGTTATCGAATCGCAACAGAAAGATGCTTTTAAAGATCCTGAATTGCTACGCAGGATTGAAGGTTTGCAAACCTTTGTGGCGGAATTGCCCTATGTGGGTGATTCCTTGTCGGTGGTGAATTATCTTAAGAACATGAACAAGTCGCTGCACGAAGATAATCCGGCTTACAACAAGTTGCCGGAGTCACGCGATCTGATCGCTGAATACCTGTTTCTGTTTTCTGTTTCAGGGCGTCCGGATCAATTGGACCAGGTGGTGGACTTCGATTACAAGCAAGGTCTGGTAACGATAGCGATACAGACTGATTATACAAAGCATCTGAAACATATTATCGATGAAGTAAAGACCTATGTTGCAAGAGAGTTCGAAGGTGCCGGAGTCAGTATTAATTATGCTGGTTCTGCAAACAATTCCTATATCTGGGCAGATTTGCTAATCGGAAGTCAGACTTCGGCGATTGTATTCTCCAAGTTGGTGATTTTTGTGGTGGCGGCGCTAGCCTTTCTTTCCTTGATTGCGGGGTTGTACGTTGTTATCCCAGTGACCCTGTCTACGCTGATTGTCGCTGGTTTTGCGGGTCTTTTTTCGATTCCGATGGATGTCTCAACGGCCTTGGCAGCGGGTATTGCTATCGGTGTGGGTGTCGACTATGCGGTGCATTATGTTTATCGATACATTAGCGAACGACAACAAGGCCTGAATCATATCGACGCTACAGCAGCGACCTTGCGTACCACAGGCAGAACAATTGTATTTAATGCCACAGTAGTTAGCGCCGGTTTTGCCGTCTTATTTCTGTCGCAGTTTCCTCCACATGTGAAACTGGGCTATTTCGTTACGGCATATATGTTGGTGAGTTGTTTAGTAGCGTTAGTTGTGCTACCCGCATTGTTTTCTTATTACAGACCTGGGGATAAACGGGGGGCGTAATGTTTAGAAAAAGAACACCTTGGTATATCTTACTATTGTTTTCTCTGCCGTTGTCATCGCATGCGCGTCTTGATGAGCCAGGGTGGATATTCACGCCGACTATGGGGCGCAGTGGACCGCAGTTAAAAGCGCTCAACGATGGCTTATTTAAAATGCCACTGGTAGGGCAGTCGGAAATAACGACAGATCTGCCAGAAGATATTGAAGGCGCATCCTCATATCCGCCTAAAGGGTTTAACATTACGAATCCACTTGACCCGGTTCCTGTGTGGTGGGAAGCCGGCTTGGAAATTCGTCGAAATTTTGGGAAGAAAAATGACTTTGTTATCGGTTTTGGAATTTGGGAAGTCAATTCCTTTTCTCCCAACCTGGATGTAACTTTTCCACTTCAGGGTGAGCCCGAGAATGAAGCACTCTATTCACGAAGGGCAAAATTTTCCTATACCCAATATTATGTTGGGTTGCGACGCTACTTTCTCGAGCGTAGTAGCCGATTTAATCTGTATATAGATACCGCAATACATGATTTGTTTGATATTGATTACAAAGATGTCCACAAGATATTTTTCGTTTCCGGTGCGCCCGCAGGATTCAGTCGGAATATAGTCTTTGAAACACAAGCAACGGGATTGCTTTTATTGCAGTTTGGCCTAGGTGCTGAGGCCAGGTTGGCCGATCGGTTTTCCATCAGTTTGTCGGGTTCCTATGCTCTTGGCGTGAAGAATGCGACGCTAAAAGGCATCACAACCAAACATGATTTTAATAACGGTGACCGCTTGTTGTCCGCGCCTACTCCGATGTTGGTAAATAGAGACGGCTATATCGAATATTTACTACCTGATGGCGTTAATCGGCGACTTGCAACTTTTCGGTTGGATGGATGGCGCGCGCAGCTGAAGTTTAATATCGGATTCTGATTGGAATTCGATTTGTCTGGTCAAAAGAGTGCAGGCCGTATTTTTTAAGCGGGTACCTATGCCTTACACGGTTAACAACGCTATACAGAGGATGGTCACGGCAGTTCGTCTCTTAGTGATGATGAGTGTGCTCGTGTCTCTTCCTGTGTTTGCAGAAGATGACGAGACTGTTAAGCGCCTCTTGGAGGAAGGTGCGGCGGCAATGAACCTCAAAGATTTTGATAGCGCTTTGCAAATCTATAATAAAATTTTGGTGTTGAATCCGAATCACCCCGAGACCTATTTTCGTCTTGGGCAATTGTCTATCTTTAAGAAAGATGCTGAAGGGGCACAAAAAAATCTGTTACGAGCTACCCAGCTAGATCCCTTGAGTTCTCATTACAGTCTAAATCTTGGGGCCTTTCTGGAGCGCATAGGCAAGCGGAACGAGGCCTTAGAAGAATACCAACGCTTGGTTGATACCGGTAGTCGCGATAGTGGCGTGAAGGAGGCTGAAAAGCGATTGTCATTGGCGACGGGTCAGGCACTTGCAAAAAAGGGGGAGATGAGCGCGGCTTTGCTGGTTTTCAACGGTTTGCAATTGGACTATCCAGAAGATCCCATAATACTTGCGAACATTGGCGCAACCTATGTATTTCTCAATCGCATTGAAGAAGCGGAAACAACGTTTAAGAAACTCGTCTCTATCGAGCCTCGTCATATTATTGGTCATATGAATCTGGGTAATATTTATGAACGCTCTAATCGACCCGATGATGCAATGCGGCATTTTAAGATCATAATCGATATTAACGCCGATCCTAATATCACTTTAGAAGCCAAAATCCGATACGGAATTATCAATGGACGAGAGTATCTGCGCCGGCAGGACTGGTCCAATGCGGTCAAAATTTTTCAGGAAGTAGTCAATCTCGACCCAAAAAGAACGGAGGCGTTTTTCAACATAGCATTAGCAAATCTGAATCTTGGGAACGTGTTGCAAGCTGAAAAAGGATTTAATGCAGTTTTGAAGGTCACGCCGGATGACTTTTCTGCTCGCCTTAACTTGGGTAACCTCTATCTCGATATCAAACGCTTCAGTGAAGCAAAAGAACAGTTTCAATATATTATTGATAGAGATAAAGGTCGATACGCCCAAGAAGCCAGCGTGCGTATGAACTTTATTCACACATCCGTAGCGGATGAAGCATTGCAAGCTGGGAAAGTGGAAGAGAGTTTGCGTGAGTATAAAAAAGCCTTGGACTATTATTCCGGTAATGTGCGCGCCAGCTTTAATCGTGGGTTGATTTATATTAAGCAGAGTAAATACGAGGAGGCTAGGATCGAGTTTGAATCTGTAATCAGGCACGATCCACAAAATCTTCGCGGTCGCGCGAATCTTGCTAATGTATATGAACAACTCGGTGATTTAAGCAAGGCAGCTGAACAATATGAAATCATTATTCAAATCGATAAGGATAGTGAAGAAGGAAAGATCGCATCCAGTAAATGGCGTATCACAAAGGCAAGAGGATTGTGGGCAGAGAAAAAGCTTTCTGCTGCGCAAAAGGTTTTTGCAGAGATAGTGGCTGATCAGCCTAATAATATAGAAGCACTCTTCTATCTTGGCACTATACAGCAGAGCAAGGGCCTTCTTGAGGAGTCTGCAGGAGCATTTCATCGAATATTGCAGGCACGCCCAGGAAATCAGCGCGTTCGGTTATTGTTGGCTAAGTTGTATGAACAATTGGGTTTGGATCAGTTGGCCGCCTCAGAATATCAGCAAATTATATTCAACGGTGCTGAAGCTGAGGTGGTAAATGAGGCGACGGTTCGCTTGAGTCTGGTGGAAGGTCGATTAAGCGGCTTTTCAAATAACTATAGTTATGTCTTTCTGGCGGATAGTAATGCAAATATGAACGATGCATCGTCGTTTCCCGAAGTGCGATCCGATATGTCACTGAACGTCCTGTATTCACAATCGTTATTGGATGACTTAAGTTATAAACTCATATGGCAGCCTAGTTTTTCACAGCTTCATATAGCCCAGGTCAGCTATTTGAATAATAACTATTTAGTCAATATCGTTAAAGGAACTCCTCGCGCAAACTTCACCATACAGTATGGTCAACAGAATCAGGCATCATTAGAAACTGAGGGTGATTTAAGTAATAGCTGGAATCTACAATTCACCGATGTCCGTACGTTGTTTTTACCGGCAGCATTTAAGCTGGCACCAGAGGGATACGAAGGGGAAAATATCTCAACGGGACTGAGTATTAGCGGAAGTTTACGAAATATACAGACATATGCGGAGAGCAAGTATTTCGCCTACTCCGGTAATGTCGGTTTCAACTTGAATCAAGCCTTGGCAAAAGGCTTTGGTGCAAGTGTTGGTTATCAGCTGATTGTGAACTGGATACCGCCGGACAGGCATAACAAAGTCATTCAAGAGAATGTTTCAGTTAGGCGTGATCCATTGACAGGTTTAGATGTGCCGGTTGTTGGTGCTGGACAGCTGGTTACCTTTGATTCTAAGGACTATGTTTATAACGGGCATAGCGTATCTGTTGGTTTGAATCGCATGCTTTCTCCTGGTGTAAACGGAATGCTAATGGCGAATGCCCAATATATCGGCTATTTAAATCCCGATTCTGCTTCAAAAGAAGGGAAGCGACGAAATAATCTGAATCTCACCTTGAATGCGACGATCAATTATAATTTCTTTAAGGACATGAGTTTTTATATTTCAGCGATGTTCCAGAAAAATCTGTCTTCATTGCCTACCGGTTTGCAAACAACTAGCGAAGCCGTGGCGACGTTTCAAAGTACTTCTTTGGGGGATGTTACAAGGCTTAATCTAAGCGGCGGATTCAATATGAACTTCTAGAGGTATTCTCTGCGCAAGTTCAAGAAAGCGATTTCAACGTTACAAACAAACACACAATCTGTATCGATTGCGCATGTTCGTTCTTTTTTGCTTTGCCCTCACTCGCCAACCCATTCAAAGTGATTGGCAATTCAGGTAAATCTTCTTACGTACAATAGTTGAATTGCGTGAGACTGACTATTTGGCGTGGCAGGTGAGACACAAATCACTTCCCGTGTTTCCGGTTAGCGTGTCAGTTCCGTCTGTGCTAGCAATGGTAACGCTTCTTCCAACACGTAGAAAGCTGGGGATGAAATGTGTCTCGGTTTTGTCGCCGGCCACCGCCACTTCAGCAGCTACGCCATGAGGATCGTGGCAAGAGCCACACTCCACTTCATACCCCTCTCCGGTGTCATATAGACGTACTTCATTTGGGTCGGCGTGTTGGTTATCGTTCAGATCCCAAAAAGCGATCTTCGTCTTTTTAATATCGGGTTCTTTATAATCTGCTTCAGGTCCAAATTCTTTTGGATACTGAACACCAATGGGGTGATCATCGGCCAGGAAGCGGGCTGATCCTATTGTCCCCAAAGCAAGCAAACCGTCACTATCAAGGCCGCCAGTTTGGGCCCTGGCCTGGTTTCCGATCAAAAATGCTTCAAAATTGGGGGCATTTCCAGCGCCGCCGGACGGGCTTGCTGAGTGACAGCTTAAACAGGGACCGGCGCCATTATCACCAAAGCCGTTTAGAGAATAGTGTCCAGTTCCCGCGCCATTAGAAGGGCGATCGGCGCTCAGATTTGGGTTGGGTTGAGAAACAAGTAATGGGTCACCATATTTGTCTGTTTGCTCAAATAATTTGTTTCCGTCGGCGCCCCAATTGTCCAGCCAGAACTCGTCTACACCGCTTTGTTGGTTGACGTTATAACCCGCTCGATAGGCGCCGCCAAGCTGCGTAGGCATATTAATAATCGAATCTATAGCTGTAACCCCATCGTGACAGGATAGACAAGTCAAAGAATTGGGGCCAGGTTGGGACATTTGTCCACCGGCAAGGCTGTTGGCATTGTTGTAAAGCGTGTAGGTGCGTTGAGTGACGGTACGGTTCCACAGTGGTGCCGCCGCAGTCGCATTGGCCCCATGCGGTGTATGGCAGTAAACACAGACTTCGTAGTAGTTATTTCGAAAAGGCCCCATGATGCCTTGTGCCTCTTCGCGCAAGTAGGACATGGTGAGGTTATGGCGAGTATTGGAAATGCCTCCCCATCTGGTCGCCGTATTGCCGTTTTTGTCTTCGTAGGTCGCATCAGGCTGGTTAGGCGCGCGCGAGGCGTTCCACCCGTCCGCCAGGACTGGCCCAAGGAATAGACCTGCAGCAGTGGCGCCTAGCACACCTGACCATAGTCGGCTTCCCCGAAAACGACGCTTTTCCATACCCCTCACTTGCTCTTTCTTTTCCTTTCGAGGCGCAATTAAACCTTAAAGCTGCGCCGATTCGAAACCAAGGTAATGTACGGGAGCAGATAAACCCTGTCAAACCCAAACATAGTTTTTACCACAGTATTTTGGCCAAGAACTGGCCGTATTTCGGATAGTTAGGATATTGACTTTGCAATTGGAGTGCGGGCGGTATAATGGCGAAGTCGTCAAAATATTGGTTAAGCGTGCATGATTAATATTCAAGGCCTGTCCAAAACCTATGAATCGGGTTTGCAGGCGGTAAAAAATCTGAATCTGGAAATAAAAGATGGCGAAATACTCGCCTTGTTAGGGCCGAATGGCGCAGGAAAAAGCACAACCATACGCATACTGACGACACTGAGTGGCTTCGACGAAGGAAGTGTCACTATAGCAGGGCACGACGTGGATCGTGAGCCAGAGCTGGTACGTCAGGCCATTGGATACGTGGCCCAGGATACCGGGATAGACTATTTTTTGACCGGACGAGAAAATCTGCGTCTACACGGTCAGATGTACCGCATGACCAAGCGCGACATCAAGGCGCGCATCGAAGAACTGGCCGAATACTTTGAGCTTAGCAGGCACCTCGATACCTTGGTATCCGCATACTCAGGCGGGATGCGACGCAAACTGGATATTGCGACCGCGCTTATGCACCGTCCCAAGGTGCTTTTCCTCGACGAGCCTACTCTAGGCCTTGATACCAAGAGCCGTCAAAACCTGTGGCGTTATATCGAGAAACTCAATATCGAGCTTGGACTCACCATATTGTTGACGACTCATTACCTCGATGAAGCAGACAAGCTTTCCTCTCGTGTCGCGATTATCGATCAAGGCGAAATCAAGGCCCTGGATACCGCTGAAACCCTCAAAACCGCGATACAGGGCGATGTGGTATCCATGGAGTTTGCCGATGAAAGCGACGAGATGCAAAACTTCAGTTGGCAATTGCGCCAACACGATTATGTAAAAGACGCCACCTGGGAATCAGACAAATACCATTTATATGTCACTAATGGTGCCGAGGCCATACCCAAGGTAATTCAGGCCGCAACCGGGGCCGGGATCACGGTTAAAAATATCAGCTTCGCTCGTCCAACCCTCGACGATGTGTTTATCAAACATACCGGCAGTAGTCTGCAGGGGGACAAAGAAGAAGGCGGCGAAGAGTGGTGGCACCAGTGGGCTGGAAAAGGCGGTGGTAGCGGCAAGTGGGCCAAGCAATGGCAAAAGTGGCAGAGCGCAGAGGAAGAGGAAAGCGCTGACAATAGCCAGGATTGGAAGAAGTGGCAGCAGGGCATCGGTCAGGAAAGTGAATCGAACGATAGCGAGCAACAGTGGCCCCAACAAGCGCAATGGCAGAATTCGAAGAATTCGGGCGAGCCTCCGGAGTGGCCAAATCAAGGAGAGTGGCAAGCTGGTGAAGCAAGCCCCGAGAGTGCAGAGATGTCCTCAAGGCCTCGGCAAGACGACGGAGTTGCTCAGGTAAACAGCACAAGAAATGAAAACGATTCGCAAAACTGGCCTGACCCCAGCCAATGGCAGGGCAAAAATGCCGCTGGTGAACACGCTTCCTGGTCTGATAAACAGTTATCAGACAAGTCTGGTGAAGATCAACAGTGGCCGAACCAACAATGGTCTGATGACAAATCGACAGAGGAGCAACCGTGGCCTAAGAAAGGCGATTGGTCGAATGATTCCTCAGATAAATCCAAGTAACGTGTAGCGAGAGAAGATTGCATGCTTGCAGATACCTGGCACCTGTTTAACAAATATATGGTCATCACCCGACGTATGCCGTTGTGGTCATTGTTCTCTTTGATACAGCCTTTGTTGTGGCTGTTTATTTTTGGCTCTTTGTTCGCCAGTTTTGCGAAATTGCCAGACTTCCCCGGCGGAACCTATATCACATACTTTGTCCCAGGTGTTTTGATCATGACGGTTTTGTTCGGATCGTCCTGGTCTGGCGTGAGCCTGCTACGCGAAATCAGTGCGGGTACGGTTGATAAAATGCTCGTCTCGCCGGTATCGCGAAGCGCCATAGTTTTAAGCCGTGTACTACACTCGGCAGTGCAAGTGGTGGTTCAGGCGTTTATCGTATTAATTGCTGCTTGGGCATTGGGCGCAGATACCAGTGCTAATTTGATTAACATCACCTTGGCGATGTTGGTGATATTGCTGTTGGGTGTTGCGTTTGCAAGTATATCCAATGGATTGGCCATCATGCTGCAAAGGGAAGAACCTCTGGTCATCATGGGTAATATGATGACGCTACCATTGATGTTTTTCTCTAGCGCAATGGTACCCGAGAACTTCATGCCGACCTGGATTAAATATGTCGCCAAAATAAATCCGGTGGAATACGGTACTAGCGCAGTACGCGCAATACTATCACCGGAGACAGACTATGCAGCCTTTGGACAAGGCTTGTTGGTGATGAGCATATTCACCTTTTTAACACTTATGTGGGCGATATCCGCGTTCAAATCCCTGCGAGACTAATTCGCGTCACGATAGCGGCTAATGGTTTTAATTCGTGCGTGTGTTGGCGTGTAAATAAATTATTTTGCGCCACAAACAGGACAGCCGGGGTCTTTTTTCAGTTTCATCGTGCGCCATTCCATGGTTAACACATCCATCAATAATAAACGCCCAATCAAAGGCTCGCCGAAGCCGCATAAGACCTTGATTGCTTCGGTGGCTTGAATGCCACCAACGATACCGACCGCCGGTGCCAATACGCCATTTGATGTACAGGTTTCGTCGAGGTCGCCCGTATCTTTATACAAACAGTGATAGCAGGGGCTGTCATCACGTCGTGGATCAAATGTTGAGATCTGCCCTTCCATTCTTATTACTGAGCCGGATACCAAGGGTGTTTTAGTTTCTACGCAATATTTGTTTGCGGCGAAGCGTGCGGTGAAATTATCAGTGGTATCGAGTACAACGTCAGCCTTTTCGATCTCAGTGCGTAATGCATCACCTTCGAGTTTCTGGTTAATAGTCTCCACACGGATGTGACGATTAAGTGATTGCAAAGTGTGCTTGGCCGAATCAACCTTCAAGGTTCCTACGTCAGCTTCACCATGCATAATCTGTCTTTGTAGATTATGTTCTTCCACCACATCGAAATCACAAATCGTGATGTGGCCTATACCGCTACTGGCGAGATACATAGCAACGGGCGAACCCAAGCCACCGGCGCCCATAATCAGTACGCGTGAATTAAGCAGGGTCTCCTGACCCTCGTAATCCATCTGAGGCAACATAATATGGCGGCTGTAGCGTTTGAGCATGCTGTTGTCCATATCCATCCGCTATCCTCAATTACCAGTGGTATACGACAACTGAGTCGACAGGTGTGCGGCCATCGTCAGCCCATCCGCCGACCAGGTAAATAGCCTTATCCATTACAGCGACCCCCATTGCGGCTCGTGGATAGGGCATAGGCGGTAAGGCTATCCATTCACCACTGCTCAGGTCGTAATAGCTGGCGCGATTGTGAATATTGTCGGTACTATAGCCGCCAAAAAAGAAAATCTTGTTATCTGTCAGGCACATACCGTGACCTGCGGCGGGCCAGGGCAATTTGATATCCGCGTCCTCTTGCCACTGATTTGACCTTGGGTCATAGACTTCAAAAAAGTCGAAATTGTTGAACCCCTGAGGTGTAAAGGCTACCCCTCCGCTTGTGTATATCTTCTGCTCGTGGCTGACAGCCGCAGCAGCAAATCGGGGAGTAGGCATGTCGGCAATCTGCTCCCAGTCCGCCTGCCCTGGGCGCCAGCGCTCACAAAAGCTGAAGCCAGGATCAGTTTTTGGACCACCGAGACAGGCCTCAGGGTGATGTCCTCCCAGAATATAGATGCTTCCATCTAAAAGACTCGCCGCCGGGTAGTCGTGGGGCTGGTGCATATCGGGGCCGCGAGACCACTCATCGGAACGTGGGTCGTAAATCTCTGTGGTGGGCAAAAACTGGAAATTGCCATCAGGCTTTTTGAAGCCGCCACCAACCACATACATGTTGTCGGCAATACCGAATCCGGCGGTGCCAGAACGCTTGGTAGGCATATGTCGCAGGTTTTGCCATTTCCCCTTTTGAGGGTCTAGGCACACGACGGAATCCAGACTTTTGAATTCGGGGCCACCGCCACCAAAGATGTAAAGCCGACCCTCATAGGGAATGACAGGGCTGTGGGAACGCGCCTCTGCCATGACTGGCAGAACCTCCCAATTACCGCTTTTGACAGACATAGTGTTCCTTTATGGTGATATTTGCTGACTTATTAATATTCAACATATTTATCTGCGGATTGAAACATGTTGAGCCATACTTGCCTAGTATCAAACGCCTGTAAAATTTAACCGTGCTTATCTGTCGTGCATCCCTCACACTGCCGGGCGATCTCAACTATATTTATAATAGCGACCGGTGGATAATATTTACCCTTTAAAAATTAGCCTATTGAACGATAACCGGGGCGAACTTCAACTAATTCCAGATGACTTTGCTCCAATAGCTTTGTTCGCGGACGAAATGTTTTTTGCAGAAACTTCGATATGCTAAGCCAATATTAAAATTTATAGGTGATATTGTCCTAACAAGTTGAAAAGCTCGGCTAAATTCTACGATAATACGCGCTTTCTTGTATCCCGAGGGACGATCGTGTAGGCTTAATAGCATAGAAGAATGCTTTGTTATTATCAGACGTGATAATAAACAGGTGGGAAGACAGGTTAGCCTGTTAAGCGAATAAAACTAATGGGTTTTGGGGGTGTGGACGTGTTTAATAACGCAAACTTCGGTGATACGAAGGACACAGATATAACAACAATTGATGGTCGTAATACACAACAAACGACTAAATATGCACCACTCAAGGACACTTTCGGTCGTACATTTGACTATGTCCGAATAGCCATCACTGAAAAATGTAATCTCCGATGTACCTATTGCATGCCCGAAGAAGGCGTGGATTTCAAGAATGGTGAGCAAATACTAACCGCTGATGAGATTCTGCGTGTAGTGCGGGTACTGGCCGAAATGGGAGTTAAGAAGGTTCGCTATACCGGTGGTGAGCCCCTGGTCCGAAAAGATATTGTAAAGCTGGTTGCAGGTGCGGCGAATACGCCCGGCATCAAAGGCGTACATGTAACAACCAACGGAATTATCTTTCCTAAATACGCAAAGCAGCTACGTGAGGCAGGCCTTACCGGTGTCAACATCAGCCTCGATACAATAGATCCCCAGAAGTTTCACGATATTACCCGTCGCCCGGGTGAAGACAAGGTGCTTGAAAGTATCGAACTGGCGTCCAAGCTAGGCTTTCCACGAGTTAAGGTTAATAACGTCGTGATGCGCGGTTTCAATGATGGTGAACTCGAAGTGTTCACCGAAATGACAAAAGACAAAACCATCACCGTACGTTTTATAGAATTTATGCCATTTGATGCAAATCAAATATGGGAAACAGGCGAATATTTTCTGAGTGCAGAAAGTATGATCAAGTTTCTCAAAAACCGTTATCCGGACATTGAGATCGCTTCTGGAACGCGCACGGAGCACCATATTTATCAGGTGCCTGGTTATAAGGGTAAGATTGCGATTATTCCCGCGTTCACGCGCAGCCTGTGCGGCAACTGTTCACGTATTCGACTGACGGCAGATGGTGGCATACGCAACTGTCTGTATTCTGATCAGGAATTTTCACTGATGGAACTCTTGCGTGGCGGTTGCACTGATGAAGAAATCGTTGCGATGTTCCGCCGTGCATTTCGTGAAAAAGCAAAAGACGGTTTTGAAGCCAAGAAACGCTCTGCCATGCGCGAATCGGTGGTCAAGTTTGAAGGCCGCACCAGCATGACGCAAATCGGCGGTTAACCTTTCATATAAAAAGGCCCGTATATTACGGGCCTTTTTCCTCAATGGACGAACTGGATGCGCTCCGCGCATCAATGAACCCCGCTGTAAGCGGGTAAAATACAGAAAGAGTGAAGACTATGCATAATGATCTGACACACTTCAATGCTTCTGGTGAAGCACATATGGTGGACGTGGGTAGCAAACATATCACTACACGTGAGGCGGTGACCGAAGGTCGAATTTATATGGAAGCAGACACGCTACGCCGCATCATGGAGGGAGATCATAAAAAAGGCGACGTACTGGGAATCGCACGTGTCGCTGGAATTATGGGCGTGAAAAAGACCTCGGACCTTGTTCCGCTTTGCCATCCCTTACTCATCACGAATGTCGAATTAGATTTAACACCTGAGCCGGAAACAAACTCGGTTTATTGCAAATGTGTAGTGCGTTGTAACGGACAAACCGGTGTGGAAATGGAGGCATTGTGCGGCGTACAAGTAGCCCTGCTGACTATATACGATATGTGTAAGGCGGTAGACCGTGGCATGAGAATAACTGACGTGCAATTAAATAAGAAAGCCGGCGGAAAGTCCGGCACCTGGGTACGTGAGGGGAAGTAAGAACGATGAAAATTTCAGTAAAATATTTCGCGAATATGCGCGATGTTATGGGTAAGGCCGACGATGTGGTGGAATTGACCGGTGGCGCGACGATTAAGGATTTATGGAGCCTAGTATCAAAAAACGCTATGCCTGAAAACACGCTGATTGCTGTGAATATGGAATACACTGACGTGGCGCATGCTCTGTCAGAGGGCGATGAAGTGGCCTTTTTTCCACCCGTCACTGGAGGTTAGTCCCGTGAAAGTCGTTGTACAAGAGGCTGTATTCAGTCCGTGGGAAGAATTGTCCCGCTATGAAGAAGAACATTTGGAACTGAGTAAAATTGGCGGCTCTGTTTCTTTCGTCGGTACCATGCGTGATTTCAACGAAGGTATCGAGGGCATCTCGACGATGTATCTTGATCACTATCCCGGTATGACGGAAAAGCATCTGGAAGCCGTGTGTAATGATGCCATGAAGGAGTGGGACATAATTGACGCCTTTGTCTTACACCGTGTTGGTCTAATTAAGCCTGCGGAAGCAATCGTGCTGGTTGGCGTTTGGTCAGAACATCGTGCAATGGCATTCGATGCCTGTCGTTTCATCATCAATGATTTGAAACATCGTGCGCCTTTCTGGAAGAAGGAAGCGACGCCTGAAGGTGAGCGCTGGGTGTCTGGAAATACTGCCGACGAATCCGCTGCCAGAATTAGCAAATAAATTTGTATTTTTAGTTCTAGAAAACGGCTATCCCTTGATAGCCGTTTTTTTTTGCTCTGGTTTTACAAATAATAAAAGTCGATCAATGCCAGGCGGCAACGGGCTAGGTCGGCATAAAAGTATGGCGTGGGAATTTCGTTTTGCCCTGCCTAGTCACCTTGCATTTGAATCTGATGGACAGATTGTTAATCTTTAGTCCATACCAGGGTACGATTGTTTGCGGGCATTTCAAAATCTTGAGTGAACGTCATACCGGCGGTATCTGCAAGCACGCATAAATCCTCGAAATTCTTGATGCCACTATTGTGGTCGCGCGATTTTAACCATAGATCGAAGCGTGCATTACTATCGCTGGTATAGGTGCCGTTATAGTTGAAGGGGCCATATAATAAGAAAACCCCGCCCGATTCTAAAAACTTACCAACGCCGACAAACATACATTCAACTTCGGACAGCGACATAATATGCGCGGTGTTTGCGCTGTAAACTGCATCGTATGATGGCATCTCCGGCCAGGGCGAGCACACATCAAGATCAAGAGGCGGTAACACATTCTGGAGCGAAGCTTCTTCAAGCCACATCAGAATACCAGAATGATTTTCCAGTCGATCTGAGGTTTGCCAATGTAATTGTGGGAATTGAGAGGCAAAAAATACGGCATGTTGTCCGGTGCCAGAGCCTATCTCTAAAACTCGTTTGCGTTGGGAAAGATAGGGTTTAAGAACAGTGAGAATAGGGTGTTTATTTTGTTCGCAAGATTCGGCAAAGGGCTTCATTGTAGTCGTGTCATTCTTCGATCTGCTATTGAATAGTAGATAAAGAATAACATAAGCACCGACATGAATATGCCGAAATAGGCGAGGGGGTGGCGAATGATTTCAGTAATTACCACGATAAGCTGTCGCGTAATCAATCTTGCGCTGTCGTGTTGGCGAATAAACTGAGCTATTGGAGGAGAAAGAGCGTAATAAGCGTTTACCAGCCATTTGCCGAAGGTATTAGTAATCAAGTACTGATCTCTAAACTCACGAAGTTGTTTCACCTGGGGAGCCAGATGGCTGCCATATGCTGCTGTTGCTATAAAGCAGGCAGGATTTCCGGCTACATCGTTTTCCAACCCAGTTCCTTGAACTTTGATGACTAACGCCTCCATTCCCATAGCGTTCGATGGAATGGTGATGTCCGCTTGACGTAGTCCAGCAGAGCGAGGTGAAAAGTTGATGTCGATGGCGCAGCTTTCGCCGGCTTCTATTATACGGTCAGAGCACTGATCTCGTCCGGGCGCAAATTCATTTCTGTTACTTGTTGTGATGACGATAGTCCCAATCTCTAGCCCGATCTTGCCTGTGTTAGTTAAGGTAATTGTTTTAGTGTCACCTATATCGCTTATGATGTGAAAGCTTCCGAATTCCAGCGCAAAAGGTTGAGGGTAAATATCCGCATAAAATTCGGCAGTTGCTACGGGCATAATTAATGCCGAGGTATCACTTTTATCGATATTAGGAATGACTTTGCCATTGTTCAGACTTAAGCCCATTGCCATAAATTCGGGATCCATGTGAGAACTAGTGGAACTAATGACTTTTTCATACGATGCAACGTTGAAAACGTTATCGCCCGCAAGCGGGGCTTGGCTACGGCCGTAGTCGAGCAAACTTTGTAGCTCGATGATATTGGCCATACGCCATTCCTTGCTTTGAACATTGGTGGCCAGGCACTCGTCGAAAGTGGCGGAAAAACGATTTTCTCTGTCGATGTAATTCAGAGCTTCTTCCCACGTCAGCGAATTAATACAATTTATATTTTTTAACCACAGCAGGCCGGTTAAACGGTCCAATACAGTTCCGTTTTGTTGATCGATATAGCGTTCGCCAACGAGTTTGCGTCCGACTTGCAGATCGCCATCGTCGCCGACGCGATAACTTGTCTGCTGTCCGCTGGACTGTAATATCGAATCTTTGGTAAAGCGAACAGCGGAAAAAATATGATAGTCCTTATCGAAAGAAGATTTATCGACTATCAGCGTTTCACTGCCTTTCAAGTTAACAATCCAGGCTTTGTTGGTATTTGCGGCTGCGGTGGTTGAGGTCCACACGGGCATGTGGACTTTTCCTGTATTCAGAAAGCCGTGTGAGGCCACGTCTGGGAGTAATAACCAGTCGAGCTGACTTAGACGAGTGTCGATACCGTGGTTGATTAGAGATGTCATTTCAACAATATTTGCAACATGCCAGTCGCTGTATCGTGCGCTGTATTCCATGCAGTGGACTGTTCTGGAGGTGTCGTTTAAAGCGTCTACAAATCGAAAGGCGTCTTCCCAATCACCACTGGCGCCGCCAGGAACGATTTTTATAGTATCCGAACAGCTAACATCTTTTAGCCACATTAATCCGGTTAAGTTGTCGGTGAGTGTGCCATCGCCGTTATCGGTGAATCGAGGTTCGGGCCAACTTCGGCCTATTTGCGTGGCACCATCGTCGTAGCGGGTCTGGCCGACTTTTCGTCCGGACTGGGGAAGGTCAACAACCGCGGCCTGGGCCGCAGTTGCTATGCATAACAAGCAAAGAACCAGTGTCTTTGTAATTGAAAAGCTCGCGATTTGAATAGCCATGGAGCTATCGCAAAGAATAATTAATGTACGTCGGCAGTCTGTTCAACCATTAGGGATTCTAGCCAGGACTTTTCCTGTGACAGATTCCAGTCCTCTATATTGACCGAAAAGACTTCGTTATTTGTCTGATTGAAGCTAACGGTAACGATGGTCGTAGCATCTTCCCATTTCAGTGTTGAAACACCATTGGGTTGAGTACTCAATTTTCCGTTCCCACCGAAAAATCCGGATAATTCGTCCTTAACGACGTTTAGCATCGGTGTATCTGGTGTGCGGGAAATCAAATAAAGTTCACCGTTGAGGAAAAAGAAATCGACCCCTTGAGCATTGCGGTGTTCAGGCACAAACTTTCGAATTTTTTCACTCGAAAGTGTGGCCAGTGTTTCTTTTTGTAAGCAAACGGGACAGGCAGCGGGAGCAATGTCGGTGAGACGAATAAAAGCACCCTCGCTCATACCTAGCTTGAACGGACCATAGTCGCGAGGAATATCCATTACACCAACGGAACCGCCGGCAAAAACAGGTTGAAATATTGCGCTTGCCGCCAAACTCACAACGATAAACAGATTTTTAATACGCATTTCGATCTCCCCCGGAGACGCCGGCTTAGTGTTTTCCGGCTTTATAAAAATTCTTGTTATTTTTGCCCTAACGGCTTAAACATCTCTTAATTCAACAAAAATCGGGACTTATACGCCTTTTAGCCATTGGGCTACTGTTTTCGCGTAATAGGTTAGTATGCCGTCAGCACCAGCACGCTTCATCGATAATAACGCCTCCAGAACCACGGCTTTTTCGTCCAGCCAGCCGTTTTGACTGGCGGCTTTTAGCATCGCGTATTCGCCGCTGACATGGTAAACAAACGTTGGCGCGCCAAAGGTTTCCTTGATGCGGTAGACGATGTCCAGATAAGGCATGCCTGGTTTGATCATAACCATATCTGCGCCTTCGTTCAGGTCCAGGGCAACCTCGCGCAGCGCTTCGTCAGAGTTGGCAGGATCCATTTGATAGGTGTATTTATTACCACCACCCAGGTTGGCAGCCGATCCAACAGCATCACGGAAAGGACCGTAATAACTGGAGGCATACTTGGCCGCATAGGCGAGGATTCGGGTCAGGCGGAAACCTTCTCTTTCCAATGCCTCACGGATGGCACCGATACGACCGTCCATCATGTCCGAAGGCGCGACGATATCTGCACCGGCCTCGGCGTGGGAAACCGCCTGCCGGATTAAAACTTCCACGGTTTCGTCATTTAGAACATATCCACTCTCGTCAATCAGACCGTCCTGACCATGAGTGGTGAACGGGTCCAGCGCGACGTCGGTGATGATGCCCAACTGGGGTGTATGTTTTTTTAACGCACGTACCGCACGCTGGGCCAACCCATCCGGGTTATAGGCCTCGCGTGCGTCCAGCGTTTTCTTCTCAACAGGAGTCACCGGAAATAGCGCAATCGCAGGTACCCCTAACTCAACCAATTGTTCCGCCTCTTTCAAGAGCAGATCGATACTGATTCGCTCTACCCCTGGCATCGATGGAATGCTTTGGCGTTGATTCTCACCTTCCAAAACAAACATGGGGTAGATCAGGTCATTGGTACTCAGTGTATTTTCCCGCATCAAACGGCGACTGAATTCATCGCGTCGCATACGGCGCATACGCGTGAAGGGAAAGGGGCCCTGAGATTCGTTTTCTAGTGACATGTATCAAATCCTGTCTTTAAAGTGCATCAACTACTTCGCTCAAGCGAGTAAATATATCATTGATGTCACCTTCTGCCATAATGCGTTTAAGCTTATCCTGGTTCTGGTAGTAGCCTACCAGCGGAGAAGTTTGTTCCTCGTATACGTCCAAGCGTTTACGAACGGTGTCTTCGTTATCGTCGCTACGGTGTGTGAGTGCGCCGCCGCATTTATCGCAGGAATTTTCCTTGGCTGGTGGTGAGAAATAGGTGTTGTACATCTGTCCACAATCACCGCAGGTGCGACGACCAGAAATGCGTTTTACGACTTTCTCTGGATCAATATCAAACAGAACGGCGCCATCAATAGACCACTGCAAATCTCTTAGCATTTGATCCAGCGCTTTGGCTTGAACCAGGGTGCGAGGAAATCCATCCAGGATAAATCCTTTTTGTGCATCTTTCTCAGCCAGGCGCTCGCGTATCATACCGAGCACGAGTTCATCGGATACCAGTTGACCAGCCTCGAGAATCTCCTTGGCCTGTAATCCTAATGGTGTTCCGGCCGCTACTGCTGCTCGAAGTAAATCGCCTGTAGAAATTTGTGGGATGTTAAGTGTTTCGACTAACATTTTTGCCTGAGTGCCCTTTCCAGAACCCGGTGCGCCTAACAAAATAATTCTCACCATAAATAGTTTTCCTTGACGTTGGTCGATGATTGAGATAAGGGAGATAAACTACCTTTGTGAAGGATATCAGTCAAATAGGATTCCCTAATGTCCCTATGAGACTTTGGATGTGTGGTTTCGCGGCAAGTTCGGTTATAATCCCTGCCTATTCGCCCATAATAAACGTATATACGCTTTCAGGAGATAAACATGAGCTACAACGATATACCGGCCGGCAAAGACGTTCCAAACGACGTCAATGTCATCATTGAAATTCCCGCTTTGAGCGAACCGATCAAATACGAAATCGACAAAGAATCTGGCGTACTGTGGGTTGACCGGTTCGTTGGTACTGCGATGCACTATCCTTGCAACTATGGTTACATTCCACAGACCTTAGGAGAAGATGGCGATCCAGTAGATATACTTGTGGTAACACCTATACCTTTACGCCACGGTTGCGCTATTCGTTGTCGCCCAATCGGTGTGTTACACATGGTGGATGAATCTGGACGTGATGAAAAGTTATTGGCGGTACCGGTCGGTAAGTTAACCACCAAATATGACAATGTAACGGAAAGCAGTGATTTGTCTCCCTTACTTTTGGACCGGATTAAACACTTTTTTGAGCACTACAAGGATTTGGAGCCGGGCAAGTGGGTAAAAATGGAAGCCTGGGGTGACGCAGCTGCTGCGAAGGCTGTTATCAAGAAAGGTGTGGAAGCCTATAACAAAGCATAAACACCAATTGCGATCAGATCCATGAGGGGCTATGACAACACATGATCACGCCCATGAACATGGGCACCACCATCATCACCATCATGCGGCAACAGGTAACACACTTGTTGCTGCACTTTCTATTACCTTCATCTTTGCGTTTGCAGAATTAATCGGCGGTTGGGTTTCCGGCTCGCTAGCGTTGCTAGGTGACGCAGGTCATATGTTTAGCGATGCGGCAGCCTTGGGTCTAGCCGCATTTGCTGCATGGATAGCTCGTCGCCCCCCTTCCAGTCGCCATAGTTATGGCATGGTAAGAG
Organism: Gammaproteobacteria bacterium; assembly: GCA_029881255.1. Lineage (NCBI taxonomy): Bacteria > Pseudomonadati > Pseudomonadota > Gammaproteobacteria > Gammaproteobacteria bacterium. The sequence continues at coordinate 216,009 of JAOUMY010000005.1, read as the reverse complement.
CGGAAGTGTTGGCTGCACTCGTAAATGGTTTGTTCATGCTGGCCATAGTTGCGGGGATAATAAACGAGGCAATAGACAGATTGCAGAAACCGACAGAAGTCGATGGCATGTTGGTGATATGGATAGCCTTTGCCGGTTTGATAGTGAATATACTTGTTGCTTATATGTTAATGCGTGGAGAGCAATCGCTGAATGTGAGAGGCGCATTATTACATGTTATGGGAGATTTACTTGGTTCAGTAGCAGCCTTGATTTCCGGCGTTGTTATCGTAAATTTTGGATGGAACATTATTGATCCGTTATTGTCGATATTCATCTGCCTTTTAATTCTCATTTCTACTTTTCATTTATTGCGGGAAGTCACCAATGTCATTATGGAAGGCGTACCCCTGCATATTGATTTTGAACAGGTAGGCAAGCGCCTGGCGGGTCAAGCAGGAGTGTTTTCAGTTCATGATCTTCATATCTGGACCTTGGCGTCCGGAAAAGTTGCGCTTTCTGCGCATATAGTTGTGCGTGATTTCGAAAGCTGGAGTGAAGTACTTGGTCGCTTGCAGTCATTTTTGCACGATGAATTTGAGATTGATCACGTAACCTTGCAACCTGAAACTTCGGTGGTTGAAATTCCAGTATCAAAAATTCAGAAACAACGCTTGCAACCCCAGTGATTTGCCTTACTCTTTCTGCGTTAGAGTGTAAAACCGTCTTCATCAACTATGCATTAAAAGGGTAAAAACTACCCTTTTTAACAATTGTTTTCGTATTTCTCCTTTCATAAGTTTGTTCTCCTGACATATATTTTCAATACGAACTAAGTTCTTTAGATCTTGGTATCAGGGGATGCACGGAAAAAAGAGTATACATTGGGGGAGAATATGGATACCGACACGATACAACAGATCAAACATATTAGCAGACGATTTGGAGATAAGATTTCAACCAAGGTAGACGAAATCGAATCATTGTGGTTCTCATCGAATGCGAATCCCAGTATCGAAGCAATCAAAGAAATGTTTCGCCTTTCACATACATTGGCCGGTTCAGCGGGAATATTTGGCTATGATACCGTGGGAAAGGTCGCACGTGACTTGACTGAGCTTCTTCGTCCTGCAGTTACCAAGGCAGAAAAAGTCGATAAACATCAGGTTACCCACAAGATTGTCGAATTGAAATCTGTGAGTGAAGTCGAAGTTGTGGTGCTTTCCAAATCTATCGTTGCGCAGCAAATTGATCCAGGTCAGGAAAATCGCTGGCGCAATCTGCTCACTGGTTTAACCATAATGGTAGTTGACGACGATGAAGACGTTCGACAAGTTACCCAGCAGATCGTTGTTCGCCTAGGGGCTTATGTTGTCAGTGCTGATTGTGGGAGAGCCGCAATAGAACGTTTTCGCAGTAGTCGTCCTGACATGATAATAATGGACGTTGTGATGCCCGATATGAGCGGTGATGAGGCGGCTTCTGAAATTAAGAAAATGTCTGATAACAGTTTCCTGCCTATCATTTTTCTTTCTTCCTTGAACGAATCTTCAGTAGTCAGTCAATGTATACAACAGGGTGGTGATGATTTTATCTTCAAGCCTGTTAACGAAGAAGTATTGCGTGCAAAGCTGTTAGCAATGAAGCGTATTCTGCACTACCACCAGGAATTGGAACAATATAAGCGCGAAGCGCAACTGGAGTTTTCGAGTACAAAAGAGCTTTACGACGCGCTTTTTTCTGAATATAAAAAGTCGCTGCCCAATATCGGTGTATGGGAAAAACCGGCAGGTGTCGTGAGTGGCGATGTAAAACTTTTTCGCAAAGTGGCAGGAAATATACTGTATGGCATACTCGGCGATATGACCGGGCATGGTGTCGCTGCGGCGATGGGAAGCATTGTAGTCGCGGAGATTTTTATCGGTATGACAGAAAAGCAATTTGGGATAAAAGATATTGCCCATGAACTGAATCACAAATTGCGTCAGGTATTACCCCGTGGTCACTATTGCGCAGCAATCTTGTTGAGACTTGAACAGGATAGTGGTCGGCTGGAGGTGATAAACTGTGGTTTGCCATCGGCCCATGTGTTGAGCCCTGCGAGTAAACTCTGTCGTTCATTTTCCTCGCGCTATTTACCCTTGGGCGTACAAACCCAGTCATACTCGGAATATTCACCCGAAACCACGCGCATGGGGCAGGATGAAAAACTTCTGATGTATACCGATGGCATAGTGGAACTCGAGATGTGTAATGGCGAGTTCTATAGCGACGAACAGTTAATGCATGACATCTCGCAGATTCCCTCACAAGTGGATATCGTTGACTACATCAAAGAAAAAGTCAGTCGAGAGGCCGATCTGCATCGACAACGGGATGACATTTCGTTGGTGTCCGTGGCGTTAAACTAAGCCAGCAGAATTTTATACCAATGCGCGACGGTTTACTGGCCGGACAGCGGCTAAATCACTTTTGAGAAGCGTTTCTCCGTGTTGTTGCGCAGGTAGCGGTCAAACACCATGCAAATATTGCGTATGAGCAGGTGACCAACCGGCTTGACCTCAATACAGCGTCCACTGATAGAGACCAGTCCGTCACCTTGCATTTGAGTGATTTCCTGTAGCTCGACGGCGAAGTACTCGTCGAAGTTGATGTTGAACTGCTTTTCAATGCGGTCCATATGCAGTTCGAAGTGACAAATCAATTGGGTAATCACTTCGCGGCGTAACAAGTCGTCGGCATTAAGTTCTATGCCACGATAAACAGGTAGTTGGCCGGCATCAATTCGCTCGTAATATTCTTCCAATGTTTTGACGTTCTGACTATACGTATTACCGACCTTGCCGATGGATGTGCTACCTATTGCGATAAGATCACAATCCGCATGGGTGGAGTAGCCCTGAAAGTTACGATAGAGACTGCCTTCGCGCTGGGCTACGGCTAATTCATCGTCGGGCCGTGCGAAATGATCCATACCGATATACACATACCCTGCATCGGTAAGTTTGTTGATGGCATGATGCAGGATGTTCAACTTTTCGTTGGCTGATGGTAAATCCTCGGCGTTGATACGGCGCTGAGGTTTGAACATCTCCGGTAGATGCGCATAGTTAAACATAGACAGACGATCGGGCGAGGCAACATTGATCACCCAATCCAAAGTTTTGTCGAAACGTTCGGTGTTTTGAAACGGTAGGCCGTAAATCAAATCAATGCTCAGTGATTTGAAACCATATTTGCGTGCGTTCTGAACGGCCGCCAGCGTTACCTCATTGGGTTGTATACGGTTGACGGCTTTTTGCACTTGTGGATCGACATCTTGCACGCCAAAACTCATGCGGTTGAATCCGAGTTCGCGCAACAAGGCTATGGTTTCTTCGCTGACTTCGCGTGGATCGATCTCAATCGAGTATTCGCCTGTATCATCATCGCAAAGTGTGAAGTGTTCACGCGTCACGCGCATTAATTCGCGCATTTCATCATGTGAAATAAACGTCGGTGTACCACCACCCCAATGCAACTGCTCGACTACGCGATTGTCGTCAAACAATGCGGCGTGCATCGCGATTTCTTTGTGTACCCGTTCCAGATACGGCGAGGCCTTTTCGCGGCGTTTGGTGACTACCTTATTGCATCCACAGTAGAAGCAAACGGTATCGCAAAAGGGAATATGGAAATAGAGCGATAGGGGAGTCGGTTTTGCGGAAGCACGGCTAAGCGCATTGGTCTTGTCGCACCAGGTGCGATAATCATCTGGACCAAACCCCTCATGAAACTGAACTGCCGTCGGATATGACGTATAGCGTGGCCCCGCTTTGTCATAACGGCGGATAAGATCGAGATCGAAAACGACGGTTTGTTGCATGAGATAATCCTGACTGAAACGCTTAGAAAAGCACCCGTAAATTATAGCGATTTACGGCTTGAGTGGCTATTGAGTTGCTATTTTTACGCTTCCACCCTATTCTCACGCGCATGAAATTGAATTTTGTCAAAATGCACGGCTTAGGCAATGATTTCGTTGTCATAGATGCGATACGGCAGGCGGTCGAGCTCAGCCCGGATCAGATCCGCTGGATTGCTGATCGGCACTTTGGCGTTGGTTGCGACCAACTTTTACTCGTTGAGCCCCCAGGCCATCCCGGCGTCGACTTTCGTTACCGTATTTTCAATGCCGATGGCGGCGAGGTCGAACAGTGCGGCAACGGCGCCCGTTGTTTCGCCCGCTTTGTGCGCGAAGAGGGGCTGACTGAGAAGACGCGCATCCCAGTGGAGACGAATACCGGCGACATCGTGTTAATCGCGGGCGAGGGTGATTTGGTCACTGTAGATATGGGTGTACCGCGGTTTCAGCCTGAGCAGCTTCCCTTTACGGCAGAAAAAGAGGCCGATTTCTACACGCTTGGGCTGGATGATACCGAAATCGATATTGGCGCCGTATCGATGGGTAATCCACACGCGGTATATCGTGTGGAAGATGTCGATACCGCGCCAGTTGAAGAACTTGGTCCGCGAATTGAATCCCATTTCTTGTTTCCGCGCCGCGTCAACGCGGGTTTTATGCAGGTCGTGGATCGTGGGCATATTCGTTTGCGTGTCTACGAACGTGGCGCTGGAGAGACACTGGCCTGTGGCACCGGCGCGTGTGCGGCGGTTGCAGTGGGGCGGCGTTGGGGGTTGTTGGACGAGACAGTGGTCGTCGATTTACCGGGTGGCCAGTTGAATATCCAGTGGCAGGGACCGGGGCATCCGGTAATGATGACAGGGCCGGCCCAAAGGGTGTTTAATGGCACGATTTCGCTATAATTGGCGCATATTTATCTGAGGAGAGTCAGTTACATGACGGTACAAGAGCAGCAGGGAAATCAGGTCAGAGAAATTAAAGTGGCGGACGTCGCCGAGTATCTGATCAAGCACCCGGACTTTTTTGAAAAGCACCCGGATGTACTCAAGCAGCTGGAAGTACCCCATGGCGCCAAAGGTACCATTTCTCTCATCGAGCGACAGGTTGGCGTGTTGCGTCAGGAAAATCGCAATTTGCGCGGTCGTATTCGGGAGCTGGTCGATATTGCCAAGGAAAACGACCAACTGGCTTCACGCATGAATCAATTGAGTGCCGAAATTGTTAAGTCGCAGTCACTCAGCAAGTGTATGCGTGTGATGAAAGAACGTTTGCTCCATGATTTTACGGCAGACGCAGTCTCCATTCGATTGATCGGAAGTTTTAATGGACACCCGGTGAATTCGACGCCGGAATTCGTCATCGAAACACACGAGGCATTGCCGCTATTTGAAACCATTTTGGCGCGCGCCAAGCCAGTGTGCGGTCGCTTCAATCTGCAACAGCTGGAATTTATGTTCGGTAGTGACGGCGATAAAATCAAATCTGCCGCAGTTATTCCGCTCGGTGAAAACTGTCTGGGATTTCTGGTGATAGGTAGCGTGGATCCGGAACGCTTTCGCGCCGGGATCAGTACCAGTTTTCTATCGTATCTGGGTGAAATCGCCGGGGCAGTCGTACAGCGTTTCCGTTAATCCCATGAAACAAACGCCTTCCAGTTGGATAGACCAGTTTCTGGGCTATCTGCGGCTGGAGAAATCCTCGTCCCCGCACACCATTAGCAACTATCGCCGCGATATCGTGGATTTTCTGAGTTATTGTCAGGCGCAAAGTGTAGACGACTGGGCGGCGGTGCGCGCCAGCCACTTGCGCCAATATAGCGCCCACTGTCATCGCAATAAACTCGCCGGAAGAAGTATTCAACGGCGTTTATCAGCCCTTAGCAGTTTTTTCCAGTATCTGATTCGCGAAGGACAGCTGGATGCGAATCCGGTTGCCCCCGTATCGGCGCCCAAGTCCGGAAAACGTTTACCGTCGGTGCTCGACATAGATCAAATGGAGCGCTTGCTGCGCATCGAGGGGGATGACGTCTTATCGGTGCGAGATCTTGCCATTATGGAACTGTTTTACTCTTCGGGGCTGCGCCTGTCAGAACTGACTGGTCTTGATCTTGGTGATGTGGATCTCAACGATGCGATGGTGCGCGTTACCGGCAAGGGCAATAAGACGCGTATCGTTCCCATCGGTCGCCATGCACGGACTGCACTCAGGCAGTGGTTGGATAGTCGGGCGCAATTGGTCGTGGATGATACGCAGGCACTTTTTTTGTCCCAGCGAGGTGGGCGTCTCAGCCAACGCAGTATCCAGTTGCGTCTGCGCGAGTGGGCGATCAAACAGGGGCTGGATGAGCAATTACACCCACATCGTTTACGTCATTCCTTCGCCAGTCACCTCCTGGAATCCAGCGGCGATATTCGTGCAGTACAGGAGCTGCTGGGACACGCTAATTTAAGCACCACCCAAATCTATACCCATCTCGATTTTCAGCATTTGGCCAAGGTTTATGATCAGGCCCATCCGCGGGCACGCAAGAAAAAGTAATATCCATTCTGCGGTTTGGTGTATACCCTGCGCCAAGATGTGAATTCTTTCCAGCCATTCCCTGCAAGACTAAAAAAACCAGGTCAAACATCGGACCGAAGGTGTCGTGATCTACGGAAACGTGTAAAATTCAGGCCTTTGTAACTGCAGAGGATATGGGCATTGGAACAGTACCGTGGAACAACGATTCTGTCCGTACGCCGGGGTGATACCGTGGTTATCGGTGGCGATGGGCAGGTCAGCCTGGGCAATACGGTGATGAAAGGTAATGCGCGCAAGGTGCGCCGCCTGTATAGCGATAAGGTACTGGCTGGTTTTGCTGGTGGAACTGCAGACGCCTTTACCCTGTTCGAGCGCTTTGAGGGAAAACTGGAAAAACACTCTGGAAACCTGGTGCGCTCGGCGGTGGAGCTTGCCAAAGACTGGCGTACAGACCGTGCGCTACGTCGTTTAGAGGCCTTGCTCGCTGTTGCAGATACGGAATCCTCACTGATAATTACGGGTAATGGTGATGTCATTGAACCTGAAAATGGTTTGATTGCTATCGGTTCCGGCGGGCCGTTTGCCCAGTCCGCTGCCAGAGCACTGATGGAAAACACCGAACTCAGCGCGCGTGATATCGTCGAGAAAGGACTGAATATCGCGGCGGATATCTGTATTTATACCAATCACAATCTGACCATCGAAGAATTGAACTGCAAGTAGTTTGAGACGGAAAGTACACTGACTATGTCCTACATGACACCAAGAGAAATCGTCCAGGAACTGGACAAACACATCATCGGCCAGAGTGGCGCCAAACGCGCTGTTGCTATCGCGCTGCGTAACCGCTGGCGGCGCGCCCAGGTGGATGAGTCTCTACGCAACGAAATTACGCCGAAAAATATTTTGATGATAGGACCAACCGGAGTTGGTAAAACCGAGATTGCACGTCGACTGGCGCGATTGGCCAATGCGCCTTTTATCAAAGTCGAAGCGACAAAGTTTACCGAGGTGGGATACGTAGGACGCGACGTGGATTCCATCGTGCGTGATCTAATGGATGTAGCTCTGAAGATGACGCGTGAACAGGAAATGCAAAAAGTACGTTTCCGTGCCGAAGAACAGGCCGAGGAACGCATACTCGATGCCTTGCTGCCACCGGCGCGACGCAGTGTTTTTGATGATACGCCGGCCGAAACCGATGCATCCAGTACACGCCAGAAATTTCGTAAGATGTTGCGTGAGGGCAAGCTCGACGAAAAAGAAATCGAAGTTGATGTGCGCGAACCCAATATTGGCGTAGAAATTATGACGCCACCGGGCATGGAAGATATGACCAGCCAGTTGCAAAGCGTGTTTCAAAATCTGGCTTCCGGTCGCACCAAGTCCAAGAAACTCAAAGTTAAGGATGCGATGAAAATCCTTACCGATGATGAAGCGGCAAAAATGGTCAACGAAGATGAGTTGAAGGCTACCGCGCTACATGCAGTAGAAAACCACGGCATTGTATTTCTCGATGAGATGGACAAAATTTGCAAACGCTCGGAACAAACCGGCGGCGATGTCTCGCGAGAAGGCGTGCAACGGGATTTGCTACCCCTGGTCGAAGGAAGTACCGTCAATACGAAATATGGCATGGTGAAAACCGATCATATTTTGTTTATTGCCTCGGGCGCGTTTCATCTGGCCAAACCATCGGACCTGATCCCGGAATTACAGGGACGTTTACCGATACGTGTCGAACTAAAGGCCCTGACTGTTGAAGATTTCGTACGCATACTCACCGAACCCGATGCCTCGCTAACAACGCAATACAAGGCCTTGATGGAAACAGAAGGATTGAGTTTGTCTTTTAGCACCGACGGTATTGCACGTATTGCCGAGATAGCCTGGGAGGTTAATGAACGTACCGAAAACATAGGGGCGCGACGTCTGCACACGGTGATGGAAAAGTTACTGGAGACGGTATCGTATGATGCGTCTGATCGTAGCGGTGAAACCATCAATATCACCCGCGATTATGTAGAGGAACACTTGGGATCACTGGTCCGCAACGAAGATCTGAGTCGCTATATTTTGTAGCGTCCGGTATTGCGGCATTCATTTTCATACTTTAGATTGAGGACAGGCATGAGTAACAAAAAAGTAATGCCAACAGAAATCAAGCTCCATCAAAAATCCCGTATACTCGAAATGCGTTTTGATGATGGATCGCATTTTGAATTTACCTGTGAGTTTCTAAGAGTCTATTCGCCTTCCGCCGAGGTGCGCGGGCACGGTCCGGGTGAAGAAGTTTTACAACTCGCCAAAGAAGATGTGAACATCGAAAAAATCGAGCCCATAGGGCATTACGCAATCAAGCCGACATTTAGTGATGGTCATGATACCGGTATCTTTTCCTGGGAAGAGCTTTATCGACTGGGCAAACATCAGGACGAATTGTGGGCCGATTATCTTAATCGCCTGGAACAGGCAGGGCACAAGCGCAAATCCTTACACTAGGAGTGAACCATGGCGCACAGTGATAACAACGAGACCACGCATTTTGGTTTCAAGGAAGTACCAGTAAGAGAAAAAGCTGCTCGTGTTGCCGAGGTATTTCATTCGGTGGCGGATAAATACGATGTGATGAATGATGTCATGTCGTTTGGCATACATCGGATCTGGAAGAAGATTGCTATCGAATTTGTGCGCGCCCGTCCCGGGCAACGCATACTTGATCTGGCTGGCGGCACGGGTGATCTTGCGGCGCAAATGTCTCCCCGTGTTGGAAAAGACGGAGAGGTGGTTCTGGGCGACATCAATGCTTCGATGTTGTCTGTTGGCCGCGATCGTTTAACCGATAAGGGAATAATCGGAAACGTTCGTTATGTTCAGGCCGACGCACAGCACCTGCCATTTCCGGATAATTATTTTGATTGCATTACGATTGCCTTTGGTCTGCGTAATGTAACCGATAAGCAAATGGCGCTTGAGTCTATGTATCGGGTGTTGAAACCGGGCGGGAAATTACTGGTACTGGAATTTTCGCAGCCGGTCTTACCTGGGCTAAAAACTGTCTATGATTTTTATTCATTTAAAATTCTGCCAAAAATGGGCAAGCTGGTTGCGGACGACGAAGACAGTTATCGTTATCTCGCCGAATCTATACGCAAACATCCTCCACAGGAAGAACTGAAGGCGATGATGGTGAAGGCCGGATTTGATCGCTGTGATTATCTGAACATGACCGGTGGTATCGTAGCCATGCATCGGGGTTATAAATTTTAATGGATGTGGAGCACAGGGAGTTTGCCAGTTTTTCCCGCAGAGCAGGTGCAACCCTGATAGACACCTTTGTGTATGTTCTAGCATCGGCGGTCATTAATGTGTTGTTGTTTGGTTTGCCCGATGTTTCTGTATTATTTGTCGAAGATGATGTCTATGCCAGTTCCGGTAGTTCGTGGATGGAACAAGTCATCAGCGCGGTGATTACCATTGGTATGTGGATGAAGTTTAAGGCCACACCTGGCAAGATGTTGCTGGACTGTGTTGTTGTCGATGAACGTACGGGTAAGCCGGTGGGGTTCACTCAAGGCGTGATCCGATATCTCGGCTATTTTCTCTCGGTAATTCCACTCGGCCTGGGATTTTTTTGGGTGATCTGGGACAAGAAGCGACAGGGATTCCATGACAAGCTTGCCAAAACCGTCGTGCTATATCACGTCAATCATTTTGGCGAAGACGAGTCCACCAAGCCTTTGCAGCAATTGATCAGGGAAGTTCGATGAAGTTACCGCAGCCTGTTTGGATGAGTATCGAGGTCGCGTTTAATCGAGCGCTGGAACTCGATCAGGATGCGCGTGATCGGTTAGTTGCATTGAGTGGCAAGGTCATCGGCATGGATATACGTGGTCTGGATTTACAGTTGTATCTCATGCCAGGGCTTGATGGTGTTGGTATTGCCGGTGAATGTGACAGCGAAGTCGATGCGTGGCTGAGAGGCGGTCTTTTTTCCTTGATGCATACGGCGATGACCCATGATAGAGATCGTTTTCTCAGCGGCGACGTGGAGATCGAAGGCGATATCCAGCTCGGCCAGAAGGTGCAGAACATACTCAAACATTTTCGTTTTGACTGGGAGGAATTGCTCTCCCGTGGCGTAGGTGATGTGGCTGCGCACCAGCTTGGAAACACTTTGCGCAGTCTTTTTGACTGGGGCAGTACCGCCATTGAATCTTTGGCGCGTGACACCGCAGAATACTTTCAGGAGGAACGTCGTGATATCGTCGGGCGCTATGAACTCGATCAATTCAGTCACGCGATCGATTTATTACGCGCCGATACAGAGCGTATGGAGCAACGCATCAATCGTTTATTGAATAAGGACAAGCCGTGATCCTGGGAATGCGTCAGCTATTACGTTTGATGCATATCAATCGGGTCTTGATGCGTCACGGTCTTGATGAAATTGTCTTTGCCACGCATCTATTTCGGCCGCTACGTTTCTTATCGTATGTTTTTCCGTGGAATTGGTTTCGTCGACACACGCGTACCCGCGGCGAACGCATTCGACTGGCTTTGGAAGAATTGGGGCCAATATTTATCAAGTTTGGACAGATGCTGTCCACGCGTCCCGATTTATTGCCACCGGACATCGCCCAGGAACTGGCCAGGCTACAGGACAAGGTGCCACCGTTTTCTGGTCAGCTTGCACGTCGTTTAATTGAATCTGCCTACGGTGAAAATCTCGATAATGTTTTTCAAACCTTCGATGAAAAGCCATTGGCCTCTGCATCGATTGCGCAAGTCCACCCGGCGACACTAAAGAATGGCCGTGATGTCATCGTCAAGGTCGTTCGTCCCGATATTCGCCCCGTTATAGAGCGGGATATTGGTCTGTTGTATACGCTCGCCGAATTGGCGGAACGCTATTGGGAAGACGGTCGTCGCCTGCGCCCGCGTGAGGTCGTTCGCGAATATGAAAAAACGATCATCGATGAACTCGATTTAATGCGCGAAGCCGCGTCGGCCTCGCAGATTAAGCGCAATTTTGCAGGATCGGATTTGCTCTACATCCCCGAAGTCTATTGGGAGTTATCACGTCCCAATGTGATGGTAATGGAACGCATTTACGGCATTCCTGTAAGCGACGTCAGCGCGCTCAAGGCAGCGAAGGTGGATTTGATCTCGCTATCAGAACGAGGCGTGGAAATTTTCTTTACCCAGGTATTCAAACACAACTTTTTCCATGCAGATATGCATCCCGGCAATATTTTTGTGTCTGATAAGGGGCAGTATATCGCTGTCGACTTCGGCATTGTAGGGACGTTGAATCCTGATGATCAACGCTATCTTGCGGAAAATTTTCTGGCCTTTTTTAACCGCGACTATCGACGTGTCGCTGAGTTGCATGTCAAGTCTGGTTGGGTGCCACCGGAAACACGTGAAGACGAATTCGAGGCCGCTATACGCACGGTGTGCGAACCCATATTCGAGAAGCCGCTAAAAGACATTTCCTTTGGGCAGTTGTTGCTACGTCTTTTTCAAACCGCGCGACGATTCGATATGGAGGTACAACCGCAACTCGTTTTACTGCAAAAGACCTTACTCAATATTGAGGGTCTTGGCCGCGAGTTGAATGAGGATCTGGATCTGTGGCGTACGGCCAAACCATTTCTTGAAAACTGGATGCGCGATCGGATAGGGCCTAAGGCGGTATTAAATTCCATACGCGAAAAATGGCCGTTCTGGCTGGAGAAATTGCCGGAAATGCCTGCGCTACTCTATGACAACTTGCGCTTGTCTCGCGAACAATATCAGCAGCAACAGCATCAGGCGCGACAACAAATTCTATTGCGCAGACAAATTCGACGAATATACCGCAGCGCCTATTATATGGTGTGTGGCATACTGTCTGTGGTTGCGGCATGGTTTTTGTGGAAAACGCCGGCTACCGATTATGTTTTGCCGTCTTTAGCGGCTTTTTGCGTTGTACTGGGGGCGACATTTTTCTTTATCGCGCGTCCGGGTAAGAATTAGCGTCTGCTTTGACTAAGGTCATCGGCATCTTTGTTGTTTTGATCGAATAGTTTCATTCAATGTCTGGGTTACAGGCGTCACAATCCTGGATTGTCGGCATGAAAAAACACCCGCTTCGTCACTATCAATTTCCCTGGCGTAAAGGAAATCGCTTCAAATTACTCATTGACGCAGAGCAATTTTATGCGGCAATGCTTGATGGAATTAAGAATGCGCGTAGCAGCTTATTGTTCGAGATCTATCTGTTTGAGTCAGGCAAGGTCGCGGACCGTTTCCTAAAGGCCTTTGTGGACGCCGCCGACCGCGGAATATGCGTGAGATTAATGCTGGATGATTTCGGGTGTCGTGGCCTGAATAAAGCCGATCGCCAGCGTCTGCAACATGAACACATTCAAATGACATATTACAATCCCGTGAAGCTTGGCGATTTGCGCAGATCGCTGTTTCGCGACCATCGAAAATTGATGATAGTCGATCAGCAAACCGCGTTTCTGGGCGGCGCGGGAATTACCGACGCGTTCGCAAGCGGACATCATCGACAATGGCGAGAAACCATGATCCAGGTCAAGGGGCCATGCGTGCAGGACTGGGTGAGTCTGTTCGCGTCGGTGTGGTCTTTCACGGGCAATGGCGAATTCGTCGAAGATGCGCTAACGAAACCGCGTGAGTATGCCAATGGCGACAATGGGCGTGCCACCTGCACTCATGCACTGGGTGATCATGAAATCAAGCGTAGCCTGCTCAAACGCGTGCGACAGGCAGAACGGCAGATATGGATTAGCACAGCCTACTTTGTACCATCACGAAAAATACGTCGGGCTTTGAAAATAGCAGCGCGAAACGGCATCGAAGTACGACTGCTCTTGCCTGGCAGACATACCGATCACCCAGCGGTACGTCATGCCGGTCGCCGTTTTTATACGCGACTACTCAAGTCCGGGGTCAGAATCTTCGAATATCAGCCACGATTTTTGCATCAGAAAGTCATATTGTGTGACAGTTGGGTATCTATCGGGTCGAGCAATATTGATCGCTGGAACTTTCGTTGGAATCTGGAGGCTAACCAGGAAGTGGAAAGCGACGAATTTTCTGGACTGGTGCAAGCGATGCTGGATCAGGATATGCACGACAGTCAGGAAATTCTATTGCGTGACTGGATACGTCGTGCCTGGTATCGGCGTGTGTTAGAATGGTTTTGGGGTTGGGTCGATCGCTTACTGGACAAGACGTTTCGTCATTGAATATGAGACAACAAATAAAGGGTTTTAAGGGATACCGGCATCTGTTCCTTGTGATTGCCGTATTGATCTCAGTCAATACCCTGCATGCTGAGATCATACCGCCGGACGCGGAATATGGTTGCGCCTGTCTGAATATTTCAAAAACCCGTTCCGTGGATGTGGTTCTCGCCTGTTATACCGATCCACGTTGCTATGATTACCGCACCGAGCTCAAGATTACGCTGCGCTCACTTGGCCGCGATGTGGGCGAGTCTCTGAAACACTATATCGCCCTGGTTAATAATCCGATTCTTGATGTCAAGGAACGACAGGATCTTCTCCACAGAATTGATCTTAGTCGCCATCGGTTGGAGTTGTTGAGAGATGCCATCAACTTTTCCGGGTATGAGGATTTGATCGAACCACTTTACGTGGACTTCGACAACCCTGAAAAAAACTACCATCGTCACTATTACTCTTTCAACGTTGGTTACGAGTACGTTAGTCTTGATACGATTTTCCAGAAGGGTTTTCCTCGTGCCGGTTTTGTCCTCTATCGTCGCTATGGGGAAGCGCCTACTCACAGGGAAGGGTTAGCATTATATGGCTTGCACGCGATAGGTTCGTTGCAGTTGGGGAGTTCCGCTGAACAGGACTTAGAAGGTGGTGCGTCACGACAGGTGCGAAATACTATCGAGGTTAATGCGGAACTGTACTTTCCGTTCTACCACTCCGTTATGCGTCTTGATCGTAGCTTGTCGGATTATATCGGCTTTATTTTCGCCTATGGCACCAGTAAAAGTCAGTTGGAAGCACACGCTAACAGTCGCCTCTACGGCGGATTCCGCAATGCATTCAATCCCGAAACCTACATCGATTTGCTAGTGGGTCGAACTCAAGGTTTGCATTCAAAACGCTTTGAGCTGCGCGCGCACATCCCTGTTTACAAGTTTGAACATGGTTCGCGTATCTTTTTCGGTTCAGTCTTTAATACCGCTTTACCCTGGGAAAAAGACGAAACCGATGAACGAGACGTTTACCGCTTTTATCTTGAATGGAATGCGGATTTCGGTAAGATACTCGAAGGAGTCACATCCGTCGTCGGCCTGTAAAACTGGGAGATAACATGACGTTTGCCCGTGTTTTTTTCATCTGTGTATTTCTTGTTTATACCCCCTTTGCTTTTGCGCAAAAAGACGCAAGACAAATAATCAAAGACGCGATTGACAAGTATCGTGGCGAGACTTCTTACACAGAAATGGAAATGGTAATACATCGTCCCAGTTGGGAGCGATCCATGAGTATGAAGGGCTGGACACAGGGTCTGGACAAGTCATTGGTGAGAATCACCGCGCCGAAAAAAGACGCCGGTGCGGGCAATCTTTTACTCAATGACAATATGTGGAGTTACACACCCAAAATAAATCGCGTTGTTAAGATACCGTCGAGTATGTCCAATCAAAGCTGGATGGGTTCAGACTTTTCAAATAACGATATATCTCGCGCCGACAATATTATTAACCAGTACACACATACTTTGGTGGCTACAGAAAAACACGAAGGCAAGGATCTCTATATTATTGAGTCCGTGCCTCATGACGATGCGCCAGTAGTATGGGGCAAGGAAGTCGTCAAGATTCGTGACGATGATGTTATTCTCGAACATGCCTTTTACGATCAGGATGGCAAACTGATCAAATCCTTGACCACCCGGGAGCTAAAGACTTTTTCCAATAGGACAGTACCATCGATTCAGCGTATGCAGTCAGTGGATAAACCTGACGAATGGACAGAGATACGCATGAAAAATGTGCGTTACGGAATAAGAATTCCCGAGCGCACCTTTACGCTTACAAATTTACGTAACCCACGATAGGACGGCCCGATGGGTTCTATATTCAAACTTGCCTGGCGCAACATCTGGCGTAATCGTCGCCGCACCATACTCACCATGTGCGCAATTGGCTTTGGTGCAACTCTGCTGGTGTTCAGTATTGGTCTTCAGCTTGGTCAGTACGATTTGATGATCTCGGGCTCAGTGCGCGTGTATCAGGGGCTGGCGCAGGTACAAAAGGAAGGCTATCTGGATGAGGCCAAAATGCGTAACAGTATTCCTGGTGCTCAGGCCTTGGCAGAAAACGTACGCAAACATACCGGAATACAGGATGTTTCTGTACGAGCAAATGGTTTTGCCCTGGTGTCATCGGAAGAGCGAACCTATGGTACGGTGGTTGTTGGTGTCGAAACAAAGTTCGAACCGTCCGTCTCTATCATTCCCGGCCTGGTAAAGGAAGGTAGTTATCTGAGTGCCGACGATGCTATGGAAGTGGTGATAGGGCGTAGTCTGGCAAAAAATCTCCGTGTAAAAATCGGAGACGAACTCACCATCATGGGCAGCGGGCGCGATGGCTCTATCGCTGCAAATATTCTCCCCATCGTCGGAATTTTTGAATCGGGTTCGCGCGACCTTGATCGCAGTATGGTGCAAATGCCGATCAAGACATTTCAGGACACCTTTTCCATGGAGGATCACGCCCACGCGATTGTGATTTATCACAAGGATGCGGAATATGCCGAGACACTACGTCAACAACTACAACAGCTTATTACACCGATAGACCAGCAGTTGGTGGCATTGACGTGGGATGAAATTCAACCGGGTATAAAAGAAGGTATCGAGCTGGATTATTCTTCGGGATGGGTGATGTACATCGTGCTGGTCGTCATTATCACCTTTAGTATTATGAATACTTTCCTGATGTCGGTACTCGAACGTACACGCGAATTTGGCATCATGCTGGCGCTGGGTTTCAAACCTCTGAATATCGGCAAACTAGTGATGATGGAGGCCATGTTGTTGACCGTGTTTGCGCTCATCATCGGTACCAGCATTGGGATTGCCATTAATCTCTATTTTTATGTCAACGGTCTGACCTTTGCGGGTATGGAGGAACTGGCTGCGCAATACAATATGCCGGCAACCATAACGCCACAGCTGTCCGCCGAATCTATTTTATTAGGTCCTTTTGTCATCCTGGTGTTCACCTTGATAGCGGCACTTTATCCGGCCTTGAAGATACGGAAGCTAGAACCGGTGGAGGCGATGCGACATATATGACCGATAGTCTGCAACTGATTTTTGCACTGGCCTGGCGCAATCTCTGGCGCAACCGACGCCGTACGCTACTTATACTCTTTGCGATCGTGCTTGGCGTTTGGGCAATGATCGTCACAGCGGCATTTATGCGCGGCATGATCATACAAATGGTCGACGACACGGCGGATAATCTTGTTGGACACATTCAGATTCATCACCCGCTTTATCTCGATGATCCGGTTATTGCCAACAGTTTTTTACCAAATAGTGAACTGTTGGATCATATCGCGAAGGATAGTCGCATTGAGTCATGGAGTGATCGTATTCGACTCCCGGCCGTCGTTGTTAGCGAGAGAGATACAGGTGGAGTCAGTCTTGTCGGTATAGATCCGCAGCGGGAAGCAGCGGTTTCATTTATTGCGGATAGCATCGTCGAAGGGCGCTTTCTTGAGTCTCCCGATGACAAGGGTATCGTGATCGGCAAAGCCCTGGCCGAGCAATTGGAAACCGGTCTGGGTAAACGTCTGGTGTTAATGTCTCAGGATAAAAACAATGAAATTGCCGACCGTGGTGTGCGAGTCGTCGGTATTTTTAAAGCGCCATTGGTGGCGTCAGAGAAGGGCTTTGTTTTTCTGGGACGCAATACTGCGGCGAAAATGCTTGGACTTGAAAACGACGTATCGGAAATTGTTATACGCGTAGTCAACACCGATACGGTTGATCAGGTGCTTGCAGATAATAAGAGCGTGGCAGAAGGTTTGGACATCAAGTCCTGGATGGAAGTAGAGCCGCTACTCGAATTGATGGTCAGCGTCTACGATTCCTCGGCTGTCATCTGGCATTTAATTGTGTTTCTCGCCATGGCCTTCGGTATCGTCAATACCTTACTGATGGCGGTTTTCGAGCGCACGCGCGAATTCGGTCTGTTTCAGGCGCTGGGTCAGAAGCCGCGTTTTATTCTGATGCAAGTATGGCTTGAAGCCATATTAATGTTACTCGTAGGCCTGGTGTTTGGAAACTTGGTGTCCTGGTTGACGGTACTGGCTATTGGTGACGGTATTGATGTTTCGGCCTTTGCCAGTTCTATGGAGTTGATGAATCTTTCGAATATCATTCCGGTCATCATTGTCTTCAAAGATTTGTTGGTGGCCAATATCACAGTGATAATTCTCGGTATGTTGACTGGGCTGTATCCCGCCTGGCGCGCCTCTAAACTCGTCCCTGCGGACGCATTGACAAGGGTGTAAACGTGGACAAGGTTGTTATTTGCAGAGATGTAAAGAAGGTCTTCAAACAGGGAGAGATCGAAGTACATGCGCTGAGCGATATAGATCTCGAAATTGAGCGTGGAGATTTTGTGTGTATGTCCGGGCCCTCCGGGTCGGGCAAATCAACCCTGCTTAATGTTATCGGAGGCCTGGATAAGCCCACCAGTGGGGAAATCACCGTCGACGGAGAGCGCGTCGATCTGCTGCAAAAGGCAAAGCTCGCGAATATGCGCCTGCATAAAATCGGTTTTGTTTTTCAGGCCTATAATCTGATTCCGGTTTTGACGGCGCAGGAAAACGTCGAGATGGTAATGCAAATGCAGGGCATACACAAACACGAGCGTAAGGAAAGGTCATACGCTATTCTCAAGGAAGTCGGCCTTGAAGGTTTGGAAACGCGAAAGCCACCAGAGCTTTCCGGAGGGCAGCAACAACGTGTCGCGGTAGCGCGGGCAATCGTTTCAAAACCAAGTATCGTGCTCGCGGATGAGCCGACGGCAAACCTGGACTCCGTAACCGCCAGTAATCTGCTTGATTTGATGTTGCAAATGAACAAGGAGCACGGTACCACGTTTATCATTTCCACCCACGATCCCATGATCATGGAGCGTGCGCGGCGTCTGGTTAAATTGCACGATGGGCGAGTGGCTTCGAACCAGGCACAGAATGGCCGATGAAGAGACAAGTCTTTCTTTTTGTACTTTTGTTTTTCTGCATCACGTCGGCTAGCGCCCAATGGGAAAATAAGGCGTCGATCAAAACACGCGTCATGCACTACTCCTTCCCCGAGCACTCGCCATTGTCTGGAGAAACCTATTCCATTATCAGTGCGCCGATTCGTTTGATGACACAAAAAGACTGGTCCAGCATCAGTGCAGCCGTTCATTATGATTTTTTATATTTCTTTTCTGTCCACCAAAACTTTCCCGGCGGTGAACCCGTTGACGATAATTTTTTTGATTTAACAGCGATAGTCAGTGATCAGGGCAAGCAGTTATTTTTGCATCGGCTCGATCGTCTTTTTCTCCACTATCGCGGCGAAAGGCTTTCAGCAAAATTCGGCAGACAGGCCCTGAGCTGGGGACATGGTCTGATGTTCCAGGTAATGGATATGTTTAATCCCTTTTCACCGGTTGCGCTGGATACGGATTACAAGAACGGCACCGACATGTTATCCAGCGAATGGTTGTTTGATAATGGCGATGATGCACAGGGTTTGTTTGTTCCCCGCCGTGAAGCTGATAACACCGGCTGGGACATTAGCGGCTCTTCTTACGCGATTAAATATCACGCCTTACTCGTGGATACCGATGTGGATATCCTGGTTGCCAGACATCGGGAAGAGGAGGTGGTCGGCGTTGGCTTTGCCCGACCGGTGAAGCAGTCGATGTGGCGCCTGGATGTAGTTATGAATCGAAACGCTACTACCGGAACACACAATGCGCTGGTGACAAACATAGATTACTCCTGGGTGTGGTTCGAGCATAATTTCTATGGGTTTGTCGAATATCTTTATGATGAAAAAGGTGCGCGTGAGCAGGGTGACATAACACTCATCGGTAAGCATCTGTTTGCCACCTCGGTGCGCATGGAATTACATCCCTTAGTCAATGCATCTGTCGGCACCATTGCCAATCTTGAAGACCAAAGTGGTTTGGGTTTGTTTTCACTACACTATGACTGGATGCAGGATTTTTCGCTCAGCGGTAGTATCACCACACCTTTTGGCGCAAAAGATTCCAGTTTTGCCGGACCGATGTCTACCAATAGCATTTTTCAGTTGCAGTTAAGCGCCTATTTTTAGCATGTCTCAGGCTTGGGAGAGTCAGAAAAAGCCTTATCCCGCATGTAAGAGTTAAGTGTTTTCTCTTGTTGTCTTGCGTACAATAACTCCCCAAACTCTACTCAATAAACATAAAACACCAGCATTTCGTGGGGAACATAGAATATGGATCGTCGTCTGTTTATAAAGGCAGGCGTCTCGGCAGCGGCCTTCGTCAGTTTTGCGGGTATGACGGCCGGTTTTTCTCGCCGTGCCGAAGCCGCCACCGCCGAGTTCAATCTGCTCGCATCACCTGTTGATTACCAGTTATCGGGCCTCAATCCGCCGGTGACTATACCTATGTGGCAGTGGGTGGATATCACCAACCCTGGGCCGCCGCTGTCTACTGTACTGCGAGTACTGGCCGGCGATACGGTTGTTATCAATGTTACTAACGCTTTGGCGGTAGACATAAATCTGGTCATCCCTGGCCTTATCGACAACGCGCCCCCATGCGCGCCGGGCGCAAACATTACCTATACCTTTACCGCACCGACGACGCCGGGCAGTTATGTTTTTCGCGACGGCCAGAATGGTTATGTTGGTAGCGCGATGGGCCTGGCCGGTGGATTGGTAGTCATGCCCGCCGATGGCAGTATGAATCTCCAGGGTGGCGTCGCTTATAATCGCGACCACACCTTGATACTTGGCGAGGTGGATAGCCGTCTTAACGCCGCAATCGCCACAGGCGGCAGTTATAATATCCAGAATTACGAGCCCAATTTCTTTTTTGTAAACGGGCGTGTCTATATCCGAGACGTGTCCAAGGTTGAGCTTCAAATGGCGATGGGAGAGAACGTCGCCTTTCGTCTGATCAATACCGGCCTAATTTATTATCCGATGCACTTCCACGGCTATCATGTCAGTGTGATTACCCGTGGCGCGGCACCGGAACCACTTGTACGAGACAAAGATACGGTAATGGTACAGCCCGGCGAAACCGTCGAAGCCATACTAAATGTCAATCAGCCAGGTTTGTATCCCTTGCATACTCACTACCTGCCAGGCGTCACCAATAATGGCGTTTATGCGGGTGGTGGTTTAATCATTATGAATGCGGCCTAGGAGTCTGTATGCAGGACATCAACGAACAAGAAGAGTTGAATACTGATCGTCGCAAGTTGCTTGGTGGATTTGGATTACTGTCAGGTTTAATTAGTGCCTGCTCTGAAACCATGCCCCATACTCGTAACGGACAGGAACAAGTCCTCGATCCGCGTTGTGGATGTATGCCGCCAGGTGCGACACCGCCAACAACGCCACCTGCCGCGCCACCGGCGGGAGCGCCTGCGGCGCCCGGAACAGGAGCAGTGGCTCCGCAAAATCCGGCGCAGTTAGGTAGTGCGTTTAGCAGTATTGGGCCATCGGCGGCAACGCTGACTGTATCCGATATGATGACCGGCGGTATCACCTTGTCTGATGGTGCTGTAGTACCGGCATGGTCATTTGCCAGTGGCGGCGCAGGGTTTAATGGCGATCGTCTGATGCCGGGACCGGTCGTGGAGTGTCTTGAGGGCGCGCCGATGGCTTTGACACTCTCGACTATGATGGCGCACACCATACACCTGCATGGACTGGATGTGGATACCGCCAATGATGGCGTGCCTTCCACTTCGTTTTACGTGGTCGGCACCATGATGGGTGGGCCTATTCCACCAAACATGTTGCCCCCAACAATACAAAACGATGCCGCACGGGCTTCACCTTTTACCTATAATTTCACCCCGCGTTTCGCCGGAACCTATATGTATCACTGTCATGTCGATACGGTGTTGCACATGGAAATGGGGATGTGGGGTACGATAATCGTACGTCCAGCCGATGGTAGTCGCAATACCGTGTGGACTGGCGGGCCCACGTTTAGCAAAGAATATGTCTGGCATCTTCACACCATGGACACCACTTGGCATAGTCAGACGCAAAGCTCTTCGCTTACTGCCAGATATCACCCCAATTATTTCATGATCAATGGCAAAGACGGAGCCAATCTGTTGACCGACCCCGCGACAGTGCTGACTGCCGCTGCCGGGGAGCGTGTGTTGTTACGTCTGGTTAACCCCGGATATCTGCCGGCAATGGTAAACCTTGGCAATCAACTGTTCGAAGTCGTCTCTTCGGATGGCCGGCCGTTGGTAGCGCCGATGATGACTACAACCTTGCTGGTTGGCCCGGGAGAGCGTTACGATGTTATTCTTAGCATGCCTGCAACGGCGTCGGCAGCAACAGTGAGTTACTACAACATCACGGGCTTATCGATATTGGGCTCAGCGACTACGTCTATTACACCCGCCTAGAATTTTCCGTAACTTTTGTTTTTCTTTTGTGATAAAAGCGGAACCCTGAAAAGGGCTCCGCTTTTTTTTGCGTGTAATTGAGTCTTATTTGCGTTTACTTTTTTTCTTTTAAATTGTCAATCAATTTGAACTTCTTTGTGTGTATCTCCTCTAAATATTTAACAAGAGCTGTATAAAAACACAGTCTGATTATTAAACCAGTTAATAGAATCTTGGGGAGAGAGAATGATGAACGTTAAATCAGTTGCTATGATGGTAGCGGTGTTGGGTCTGTCAGTATCCATGTCGGCTTCTGCGGGCATGATGGGCATGATGGGCATGCGAGGTGGCACCGGCGCGTTAGCTAATAATACGGTTAACGCAAATAACACGGCAAACGCAGTAAGAAGTGTTGGCATGATGGGGATGTTTGGCAATAACGTAAACAGTGTTAACAGCGTAAACCAAACACTGAGTGTCAATAACCTGGGCGTAAACAGCAACGGCGTTAGAATGATGATGGGTGCGCGGGGAATGGGTCGCCGCTAATCGAAAATCCGGTCTGATAAAAAAACGAGGGTTCGCCCTCGTTTTTTTATGTGTGTGGGCTTTGCGCGCGTGTACCTTTGCGGTATGGTTGACGCTTTCTGTTGTCGTATATGGTTATGTCTAGCATCTTGCTAATCTCAATAGCGTTGTTGTGTCTGTTTGCCTTAGGCCCACGGATTCGTATAGATACCGATGTATCCACACCCACTATCCCCGACGATGTGGAGAGCTACATCAATGACAGCGAAGCTCTGGTGGCGAATTTACGCCCTGGATGCGAAAAAAAGATCGTGTGGGCCGACCCTGAACAGAAGCAGCAGACGGAATTTTGCGTAGTTTACTTGCATGGATTTTCTGCCACGCGTCAGGAAGTCGCACCTTTGTGTGATGAGCTTGCCGAATCTATCGGCGCCAATCTGTTTTATGCGCGTTTGTCCGGTCACGGACGAGATGCCGAAGCCATGCGTGAAATGTCAGTCAACCGTTTATTGCAGGACGGTGTAGAGGCCCTGGTGATTGGTCGGTGTCTGGGCAAAAAGATTATTATCGTAGCTAATTCCACCGGCGCAACATTGGGCTACTGGTTGGCCTTGCATCACGGTTCGGGCATACACCGTCTGATATTCCTCTCACCCAATTTTGGGCTCTACCAACGCTCTTCGGAACTGTTGTTACTACCATGGGGGAAACTGATACTCTATCTATTGGTTGGCAAACACTTTCGATATGAACCACAGAACGCGTTGCAGGCACGCTACTGGAGTTGCGAATTTCCCAGCGTGGCGATGTTGTCCATGATGGGTTTGATTAAACTGGCGCGACGCTCTGCTATTGATAAAGTGAAGCAACCCTTGTTATTACTCTATTCACCCAGTGATGGGGTGTTGAATGTATCAAAGATAGAAAGATACGCCCTGGGGAAGGGAGAAGGGTATAAAAAAGTGATTCAAATGCCATCAGCGGGTAGTGGAAAATCCCATGTGTTGGCGGGTGATATACTTGCGCCAAATAATACGGAGAAAGTAAAACAAGCCGTTCTGGATTTCTTGCGGGAGTTGCAAAATAGCGACTAAACGCCTAGTGAAATGAGATGGTGTCGCTCGACAAATTGAGTTGAGCAGGCGATTACCACCATGATTCGACCTGGCTACCCACAGTCCAACCGCGTGTGCTGTTTGCGTATGCGGAATTGCCCGGAATGTTTCCTACCAGACCGCGAAAACTTTCACTCCACTGCGCCAGTGTGACAAACATTCGTAATACTGGCCGGCTCTTGAAACCGCGATCTGCCGCGATCTGCAATGCTGCAGTGAATTTTCCCAGGCCGCCACTGCGTTGATTGACCTCGTCTTTAACGTAGTCAAGGCCGGTCTCCAGGGCCAGATTCAGATGTTGAGAAAGATAAAACAATGGTCGGATACCGCTGCTAAACCAGGTCAACAAATTATTGCCCGCTGTGCCACGATCATCGCGCCGATACAATAATGAAAACTGAAAAGCGTAATAGGGTGAAGCTTCCAGCGTGAGTTGATTATTCACTTCGACAATGTTCGCTGAGTCCAGATTCCAGCCTAGATCCTCGCGAACCGCTCTAGGATTGGTGCCGGACTGCGTAATGGTGGCGCCCTGTTGAAACAGAGTCATCAAAGTGTTTTTGAGTTTGTCCGTTTTATAATCGAGCCAATATCCAAAGGCATACCCCGTTTTATTTTCATAGCTCAATACAGGCACTGCGCCTCTTAGTGCTGCTTGTGCCCATAGCGTAAGCTTTAGCGGGTCACTAAGTGTGAGACTGTGCCAACGAAAATCTGCTACGGTGGAGTTAACGACATTTGACGCATTAGCATCGACGTTGTCTTCATTGCGGAAGAGAGCGATATCCAGTTTGCCTGGGCCTGTTTTGAAGTTTTCGACACCTATGCCTGCGTGAGAATTCTGTCCAGGGTTTAACCAAAAGTGATTCATGATGTGTACGGACTTACGTTGGTAATAGCGTCGCCCCATCCACAAGCTCGTTGCATTCGAGGTGAATTGATTGAAGCTAAAATATGCCTGGGCCAGATGACCCAGAGCAAAACCATTGCTCTCGCCTTGGGTAGCATAGCCATCGAGCATAATGACGCTTTTGATGTTTGCGCCATTTTTTTCAGATTGACTCAGTGCATACACATAATCCAGTTGAAGTTCCATATTGGTGTCTGGTTCGTTTCCCAGTCGGTATTTTGCCCGTGCCCCTGGCAGCTGAAATTTCGACTGTGATTTTGCATCCTGAGAAATACCCATGCTACTGCGAAAATAACCGTGATAGGCGAAACCACTTTGAGTAGCAAGTACAGTGCTGCTGCAAAAAAATGAGATGAGTAATGCGTAGAAAAGTCGGTACCTTTTTTGTGTAAGTCTATGCTTTTCCATTTTTCCGCTAGTATACCGTGGCAACGGATTCTACGTTTTCACGCGTAATCAACTGGGAAGGCACTTTTATGTACTTCGGTACTTTCTTTCCCTGTACGAGGTCAATTGCCGCCTGTATACCGATTTTTCCGCAAGTGGGATATGTAAAACTGGCGGACTGTTCGCCATTGAGAATTGCCTGTTTGGTTTCAGGAATGAAATCAATACTGATGGTTGGGATGGATGCGGGAGAAATATTATTTTGTTTCAGCACGATTCTGGCGCCGGATGCCATGGCATCGTTATGCGCATATATGGCATCAAATTTCTCTCCTTTCGCGAGTAAGTTCTCGACAACGGCCGCCGCTTCTGCGCGTGAATAATTGCCGGTTTCGGATATGAGCTTGATGTTTGGATAGGATTTCAATCCCGCAAGAAATCCCTGCTTTCGATTGGCCGCTGTCGTGGTTGTGCGAACGCCTTCCAACATGAGTATTCGTCCCTTTCCTTTCAATCGCTCACCGAGATAGTGCGCCGCGCGACTGGCGATATCAAAATCGTCCGGGCTGATGTAAACATCGTAGTTATCACTTTCAATTTTTCTTGTTAACAAAATAATGCGTACGCCTTGTTCACGTAGTCGTGAAATTACCGGCTCCACTGCCTTGGGATTCTTTGGACCTAGAAACATTACATTGACGCCTTTACTCGCCATATCCTCCATGTCGAGAATGTTTTTGGCAATGCTGCCACCCGCGTCCGCCATAAAGAACTCTATTTGAGGATGTTTTTTAAGCTCTTCCAGTATCTCCTTCATTTGTGCAGCGCGCCAATCGTTTGACATATTGTCTTCTGGGAAACCAAGCGTAAATGAAGCTTGCGTAGTTGCCGATGCCGCAAATGAAACAGGCAGTAGGGCAAGCAAAATAAGATAGAGAAATATTTTCGAGCTCATTTCTAATGTCATCGCAACGCCAGTAAACATTGTAATTGTAGACCGAATTAAACTATATAACACGTTGCGTAAATAGTGATACTCTAAGTTCTGAGAGTTTTAGTAGGTTTTGTCTATTACATCGAAAATTAAGTGGTAAATTGACAGGGATTCTGTGTTAAAAATCAATTCATATGAAAATCCGCAATAAACTAATTGTATATACCTTCGCACTGATCCTGATTACGCTCCTGGTGGTGGGAGCGGTGATCGACAGAACAGTGACTGATTTATATGACAAGAATGCTGAAGATGAGCTCGCCTATATTATTAGTAGTTTTCAACGGCGACTATCCCATATCGAAAGTGATATTTTTTCCCAAAGTGAAAACATTTCTATCGATACGAAAATAATCGCTTTGGGGAATCTGATTAAACGTTATCAGGATAAGCAAAACTACGAACCGTTGATATTCGATAATGAAAAGAAGCGCGTGGCTGGTTTTCTGTTAGATCAGATTATTTTAACGGAAACAGACCAGGCAATATTCTATGATGACGCCGGAGATATTATTGCTTTTGCGATTGATGGCAGTAGAGGGCGGATGTCGGGGATTTCGTCCTATGATCAGGGCCGTCCAGTTTATTTTATAAAACAGGGTGTCGGAGACGAATGGGTTCAAGGGGAGTTGCCAAAGCAACTTGTCCTGACTGAGCGCAAACCTCTTGGTTTTCACCTGGCTGAGAATTATCGCCATGGCTTGGAATTTTTTGCGCATGAACTGGGAATTGTTGCCAGATACGACAAATTGGTGATTCGTGCCGGCCCCAATCGTAGTGAGGAAATTGTCGGCTATTTACGCGTTTCGAAACTGTATGATGAACGATTTTTCGCTAGCATTTTTGATGACACCAGTGCGTTGGTGTCGGCGGTGTTACCTGATGGCACGACGCTAAACGGCAGGGGTGACTTGCCAATATCTGAACAGTTTGAACGTACAGCGCCGTCTTTTTCGTTGCGGGCAATAGAAAATGTCCTGCCGTATATCGGTGAGAAATACTATATACAGGGATTTCGCTGGACGCTGGAAAACGGCGATAGTTTTCTGGTTGTCAGCTTACCAAGAACCAATCTGGTCAGCGCATTGAATCAAACGCGTTTCTATTTGGTGATGTCGTTTTTGGTTACTGCCGTGTTGGCGATATCGTTTGGTATTTTTTGGTTAAACCGGTTAATTTCGCGTCCTTTGCGTTCTTTAGTCGAAACAGTCAGTAAAAATCAGCAAAACTATCCCGTATTTCCCGTGAGTCGCGCCGACGATGAGGTGTCTCTGCTGGGCAAGGCATTGAACGATATGGTTCAGACTATCGAAGCACGCGAGTATGATTTAATGCTGCGTACCCGGCAGTTAAATAATGCGCAACGTATCGCCAAGGTGGGCGACTGGACATTGGATAATGTCAGCAGGAAGATGAGCTGGTCAGAAGAGGCATACAGTATTTTTGGTTATAAGCAGGACGAGATTGAGCCATCTGTAGAGGCTATTGAGCGGGTAATGCCGGAAGAGGAGGTTGCTAAAGCCAGAGCATTGTTTCGCGCGTCCCTGGAGCTACAAAAACCGTTTGATTTTGTGCACAGGATTATTACGGAAGACGGTGTGATAAAAGTAATCCATGTACATGGAGAAAATTTTTACCGCGATGGAGTGCCGATTGAGACGATCGGAACGATACAGGATATAACCGAACAGGTGCGTCGGGACGAGCAGTTGAGGCGCAGTCAGAAAATGGATGCATTGGGTAAGCTGACCGGTGGAATTGCCCACGATTTTAACAATATGCTGGGCGTGATCATGGGCTTTGCCGATCTCTTACGGGTGGTATTGAAGGGGTCGGGTGATAAATACGAAATGTATATCAACGAGATTCTCAATGCCTCGGAGCGTGCGCGAAAATTAACCTCCAAGTTGCTGACGTTTTCACGCAAGGAGACTTCAAACCCTACGATTGAATCCATCAATGATATTGTGACTAGCGAGAGACATCTGCTGGAAAAAACGCTGACGGCGCGCATACAACTCCAACTGGATCTTGAAAAAGATATCTGGCTGGTTCAATTGGATAGGGATGAATTGGAAGATGCCATTCTGAATATGTGTATTAATTCCATGCACGCCATCGTCGAGTCCGGAGTGCTAACCCTGTCGACACGTAACTTAGAAGTGCTCGATGAAGAAGCCGCTAGCGTGGGGATAGACGCTGGTGAATACGTTGTGTTGACAATACGTGATACGGGTGAGGGCATGGATAGCCATACCTTGCAGCATATATTCGAACCTTTCTTCTCCACTAAAGGTGACAAGGGGACCGGGCTTGGCATGAGCCAGGTTTATGGTTTTGTCGTACGCTCGAAGGGGAATATCTTTGTCGATTCCGCGCCTGGAAGAGGTACGGTTATCACGATTTATTTTCCACGACAGCAAATTGAAGATGCAGTTTCCGTATCGACGGCACCCGCGATTAGTTATGATTTATCAGGGCATGCCTCGATATTGGTGGTTGACGATGAAGATGCCTTGCGTGAGTTGCAAAAACAAATACTCACCGCCTCGGGTTATAAGGTCGTGTGTGCCAAGAATGGGCAACAGGCTTTAGAAGTACTACAAGAACAAAGTTTCGATTTGATGATTAGTGATGTCATTATGCCTGGTATGAATGGGTACAAACTGGCTAGCGAGGCCAAGCAAAGGTATCCACAAATGAAAATACAAATCGTGAGTGGTTATGCGGATGTATCAGGCAAGGAAGATGCGGAAAATGAGTGGTATTGCGATCGTCTGGAAAAGCCTTTTAACTCGAAAACGCTGTTACAGAAAGTCAAAAACATTTTGGCCCATAGCGAAGATCACGCGAGTTGAATACGTAGGTTTTGTGAAATTTGCTGTTGCACACTATCGCTAATACCTGCTTGCGAGGCAAATTCCGGCCAGCGGGATACGCAGTCGATGATTTCATCAACGATCTCGCGGGGTTTAGGCAGGCTAATCGCGTCGCCGACAGTAATCAAATCTTCCATCTTAAAAGCGTCACGTTTACCATTAATTGTCATCTGGTGTTGTTGCGTCCATTTGCCTGCCGGGTTGTGTGAATAAGTGATATCAAACGCTGGGGACAGCGACCATTTTCCCTGCCGGTTCATAAGAAAGGCGATATTCTTGGTGTGATCGTCCTGGTTGCGTGTCACCACATTAAACACCATACGACGGAATTGCTGGATGGCGTCGGCTTTGCTGAGACGCAAACGACGCATAATCATAAACGCCTGTTCATAGCTATAGGCCCCGGCCTGGTTGTAGTCATAGTGGGCGATACCACACAATGATTGCAGATGGATTTTTTCACCTCCCGTACGATCGAAGCGCTTAGTCAGAAAATGAGCGCGTCCACCTTCTTCCAACAGGCGAGATTCACTCATATGGATCCCTGCCGCACAGGCCATTTTGTAGTAGGCGTATTCGATGCGACCAAACTCCATGGGTTTACCCAATTCAAGATCGGTAACGCCGTCAAATTTGAGTATCCAGTGTTCGTATCCTTCAGGCGCTCGTGTCTGGCCTGACACAATATTGCCCGCGGCATTCATCGCGATAACGGCTTTGGGGCGCGCGCCACCGGCTGAGGTTCCTACGCGCAATATGTCCAGGATAGCGTCACTGCTGGGAGACTCGGCTTTACCTATGTTGGTTTCTAAATGCAGACGTTCTTCCATTACTTTCTGCGCAAGTGATACCAGGGCCGAGATTTCAACGGGCACTGACTGGTCAAAACGATCCATATTCGCTGGTTCAAATTCCAGCGCGCCCATGCCGCGTTTACCGGTGTAGCACAATCGCTCTACGGGGCTAAAGCTGGCAATATCCCGGCCCTGTCGCGCCAGCCAGGCGTCAATGATGTTGTTGCCGAATTTGTCCGGCAGCGTATCCGCAAGCAGGCCTGGCAGGCCGAGAAAAGTGTCATGGTTTAAGGCTGGAAAAGAAAAAATTCTGTCGCCACCGCGTGCCTGCTCGATAGGCATTTGTAAGGGCGCGATATCCCATCCCTTATTCAGGAAACGGGGCTCAAATTCAAAAACACCAACGGCGCGAGCATCCAGCCAGGAAATTGCGCCGACGGTTTCCCCCCACAGTTTGATCAAAGCAGTTTCGACGCGGTTTACCATGAGTCATCACCTTCAGTTGTTTGTCCGCGCGAGCCGCGCGCGCGTTGGCGTTGTTTGCCTTGCAAACGCGCCAACTGCAAAGGGCTGATCTGAGTTTCAGGGAGTAGATTTTCCAATTCATCCAATGCCTGCAATTCGCGCAAAACGGCAATCACGGTTGTCAGTTTGCCTTTTCCCTGTTCCAGGGCCTTGATGACATTCAGTGAAAGCGCCGTGGTCTCTGCCAGTTGCTGCTGTGTAATGTTGCGTCGCAGGCGCAGGTCGCGAAAACGCTGGCCGAGCATGTGCGCGATAGCCTTGTCTGTCATGGAGTAGAAATTGGTAATAGCCATAAAAAGGTCTGTTAATTGCCAATAAATCAAATAATAGTCGAAAAAAAGTATATTGTCTTGCGTCGTCGCTATGCGAAGTATAGTGTATTTAACGGCCTGTAAACAGGCCAATAAAGCTAGTTTTTATCAATAATAGTTAAATAAATGGCCGTAATGCTGTTTCTTATCGATAAGGCGAAGCACTGGCGGGAGAATAGGTGTAATCAAGGGTGAGGGCAGGGATAAAACTGTTTTAAATCCAGTAGCTTGTAAACGGCATGATTCTCTCATAAGCTGGACGGAGCCGATATCGGGAAACAAATATGATTGCAAATTTCGCACGCTGGTTTGACCGTACCATCCTGGAACTGGGTCGTGAGTTTCGTTGGACCTATCTGCCGCCGTTGATGGTTTATCTCGCCGCAGGTGTTTCGGGATTGACCGGCATTGTTGGCGCCTTTTTCGTTAAAGACTATCTGGGGCTGTCTGCAGAATTTCTGGCGGCTCTGGGTTTTTGGATCGGAATACCCTGGGCCTTGAAAATGCCTCTAGGGCATCTCGTCGATCTAATCTGGCGCTACAAATTTATACTTGTTTACCTCGGCGCAGGTTTAATCGCCGCTAGTCTGCTAATCATGATCGGCTTGTTGGCCGACCCAACAGCGATGGCCGAGGTGATGTCGGTCGAGGCCTGGTTTGTCATTTCGGAGTTGTTAGCACCCGTAGGCTTCGTAGTGCAGGACGTGGTCGCAGACGCTATGACAGTTGAGGCTGTGCCCAATGTGGATGATAAAGGCGCGCCTGTCGACGCGGCAACCAAGCGTCTTATGCATACCACGATGCAAACATTGGGACGTGTGGCGATTATCGGTGGCGGCATTTTTGTTTCACTGCTTAATGTGTATATGTTTGGCGGCGTCGAGTCTATGGACGAGGCGACAAAGATCGCGACTTATATCGACATATATCTGATGGCACTGGTGATACCGGTAATTTCTGTTAGCGGCGTCATCTTTGGTGGCTGGTTAAAGCTGCGTCAATACCGTGCGCTGCGTAATAACGGCATGAATCACATCGATGCCTGGGGAGTAATACATACCCAAGGCGAAAAACCGGAACCTAATTGGTGGATACTCGGCGGTAGTCTGGTGTTTGTCGTGTTTACGCTGACACTGGGATTGAGTGATTTTGAATTTAATCAGGAAGTCATTTTTCTTGGATCGTTTTCAATCGTCAGTTTCCTGATGTGGCGTCTGATGAAAGTGTTAGACGAAGACGCGCGACGGGTGTTGTTAGGTACGGCGATAATCATTTTTATCTTTCGCGCGACGCCCAGTATTGGGCCGGGTGGCAGTTGGTGGAGTATCGACGTCCTCAAATTCGATCAGCAGTTTTTTTCCGTACTCTCGCTCATCAGTAGCACGCTTACCTTATTAGGGATGTTTATATTCCGACGCTTTATGGCGGAAAGAAGTATTGCCTATATCATGGTGTTCCTCACACTGATATCAACCGTGCTCGCCTTGCCAAATATTGCCATGTATTACGGACTGCACGAATGGACGGCTTCGGTGACAGGCGGTGTTGTCGATGCGCGTTTTATCGCTGTCATCAACACTGCGGTAGAGTCGCCGCTGGGGCAGGTGGCAATGATTCCCATGTTGGCCTGGATAGCGAATTCTGCTCCGTCTCATCTCAAGGCAACTTTTTTTGCGGTTATGGCCTCGTTTACCAATCTTGCACTATCCCTAAGCAATCTCGGTACAAAATATTTGAATCAGATTTTTAGCGTGTCCCGTGAAATTCGCGATCGTGCCACCGGCGAGGTACAAACACCGGCAGATTATAGTGAACTCGGTTGGTTGTTAATCGTTGCCAGCCTGATTGGCTTGCTTGCGCCATTGCTTGCTGTATGGATGGTGCGTCAATCGCGTTTAAAGAGCGCGTAAAGCGGATCCATTGTAAAAGTAACTTAGTCACTGAACGCCACCGTAAAAAGGACTAGCGTAAGCACAGTTGTGAATTCGCACGGAGGTGCATCATGAAAATGTTTGGCCGGAAGATAACGGGTTGGCAGGATTTTCTAGAACTGGGTATCGCAAGCTGGCTGGTGCTATCGCCTTTTGCGCTTGGCTTTTTGAATGAAATTTCTGCGAGTGTCACTGCCATGTTATTGGGTTCGGTAGCCATCATGTTTTCAGTGCTGGGACTATCTACGCAAAAACCCTTGGATGAATGGGGCACAGAATTAACGGCGGTGTGTCTAGTCTTATCACCGTGGGTGTTTGATTATGCACATGTGCAACTGGCGGTGGTAAACGCGCTTTCCTGTGGTGTGTTGCTCGCGTTTCTGGCGTGGCTGGCCATGATGGAAGAAAAGGCAGATATGCGTAAAGAACAGGAAACTCGCATGGAGCACTGATGTTTGTATAAGGTAGAAGTGGTTCTGCCCACAAGGAACGGGGTCAGTCATTTTTTGCAAACAAAACCACTCCTACGCTTTTCCGAATATGTACGCGGGCGCACACTATAGATTATCGGGTGTTGGATAGATAGTGTGTTTTGATCACGACAACAAGATTTTTTCGGTAGTGATGTTGATTTATGATTTTTGCAGGTCGGTTGAGTCGAGCGGGCCGTTAAATTTCTGGATGTATTTGATGAAATCGAGTTTCGCCAGGGGTTTGCTGTAATAAAACCCCTGGATGATGTCGCATTGATATTCACGCATAAAAGCCAGTTGTGCTTCTGTTTCCACGCCTTCGGCGATAGTATTCATGCCTAGTCCTCTAGCCATGGTGATAATAGCTTTCGCTATTGCGCCAGCATTGTTGCGAAAACCGATGTCCTTGACGAAAGCGCGGTCAATTTTTAACGTGTCTAATGGTAATAATTGCAAACTTGCGAGAGAAGAAAAACCGGTGCCAAAATCATCCATTGATGTATGTGCCCCCATTTCTCTGATCGCATGTAAAATATTGATTGCTCTTTCGACGTCTGACATCGCAGAGCTTTCGGTGACTTCAAATTCGATATTTTCGGCTCGGATGCCGGAACGGGAAACGAGGTATTCAATCTTCTTGTAGAATCCAGGTTCGTTAAATTGTTTCGCTGACAAGTTTATGCCAACGCGAAAATTGCTCAGTCCATATTCCTCAAACTTCTTCGCCTGGTAACACGCAGTTTCGACTATCCAATCGCCCATGGGAATAATCAGCCCGCTTTGTTCCGCAATGTCAATAAACTCAAATGGCGGTATCATGCCGCGTTGTGGATGATTCCAACGAATTAAGGCTTCCATCCCGGAAATGGTGTGGGTAAGTATATGGACTTGAGGTTGGTAGTATAATTCGAGCTCGCCATTTTCAATCGCCAGTTTAAGTTCTGACTCGATTTTCAATTTCTTTTTGGCATTCTGCAGCATTTTTCCGGTATGAATAAGAAAGTCGTTTCCACCAAGTTCCTTGACCGCATGCATGGCAGTATCGGCTGCGGCGATCAGGCTGTTGGCATCATGTCCATCCATAGGGAAAAAGGAGATGCCAATACTCGCTTTTATGTTTAACGTGTGATTGTCCAGTTCGACCGTTTCGTTCACCAGTGCCAACAAGCTGGCTGCATATTCCTCTGCTTCAAGTACCGTGCAAAAGCTGTCGCTGATGAAAGAAAATATATCGTTTCCATAGCGGGACATGGAAACAACCTTGTCACTGGTCGTGCTGACACGTTGACCAACGATTTTGAGTAATTTGTCACTCCCCTCCGGCCCGAGGGCATCATTGACGGATTTGAAACCATCCAGCCCCATAAAGAAGCATGTCAACATGACTTCCTTGCTGATGGACGACGCTATCGCCTCTTCAACATTTTCCAGAAAGCTGGTGCGATTTGGCAGTCCGGTTACCGTATCGAAATACTTTTCTCGATAGAGCTTTTCGCGCGTAAATTTCATTTCTGTTTCGTCGCGCATGGTAACGAAAAACTCTTGGGTTTCCTCGCCGCCGCCTTCTGACGCTTCGGAGAATTCACCAATCTGAGAAACAAAGAACTCCTGTCCGTTAGGCATGCGTATGCGATGAGAAAAACTAAATGACTTGCGCTTTATAAAAGCCATTTGAATTTCGGCCATAAAGCGTTCCTGATCATCAGGATGAACAATGCCGAAGAGATCCTGATAGGTTGAAATCGAGTTTTTCGGGATATCGAGAATATTGCAAAACTCTTCGGAGAATGACACATTGCTCGGGTCGTCTTTCATGCGCCAATAGCCAATTCTGGCCATGGATTGTGCCTTTCTCAGACGCACTTCTTTGGTGTGAAGTTCAGCGTAGAAATCGGTCGACTTAAAGGCCATGGCCAGGCGCGTTTGCAATAGTGGCCACTTTATGGGTTTTAACAGAAAATCCGTAGCGCCAGCCTCCAGGCAGTTACTGACTTCTTTGGTTGTTTGGTCTTCAGATAGAACCAGTATCGGCAATTGCCAACTGGCGTATTTTCCTCGAATTCGTTGAACAAGAGCGCTACAGGTCACCCCGTGAGGGATACTGCCAATGATGACGGCATGATGGTGGATGTTGCTAAGTATTGGAGAATCCGGGTCAGATATCGAATCTATGCTATAGCCGAATTCTTCTAACATTTTTTCCGCTAGTTTACGGGTGAGTTTGTCTGTTTCGAAAAATAGAATATTTTTGCGGGAATCGGCAAGTGGGATAGGCGTATTGTCGTATTCCAAGGCAGACATAAATTGACAACTGTGATCGGCTAGACAGTATTTTATCGGCCATGCCTTAGGAAAAAGTAATATAGAGAATGTAACAGATTGTTTAAATATTGGGCTACTTTGGCGTTTAAAACCTGATACCAGTATGTAAAGAAAGAATTATAGCGTTGGTGAAACCATCATTTTCCAAATAGTAATCCAGGCTGGCGCGAATAGACCAGTCGTTATTGAATTTGGCAGGAGACCAGGTTGCTGAAATTCCGGTCAAGTGGGTATTGAAGCGACGCAATCGCGCATCGGCTGTCATTAAATCTTGTTCCTGGGTATAGAGCGGGCGATAAAAATCGGCGGCATCCTGATAGTAAAAGCGATAGCGCCAGGCAATACGCCAGGTATCGATAATGTATTGCGCGAGCCGACTTTCTATCGCGAATGCATTAATCCCCCAGTCATCACGGTAGACAGAAGTATTTACCACTAAAGCGGTACGTGTCTGAAAGTAGGACTTGTATTGCAGGTAGAGAAGTGCACGGTTGCGCAGCGTTGGGTGGGACTCATCATAAATATAGGAAACAATACTGCCACTTAAATTTTCATCAATCGAAATCTTCCGCAACGGACCACTCTGGTATCCGCTAATGTTTGCATATCCAAAACCAACTGACAGCAAATCTTTCGGGCCTAGCAATTGTGTTGCGCCCAGCAAAATTGACTGGGTTTGTTTTTGTTGGGTACTCACGCCCTGTGAGGCGCTGTTTACTTCGACCTGGTCCGCGGTATAGGCATAGTTTATGGAAAGCGTCAGGTTGCGTTGAAATGTTTCTCGTTCGATGCCAGCAGCAATACTTCGCGACTGAAAATGCGATTCATTGCTCATTGAGGTATTTACGTTGGTGTTCCAGCTGCCTCGTTTATATGCAATACCAGCGGAGGGTTCAATGCGTGTCTCGCTAAAGCCGCTGCCACTACCACCAACAACTGTTGTTGCGCCGGAAATTGCGTCCATGGCTGAGCCATTATTTGACGCAGTTTTGTTAAACGTTTCGTAGTTAAAACGACCATTAACCGAAAATGCATCAGATAGCTCATGCAGCCAACTGATCACGGGAGAGAAGACGCTTAGCCCGGTATTGTCCTGATAGTGTGCGACGAAGACATCGATTTCGTTTTCTGCTTTTGCTGGCGACAGCGCAAAACCGCTTACAATCGCAAATGTCAGCGAAAATAGTCGGGCGAGTATAGGCATAGAAGAGGGGGAGCGCTGTTGCCAGCGCTCCCATCCGATCAATGCGTGTGAGCTGTTTGATCGTGGTCGCCCACGGTAAACATCAGCGTAAGATCAGAGACATCGACGATACCCATAGAACCCGGCATATGCCCTTGCGTCTTGATCTTGGTAATTACCTTGTCACCCATGGTTTCGATAACGGAAATTGTCGAACAGTCTGCGTCCATCGTCGCGTGGTCTTCGCAATTTCCGCCGCCGTTAGGCATATAAACATGCATTCCATCAGGAGTGCCCTTACCGTTGCGATGAGCCGTACCATTCCCGATATCGGTAGTGATCGATTTGACTTCGGTGCCGGCCTTTTGCCCACCCGTCGCCGGATCAATCTCAATTACCTTGATAACATTTTGTGCCCAGGTAGTATCGACAGCGCCGTTAGTTGTTACAACAGATGCGCCGACATACACCTTATTAATGTGCATAGTCGTGTCTCCGTGATCCATTTCGCCGTGGGCGAAAACAAAGCTGCTGGCAGAGACATTGCCATAGTCGATGACATCAACAACAGTATCATTGGTGGCGTCGATGACAGATAGATAGCCTTTTCCATCTTTCTTACCGACCATGTACAGGAACTTGTGATCCATAGAGGTGTGGATGTAACCACCTGCCGGTACCTGATTGGCGCTAACATCGCTACCAGCCATAATACTGCCCGCGCGCACGGCTGCCATATCCGCGGGCAGATTATTGGCGTCAATAACCGCGACTCCCATGTCCTGGCCAGGTGTAATACCGATATAAAATTTGCCGCTTAGCGGTGAATACTCAAGGCCGTGCGGCGTATTACTCAAACTGGTATCGCCATTGACATAGGGTCCAAAGTCTATCGTTGTGACGTTCAGAAAATCCTGGCTTTCCGGATCATTGTTGATCAAAGAAACTGACTGATCGCTGAGATTATGTGAAGCAAACATCAACGGTACGGTGACGCTGTTTGCGATGTTGCTGTCGTTAAAGGCGAAGGCGCCTTTCTTGTGTCCGTTACCTGTTGCAATCTCGGTGACGTCGAGGTATTTGTCGCCGTCAGTGTCATCGGCGTCATCCAGATTCCAGTTAAAACGGAATACTGAATCTGCATCCGCATTGCCGGACGGTCCATCATTATTAATCCATAGATAGTTTCCATTAGGATCCGGGTAGGAGTGGACCAGGCGTGTGATGTTTGCTGTTTCATTCGATGCAAATGGAATAGTGTGTTCCACTTTTTGCGTTGCAACGTCAACGACGATAACGCCGCCACCAACGACGGTGCCGCTACTGTCGGTCATATTCGATTGCACGATGACAAAGGCCTTGCCTTTGTTGAAATGTACTTCGCCCAGGCCGAGAGCTTCGTTGTTAGCATTCTTCGGTTGTATAGATGCTAGGTGTCCTACATAGACTTCGCCATCGTCGCCATAAATATTGATGTAGCCACTGTGGTCTACAGCGTAAACATGGTATTTGGCTTTCGCCATGACGTGTTCATCGTCTTGCGCATGAAAGCAGCCGCCACTTAGTGCGGCAAGCATGGACAGAAGCAAAACAGTTTTTTGCTGACGCTTTTTCATTTCGGTCTACCTTTTCAATTTCGATTATTGGTTATTGCTCGCAACCGCAGCCACCACCGGCGACACTGCCGCCGATCAGACCCTGTGCCAAGGCTCGATGCATATGCATGTCGAAAGCGCGGTGCTCCCGTGCGTCGGTTTCCATCATGATCGGGTCTGCCAGATATGCTCTTTCCCACGCTTTGACGTTGACGCATCCCGCCGTCGTACACAGACCGATTAACAAAATAAAACCACGCACGTTCAGTTTCTCTGATTGCTGTTGTAAATAGGCGTGTTGCAGGCAATGAGCCAACTGCTAAATCTAGTAAAAACAATAAGATATGGGTGAGGGCAGGTGCCGAAGTGTGTGATTACACACAAAACGCTGTGTGTTGCGACACACCGACGGGTGGTCTGGGTTGTTGAACCGAGCCAGGGAGGGGAAGTAGCAGAACCGGAGGTCTACAATAGAGAATCCTGACAAAAGCTATATTTAACAGCCATATAAAAAAGAAAATTGATCAAAAAAATTAAAGTCAAAATATTGACGTGTCGTTATTTTCCATATACCTCAATCCGGGGATTTCCCCTGTTATTGAGCTTTGGAGAAATAGTGAAGATTTACACTAATATAGCCGCGCTGAACACTAACCGTGCCTACAATCGTAGCGCCAGCGGCCTAGCGACTACGCTCCAACGATTATCTTCCGGGCAACGGGTGAACAGCGCCAAGGACGATGCGGCAGGCTTGGCGATATCCGAACGCTTTACCGCACAAATACGCGGGTATAACGTCGGTCGACGCAATGCCTCGGACGCGGTTGCCATGTTGCAAACCGCCGAGGGTGGTTTGCAGGAAGTCTCCAATATGTTGCAACGCATGCGTGAATTGGCTGTGCAGGCGGCGAATACCGCAGTCATTGGCGTTTCAGAAAGGCGTTCGCTGCAACAAGAAATCAACCAGCTTTCGGCGGAAATGACACGCATGGCCAAAGACGCCAATTACAACGGCGTCAAGATTCTTGATGATGGATCGCGCTATTCCGCCGGTGGTAGTACCGACAAAGAAAAAACCGTACAAGGTTTGGCTAGTGCATGGTTGAATGAATCAGAAGATATGATTGCGACCTATTTCGGTATGCAAACACCGGGTGGGGCGACATTAACGATAGACCTCGACAGTTTTACCGATGGTGTTGGGAATATCCTCGCGCAGGTTGGTTATCCCGCGGTTGCAAACGCGACCACGCTGACGATGCAGATTGATATGGCGGATTTTACCGATGTGGAATTTCCCGGTGATGGTGGCACGACTGCCGGTGGTCTGGCCTACGATCGCATTATTGCGCACGAAATGGTGCATGCCGTTACTGCAAATTATGTGGACTCGACCGGACTCCCTGAATGGTTCCTGGAGGGTACGGCGGAATTTATACACGGTGCCGATGAACGTGTGTCAGGTCATGGCGGGGTGGCTGCGACATATGGATTAGTCGATTTAAAAACGGCATGGGGTAGTTCGAGCGAGGAATATGCTGCGGCATATTTAACCGTACGCTACATACACGAACTGGCAGGTGGTTATACCGATGGTTCTCCAACGGCTTCCGGCATCGGTCAAGTGTTTGATCTGTACAAGTCGTCGGGAA
This sequence comes from Gammaproteobacteria bacterium, assembly GCA_029881255.1. Classification (NCBI taxonomy): domain Bacteria; kingdom Pseudomonadati; phylum Pseudomonadota; class Gammaproteobacteria; species Gammaproteobacteria bacterium. Next base: position 176,306 of record JAOUMY010000005.1, on the reverse strand, counting down.
ATCTATTGACGGCAATAAACACCGCTGCGGGAACGGCATACTTGTCCTTAGATGACGTTATAGATGATGCCGAAGCCAATACGATAGGTTCCGGTGCCGTTACGGAAGCGATGTTAAGCAATGATGACACGGGTGCAATTGGCGGGGCCGATGCTGAAGGCATGTCGTATCGCGACACCACAAACTCCGGTGTCGTACCCGACGTGGATGAGTTGGATTTGAATCCGACTGGCTTCAATGTGAAATTCCCGTTTAGCCCCGCGCGAGAAATTTCTACCGGATTTGTTACCTCTGTTATGTTTCAATTAGGCGCAAACGCGGGAGAAACCTTGTTGATAGGATTAGGTTCGGCCACGGCAGAAGCGCTGAATGTTTCTGATATCGATTTGGTGACCGATCCTTCATTGGCGATTAGCAAACTAGACGGCGCAATCGATGTAGTGGCGTTCCAACGCGCCCGCCTTGGAGCGCAAATGAACCGCGTGGAGTCTGCGATACGCAGTAGTGAAACCCTGACTGAAAACCTTTCTTCTTCACGTTCACGCATTGTCGACGCGGACTATGCCGCCGAAACAGCTGAACTGACTCGACAAATGATTGTGTCACGCGCAGGAACCGCAATGCAGGCTCAGGCGCAGGCGACATCAAACCTTGCTTTGATGTTATTGCGTGGCGTGTAATCGTTACCAATTTACATTTTTTGCGTCCATATGCGGTGTATTTTACCGATTCATTCGCGCTGTTTTTGTATCGCATTCCGTTAACAGGTAAAGGCGAATTGCCCGACGCGACGCAAGTTATCACCCACGCAGATTTTCGTATACCCACAACCGCCGCAGGTTTTGGTGATGCAATCTATGTCATCAATGCGCGTTTCGATGTGGCGCCACCGCCTTTCTTTGGCGGTCGATCAGATCCAACGCTGGAATACGAACTCGTGCGGGTTGAGGTTCACGACTAATACATATGGCGCGGTGAGCAAATTTATTTTTATGTGTTCACTGTGCCAGCTTTCCCGGTAAAATAAGACCTGTTTCGTTTCAATAGTTGTTTTTCAATATGGTCTTTCATAATCGCTACCTTGCGCTCGGTGAGGGTTTTTATCATCAAATGCCGCCGGAACCGGTAGCCAGCCCCGGTCTGATCAAATTTAATCACAGCTTCGCCAAAGAGTTTGTCGATAGTTTTGAAGACCTGGATGATCAAAAACTGGCAGCGATATTTTCCGGTAATCAATTGCCTGAAAGTTGTACGCCATTGGCCATGGTTTATGCGGGTCATCAATTCGGTCATTTCAATCCACAACTCGGCGACGGCCGTGCCATGTATCTTGGCGAACTGGAGCTGAAGAAAGGCGGATTTGTCGATGTGCAATTAAAAGGCTCCGGGCGTACACCTTATTCGCGTAACGGTGATGGGCGCGCTGCACTCGGTCCTGTTTTGCGGGAATATTTGCTGAGCGAGGCGATGTACAAATTGAGTATTCCTACCACGCGCGCAATGGCGGCGGTAAGCACAGGTGAAAAAGTGGTGCGTGAGGAGTATTTACCCGGCGCGGTCATTACACGAATTGCGTCGAGTTTTATACGCGTCGGCAGTTTTCAGTATTTCGCCATGCAACAAGATATCGAGGCAATACAAAAACTCGCCGATTATGTGATCGAACGAAACTATCCTGAGTTGGAAGCACACGAGAATCCGTATCTTGCATTTTTTGAAGCCGCAGTGATGCGTCAAGCCAAACTCATTGCACAGTGGATGCAGGTTGGATTTATTCATGGTGTGATGAATACCGATAATATGTCGGTTGCCGGTGAAACCATCGACTACGGACCTTGCGCGTTTATGGACGCCTACGGTCATGCCAAGGTGTTTAGTTCTATCGATAGGCTGGGGCGTTATGCGTACAATCAACAACCCTCTATCGGTTTGTGGAACCTGACACGTCTGGCCGAATCACTATTGCCTTTGTTTGACGACGACACTGATGTCGGCGTGCAGAAAGCGACAAGTATATTAAAGCAATACGAACCGGCTTATGAACAGGCATGGCTGACTGGTGTTCGGACAAAGTGCGGCATATGTGCAGTTGGCGATGACGCGGCAGACAAGGCTTTGCTGGAGACATTGTTTGATGTCATGGCCGATAACCAGGCAGATTTCACGCTGGTGTTTTACCATTTATCCAAACTCAATTCGCACGCCGATGATAATGATGAATTATTGCGTAGCCTGTTTAAGAATACACTGGCGATAGATCAATGGTTGCGTGACTGGCGCGACCGGTTAAAACGTGAATCGCAAAGTGATGAACAACGACAACAGCAGATGCAGTCGGTAAACCCGGTTTATATCCCACGCAATCACCAGGTCGAGGCAGTAATACGCGCCGCAGAAGATCATGGTGACTTCGGACCATTTCACGCCTTGCACGAGGTATTACAACAGCCGTTTGTTTATCAGCCGGGAATGGACGACTATATGCAGCCACCGTCGGCCGATGAAGAGGTGACGATGACGTTTTGCGGGACGTGAAGACTGTTAACTAATCGTTCCCTTTTGAGATGGCTCTTCCCGGTACGGTAATCCATTCACTCCATGATCCCGCATAGAGTTTTGAGCCAGCGAGTCCGGCAATTTCCATGGCCAATACGTTGTGGCATGCTGTCACACCAGAGCCGCAACTGTGTATCACATGATCGGGTCTGACATCGCCGATAGTCTGTGAAAAAAGTTGTCGCAGTTCGCTTTCTGATTTAAAACGACGAGTGTTGTTTATATTGTTTTCCCATGATGAATTTTTTGCGCCGGTGATGTGACCGGCGACCTTATCCAGGGGTTCGATATCGCCGCGGAAGCGTTCTGGTGCACGCGCATCGACGATGCAAAAATTTTCATCCAGTCTGACTTGATCAACCAGGTCTGCGTAGACTAATAAATCCGGATTGAGCTTGAGCGTGAATGTGGTCGAGGATGTCTGTGGTGTTTCAGCGTTGCAAGGATATCCCGACGTTTGCCAGGCCGCATATCCGCCGTTGAGCAAGGCAACCTTGTCGTGTCCCGTCCATTTCAACAACCACCATAAGCGTGCGGCGAATGCACCTGGACCGCCGTCATACACGATTACTTGCACATCGTTAGTAATACCCCACGCACTAAAGCGTGTCGCCAGTAATTCAGGATCGGGTAGTGGATGTCGCCCGGTGGTCGGGCCTATCGGCGATGATAAATCTTCATCGAGGTGGGCGTAGTGGGCATTGGGTATGTGATCAACATTATATGCTTGGCGTCCGGCCTCAACATTACCGAGATCGTAGCGACAATCAATGATTACCCATTCGGGATTGTCCAAATGACTTGCTAATACCTCTGCTTCAACTATCGTTGTATACATAGTCTTGTCTCTTAAAAAGGCATTGGGTGTTTACGTCGAACGGTCTCAATATCGCGTTGGACTTCGTCAGATAACCGGAGACTAATCGCCTCGATATTGCTTTTAAGCTGTTCCATTGTGGTCGCGCCAATCAGTGTTGATGTCACAAACGGTCTGGAGTTGACAAAGGCAATCGCCATTTGCGTAACATCTAACTGGTGACGCCTGGCGACTTCGATGTATTCACTAATAGCGGAGTCGGTCAGAGGATGGATACGATGTTCTGGGCGTGTCTCAATCGAAAAACGCGAACCTTCGGGCATGGCGCCATTGAGATATTTACCGCTAATCATGCCGCGACACAAAGGCGACCAGGCCAATAAGCCGCAATCTTCGTTGAGGGATATCTCGCTCAAGTCCGGTTCGAAGTGGCGACATAAAAGTGAGAATTCGTTCTGTATGGATACCGCTCGTGGAAGACCGTGTTGTTCGGCTACGCGCAACCACGACATCATTCCCCATGCGGTTTCGTTTGATAAACCGAAGTGGCGAATCTTTCCAGCGTTTTGCATGTCCTGCAAGGTTTGCAGTACTTCCAGAAAATTTTCCCGTTGCTCATCCACGTCAAAGCGTGGGCCGTAATTCCAGGTTCTGCCAAAGTGATATGAGCCGCGATTAGGCCAATGTAATTGATAGAGATCGATGTAATCGGTTTGCAAACGCTTGAGACTGTCCTCAAGCGCGAGTTGTAGATTCTTGCGGTTGATCACATCGCCGTTACGTATCCAGCTTAGTCCAGGACCGGTAATCTTGCTTGCGAGTATTACCTTGTCGCGGTTTTTCCGCGCGACAAACCAGTTGCCAATAATGGTTTCAGTCGTACCATAAGTATTCGGCGCGGGAGGAATAGCATACATCTCGGCGGTGTCGAAAAAATTAATGCCTTGCTCCAAGGCATAGTCCATTTGTTCGAATCCTTGCTCCTGTGTATTTTGTCGTCCCCAGGTCATAGTGCCCAGACCAATCAGGCTGACTTTTAGGTCAGTGCGACCGAGTTTGCGATACTCCATAGGGCCTCCTTTGCATGGCGTGGAAATGAGTCATGAAAGCGCACCAATGTGGCAGCATTCAATCCCAATTGCAAATTTTGGAAGCGGTATAGCACAAACCGGCATCTATCCATGAGCCAGTCAAATTCCCATATTGCGATTTTACTAAAAGCCAGGCTTTGAGCCTGCAAACATACACAAATTTCGCTGGTAAATATCTGGTTGCATGTCTACACTTCTGGCATGGAAAAAGTACAACACTATTATTCTCCCGGAAATCTGTATGATCGAATTCTCAAGGGACTGGAAAAGGCCGGCGCCGATCTGACAGATCTGGATCTTGAGGATTTACAACCCGTAGACGAGTTTCATATTCGTGGTAGTGCGGCGACGAAAGAATTGATTGCTATGTCGGGTTTTCACTCTGATATGCATATCCTCGACATAGGTTGCGGCATAGGCGGGTCCACACGACGTCTGACACATGAAACCGGTTGTCGAACCACCGGCGTGGATTTGAGCGAGGAATATACCACTACGGCTGCACGTCTTACCGAATTGTTGGGCATGCAGGACAAAGTCAGTTTTCGACCGGCGAGTGCGTTAGCGCTTCCATTTGAAGACAATAGTTTCGATGGCGCCTGGACTATCCAAATGGGTATGAACATCGACGACAAAACGAGCTGGTTGAAGGAAATGTATCGCGTCATGAAACCGGGTGCTTGCGCCGTACTTTACGAGGTTTGTGCAAACGTAAATTCGCCGATTTATTTTCCCGTACCATGGGCGCAAGACAGTAGCATGAGTTTTCTCGTTTTACCCGATGATTTTAGAGAGCAGGTAAAATCGACAGGTTTCTCTGTAGAAGAGTGGTACGACAAGACAGACCTTGCCCAACAAGCATTCGCGAACATGGAAGAGCCAAAACCCGATTATTCCCTTCCGGCACTCGGCGTGTATATGTTGGTCGGCGATGATGTTCCATACAAAGCATATAATCTACGTCGAAATCTTGATGAAGCACGCGTAAGTCTGATTCAAGCACTGATCGTTAAGCCCTAAAACATAAAGCCTTTCTTTTTATTTCCAGCTAACGGTTTCCGAACTACAATAAGCTCACACTGCTAATCAATAAGGTGAGCGCCCCAATGAACATAAATTCTCGTTCGATAACTATTTCCACTGTTTGGTTAATGTGTTTGCTTGTTTCGGCATCTGTATTCTCTGCTGACAGTGCCGTAAAAATAACCCCTCTAGGCAGCCACGACGGCGAATTTTGCGCACGCGACCGTGCCATGATATTCGAAGATCCGGACGGTACGCGTATACTGTACGACGCAGGTATGACCGTCGCTGGGGCTGACGATCCACGCCTTGGGAAGATCGACGCGCTTCTGGTCAGCCATATGCACGGCGATCATGTTGGCGCCGTACACATACCAAAGACCAACGAAGGTAGTTGTGTACAACCGCAGGCCTCGGTAAACGTTTTGCCTGACACCAATACAGCGAAAATAGCAGTTGCAAAACAAGCTAAGATTGTCAGTGGTAGCGAAATGCCCAAGTTCTTTGCGAGTAAATTAAAAACCTTAGGTGGAAATCCGAAGGACGCGCTACTGGTTCGTTTTGGTGCCTCATTAAAATTGAACGGCGTAACGATAGCCACGGTACCCGCAGTACACTCGAATGGTATTGCACCTGAGATGATAGGTGGGGAGCTTGGCAATATGATGAATGCCGCCGGGCTAACTGCACACGCAGGACCACCGACTGGCTTTGTATTGACGTTTTCAAATGGCTTAGTAGTCTATCTTTCTGGCGATACCGGCATCACCGCTGAACAAGAAGTTGTGGTAGGTGATCACTACAAAGCCAAACTCGCCGTTATGAATATAGGCGACACCTATACCACCGGACCGACAGAGGCCGCATATGTCATCAATGAACTGGTTAAACCAGCAGCCGTTATCGCTTCTCACGCCAATGAAGCAGCAACTCAAAACGGCAAAGTCATTCCCGGCACGCGCACCGATACTTTTATAAAGGCAAGCGAAAAGCCTGTCTATTTACCGCTAAGTGGCAAAACCATGTCATTTAGCGCCCAGGGAAAATGCATCACTGGCTGTTAATTTGGGTGAATTTGAGTAGAGTCAGATTCAACTTTTCTCAAATATTAGGGGAGAGTAGTATCAGATCTCTCTTTAGTGCTTGACTGAATTAGGACAGTTGTCCTAATATTTCGACATGCATCATAGTGGTACCCGTCAGCGTATAATCGAAACCGCCGATCTGCTGTTTTATCAGCATGGTTTTGAGCATACCTCTTTTGCCGATATTGCCGCCGCAGTGCAAATCTCGCGCGGCAATTTCTATCATCATTTTAAAACAAAAGATGAAATTCTTGACGCAGTGATATCGAGACGTATAGCAAACACCGAAAGTATGCTCAATCGCTGGGAGGAAGAAGGTGATACGCCGAAAGAACGCATACGCAGTTTTATCCATATTCTGATCATGAACAAAACCAAGATTAAACAATTTGGTTGTCCGATCGGGAGCTTATGTACTGAACTGGCAAAGCTGGATCATATTGCAAAATCTCGAGCGAACACACTGTTTACACTGTTCAGAAGATGGTTAACCGGTCAATTTGAACTACTCGGGCGAAAAAAAGACGCAGAACAATTGGCCATGCACTTACTCATGCGTAGTCAGGGCGTGGCGGTGCTGGCGAGTTCTTTTCATGATGAAAAATTCATACAGCAGGAAGTAGAAGACATGTGTGCATGGTTGGAAACACAAACTGAACAACAGTAGTCAATAATGGAGGGAACAAAAATGTTCGTAGTACTGCTTAGGTTTTCCGGCAATAAAGCCCGTGCGGGAGAGTTAATGGAGGGGCATAATCAATGGATTGCACAGGGGTTCAACGATGGAGTCTTTCTGGTGGTAGGCAGTTTGCAACCGAACCAAGGTGGTGCCATTATCGCTCACAATATAACGCGTGAAAAACTTGAAGAACGTATAAGCCAGGATCCCTTCGTAACGGAAAGCGTAGTGAGCAGCGAGATACTCGAAATTGGTCCGACGCGAGTCGACGAACGTCTACAGACCATATTAGGGTAAGGGTAATGCTATGAGCGAAACGGTAAAAGGACCAGACGGAAAACCACGTTGTCGTTGGTGTGAAGCTGCTCCAGAATTTTTTCACTATCACGATACCGAGTGGGGATTTCCTGTAGAGGACGACTTTCGTCTGTTTGAAAAACTATCGCTTGAAGGTTTTCAATCGGGCTTGAGCTGGAGAACCATACTCGCAAAGCGGGAGAATTTTCGCGCTGCGTTTCATCATTTTGACTTCAATAAAGTTGCCGGGTTTAAGCAAAAAGATATCGATCGACTACTCAAGGATGAGGGCATAGTGCGTCATCGCGGGAAGATCGAGGCTACGATTAACAATGCCAGACAGGCGCAAAAACTGGTGGAGCAGGAGGGTTCTTTAGCGGCGTACTTCTGGGCCATCGAGCCGCAAAAACAACCTAAAGATCCTCAAACCGCATCGACGTCTCCCGAGTCTATTGCATTGTCTAAAGATTTGAAAAAGCGTGGCTGGAAGTTTGTGGGGCCTACCACGGTTTACGCATTCATGCAGGCGATGGGAATGATAAACGATCACGTCGTAGGCTGTATTGTCAGAACGAAGGTCGACGATGCTAGAAAGCGCTTTGTGAAGTCACAATAAAAAATTGATAAATTTGCATTAGTCTTAGGGTTCAATGTTCGTGGAGCCTGCTTGCGGTAGTTTGGCCGATGAATTGGCAGATTCCTCAAATCGATAGAGTCCTGTCTATTTTTTAACCAACAGTAATACCATCTCCAAAAAATCCCAATATCCGAGTTATAGAGTGTGTTATTTGTTGGAATTGTTGGGTACACTCTTACGTAAATTTTATTTGGGATATCTATAGGAAAAAATCACATTTGAAGGTGCGATCTGAGCTACCATCGATTCGGGGATGCGTTCGTCCAGGCAAGTAGTGTTGAATGACAGGATTTGTCTTGTTATCCCTGCACAGCATAAGCCGCCGGTTGATTATTGTTTGAACCCTGAATATGTAATTGTTGCCCCTCCTGAGTGGGTTAAGTAAAAGAAAACAGGTGCATACATGCCGACTTCAAGTAATGCAGCGACAGAAAAATTACTCCTGCTACAGCAGCAGTTTTTTCAGCAACTACCCGAAAAGCTCAATGCGATAACGACTCTCTGGAACGGCATGAAAAGCCGGTCGGGGGAGGAGGGGCTGACCACCGACAGTTTGCACCGACATGTCCATAATTTGACAGGTTCTGGCAGTACTTTCGGCGCTAATTCCGTGAGTAGGGCCGCGTTTGAACTCGAGGTTGTTTTACAAGCACTGTCCGATTTCGGAAAACAAGATATTTCCAGTTACACCGAATCTGTTGAACTCCAGATTTCTACCCTGTTGGGAGAACTGGTATCAATTGCATCACGCTGGCATCCTACCGAGGCCCCGCTCCTTGATTACGAGGAAGCAGAGAAGGAGCCTATCGAAAACAACCTCATCTACATTGTAGAAGACGACCCATTATTTGGACAGCAAATTCAGGACTGTCTTGAAGCCGAAGACTATGTAGTTAAACATTTCGGGGCGCTTGATGAATTTGAGCAGGCATGTCATGCGCAAATACCTGGCGCGGTTATTATGGATTTGGTTCTCGAAGAGGGGAATAACGCAGGCGCTAGGGCAATTGAGCATCTGAATCAGCAGTTTTCAGAACCACCTCCGGTTGTTGTGTTGTCGATGCGTAAAGATATCGAAGCGCGTCTGGCGGCCGCCAGGGCAGGGGTAGTCCGCTACTTTAGCAAACCAACTAATATGGATGCGCTCGTTGGGACTATGCACGGGTTAACTGCAAGAGTCGCTTCGTCGCCCTATCGAATACTCGTTGTGGATGACGACGAGGTTTTGCTTGAATATTACTCGACGATATTGAGGCGAGCAGGTATGGAAGTGCAGACAGTGTCCAATCCACTTGCCAGTCTTGATGAGCTGGATCGATTTCAACCGGAATTGATTCTTCTCGATGTTTTTATGCCGCAATGTTCCGGTCCTGAACTGGCGCAAGTCATTCGTCAAGACGATTATTACGCCCACATTCCTATAGTCTTTTTGTCGACGGAAGCGAATATCGATCGCCAACTAGCCGCGATGAAACTGGGAGGAGATGACTTTATCACCAAGCCAGTGTCGCCTAAACATCTTGTCGATTCGGTCAGTGCGCGTACCAAGCGTGCACGCTGGATGAACAGAATTACCCGCGATCTCAAATCTGCCCTGCGCGAGAGTGAGTATCAACGCATAACCATGGATCAACATAATGTCGTATGTGTCATGGATGAAAGCGGACTGATATCTTCAATAAACGAAAAGCTATGCAAACTAAGCGGCTTTAATCGCGAAGAACTCATCGGAAGGTCTCTGGATATGTTGTATTCAGAACAATATCGACTGAAGTATTTTCAACAGATGTGGGACGCGTTGAAAAAAGGCCAGATATGGCGAAATGTGATCAGCCATCGACACAAGAATGGCGATGAGTATTGGCTCGATACCACGATTGTTCCGTTTCTTGATGATATGGGTACGCCGTATCAGTATGTTTCGACAAGTACCGACGTCACCGAGTTACGCAGGCGAGAAATCAGTCTCAAAAAAGCTCAGCAATTGGGACGTATCGGCAATTGGTCCTGGGATATAGATAGCAAAAAAATGCAGTGGTCTGATGAGATGTATTCGATACTCGGCTATGCACTTGGTGAAATTGAGCCGAGCTATGACATTTTTATCGAACGAATTCACCCGGACGATTTGGCGATGGTTAAGTTATCTCAAGGCAAGTCTTTTTCCAGAGGCGATAATCACAGCCTGGATTTTAGAGTCACGCAACGCGATGGACAAATTCGCTGGGTACATGTCGAAACACAGTTACAAAAAAATCAGAATGGTAAAATCAGCCGTCTACAAGGTATTCTGCAGGATATCAGCGAGCGTAAGTTCAGTGAACTTAAGCGTGAGGGCAGTACTCGGGTTCTCGAGATGATCTCTCGGGACGAACCTTTGACAGACATTCTTCTAACCATAATTCGACACGTTGAAATATTGCTTCCGGGCAGAATAGGTGCTTTTTTGTTTCTCGACGAAGAAGGACAACGTTTCAATGAAATACTCGCACCAGGGATGTCGGATTCTTTTGTTGCTCTGGTAGCTGAAGTTGATATTGCATCTGGTTCCTGCGCTTGTGGTGACACAGCGATGAACAACACGACTATTGTTGTTGACGATATTCTTTCGGATGTACGCTGGAATGCATATAGGGATACGGCGCAAAAAGCCGGTATACGCGCCTGCTGTTCGGTTCCTGTGTTGCTGTCCTCCGGAAAAGTTCTGGGTACTTTTGCGCTTTTCAGTATGCGTGCATCTGAATTCACCGATCAAATTGTAGAGTTGGCCAGAGAAATGGCAAATTTCGCTGCGATTGCTCTAGAGCAAAAGCAAACACAACGTATTATGCTGAAGGCGAGAGAGGCAGCCGAGCGGGCCAATCATGCGAAATCCGAATTTCTTTCCAAGATGAGCCACGAACTTCGTACTCCGCTAAATGCTATTCTTGGTTTCAGTCAACTGCTGCAAATTGAACCTTTGGATCTAGGTCAACTAAATAGTGTTGAAGAAATACACAACGCTGGTAATCATTTGCTTGAGCTAATAAACGATATACTGGATTTATCGAGAATTGAATCGGGAAATATGCAGTTTTCTCTGGAACATGTAGCGCCGGTAGATGTAATACAGGAGTGTGTTCCTCTGGTGAAATTATTGGCAGACAAACAAAATATTGTAATAAGTACAGAGAACAAGCTGACGCCAAAGATGAGAATTCTGGTAGACCCCATACGATTACGCCAGGCTTTGCTAAATCTGCTGTCAAACGCAGTGAAATATAATCGGCCAGGGGGAGAGGTCAAAGTTTTATGTAGGGAAAGAGATGACGGAAAGATCGCTATCTCTATATGCGATACTGGACATGGCCTTTCCAGGGAAAAACTCGCTAAACTCTTTACAGCTTTTGAGCGCCTGGGCGCGGAAAAAACCGATATTGAGGGAACCGGAATTGGGTTGCTGATTACAAAAAATATCGCCGAGATGATGGGAGGCGAGATTGAAGTCGAAAGTGAATTAGGCAGAGGGAGCGCATTCAGTCTGATTTTTTCGCCTGATGTGAATGACACTTCGAATTATTTTGGTGATCAGGAGACACTGATTTTAGAAACTACATTGAGTGAGACTAATGGTGTCGTAAACAATGGCAGAAAGGAATTCAATGTATTGTATGTAGAAGACAATCCGTCTAATCTGCGACTGGTTGCCACGCTTCTAGACAGAAAACCGTATATAACGCTTTACACCGCACATACCCCTGAGTTTGGACTCGAACTGATTGCTGTCAAACAATTCGATCTGGTTCTGCTGGATATCAATCTTCCCGGCATGGACGGATTTGAGGTCTTGCGTAGAATTCGTGAAGATGAGAAAAATCGGGATATAACGGTTTTTGCCGTGAGTGCGAACGCGATGAAAATAGATGTAGAAAAAGGTCTTGCAGCAGGGTTTGCAAAGTATTTGACTAAACCGATTGACATTATGCCATTTTATCAGGCAATTGATGAGGCCCTGGGGGTAGAGGTCACGGTTTAGTTAGTCCAGCTTAGAAGGTGACTTACACTATGCCAGAGTTACAACGAATTTTGCTTGTAGAGGATGAGCCGGATATTCAGCGGGTTGCGGAAGTTGCTTTGGAGATGATAGGCGGATTTACATTACAGATCTGTAGTTCCGGAAAAGAGGCCATAGACATAGCAGCATCATTTCAACCGGATATTATAGTGCTAGATGTGATGATGCCGGAGATGGATGGTCCGGCGACATTAATTGCCCTGAGAAAAATTTCCGAGATCGAAAAAGTGCCGGCAATTTTTATGACTGCCAAGGTGCAGGCAGATAAGCTGGTACAGCTAAATGCATTGGGGGCCGAGGGTATTATTGCCAAACCATTTTCAGCTATGAAACTGGCTGATCAGATACGGGAGATTTGGCAACAGTTTTCACAGTAGTACTTATGCAAAAGGGAAAACAACAATGACAAATGGGGTGATTCAAGAAGATAAGGTGGCAGCCAAACAAACTTCGTGGTGGTTTGCCTTTCTAACGACGGTAATTCCTGGCGCGGTGATTCCTGTTGGTCTAGCGTTACTATTTTCAAATACGATTTCAGATTGGCATTGGGACTATGAGCCGTTTCACGCCTTGGTTGAAAGTGTAGGTTCTTTTGCAGCTGTGTTGTTAGCAGTAATTATAATTAGCATGCGTCGTAGTGAGAACCTGAGCCCTTCGTATATTTGGGTTGCGACCACCTTGATGGGGATGGGGCTGCTGGATGGGTTTCATGCCGGTGTAGAACCAGGAGAAGTATTTGTTTGGCTGCATAGTCTGGCGACTTTTGTCGGTGGTGTTACGTTCGCCTTAGTTATACTTCCCGATCGCGTTTCACGAATACCCGGCATACGGAGTGTGCCCTATGTGGTGGCGTTTATCAGTGTACTCGTTGGTATATTGTCTTTAGCGTTACCAGAAAAAATTCCGGCGATGGTTGTCGAGGGCGACTTTACAGACGTTGCCGAATTTTTAAATATCACAGGTGGGGTAGGTTTTCTTGTGGCGTGGGTTTTTTTTGCCTGGTCGCATAAGTTTCACGTAAGAAGGGAAGAGCGACTACTGCTTGCGAATCATTGTTTACTTTTTGGTATCGCTGGTTTGCTTTTTCATTTTTCTGAGTTGTGGGATGCCACTTGGTGGTTATGGCATATGCTGCGTTTGTTTGCTTACCTCGTGATTCTGTGGTTTTTTATTGATGTTTATCTGCAAAATATTCGACATATCAGCGAAAACGAAAATAAACTGAAAATAGCTAGTGGGCGCCTTCAAGCAGTGCTCGATAACGTTGTGGACGGAATTATTACCATTAATAAGCGCGGTATCATTCAGAGTTTTAACTCAGCAGCGGAAGTTGTTTTTGGTTACAACGCAAGTGAGGCGATAGGGAAAAATGTAAAATTCTTGATGCCTAAACGATACTCCGATGAACACGATGGATATATTACCGACTATTTGACAACAAGAGAGAAAAAGGTTATTGGGCTTACTCGTGAGCTGACCGGGCAGAGAAAAGACGGCACCATTTTTCCGCTTGAACTGGCGGTGAATGAATTGAGGATTAGCGGTGAAGTGATATTTACTGGTATCGTTCGCGACATCTCGGAGCGTAAACGTATTGAGTCCATGAAAAATGAGTTTATCTCTACGGTTAGTCACGAGTTACGTACACCACTGACGTCGATAAGAGGTTCTCTGGACATTCTCAACAGTGGTACGGCAGGTAATTTGCCGGATCTTGCGGCCGAGATGGCCAGGATTGCGAGCAATAATACCGAGCGTCTGCTATTGCTGATAAACGATATCCTGGACATACAGAAAATTGAATCGGGCAAAATGGCCTTTAAGTTTCAGAATGTGGAGCTTATGCCGTTGCTTGATCAGGTAATACAGGAAAACGAGGCCTATGGTAAACAGTTTGGGGTTAACTTCGTTATAAAACAAAGATTGGAAGCTGTACGAATCTATGTTGATAGGGACCGATTATTTCAGGTATTTGCAAATCTATTGTCGAATGCGGCCAAGTTTTCGCCGGAGGGAGACACGGTCGAGATCAGTGTGGCTCGCCATCATCATGATACTTTACGTGTAACGGTTTCTGATCATGGCCCGGGCATACCTCTTGAGTTTCAGTCCAGATTGTTTGAGAAATTTACGCAACAGGATTCTACTGACGTTCGTCGTAAGGGTGGTACAGGTTTAGGTTTGAACATCAGTAAGACCATTATGGAAAAGCTTGGGGGTAAAATTGATTTCTTTAGTAGGCAGGGTGTAGGAACCAGTTTCTACATAGAGCTTCCCGAACTGATTGGCGTGGTTTCATCACAGCCTGAAAATAAACCTTACAGGCGAGTGCCAGATCATCAGCCTTGCATATTAATAGTCGAGGACGATCCTGATGTTGCTGCCTTGCTAAAACGTATGCTGGCTGAGCGTGGCTTCAACACCCTAATCGCCTACGATGCCCAGCAGGCTTACGAAATACTACAGCGAAACCCCAAACAGTTCCGTGCGATTACATTGGACTTGATACTACCGGGACAGGACGGTATTAGTTTTCTTGAAAAACTTAGGACTGAGGCCAGCACGCAACAGATCCCCGTGGTTGTGGTGTCTGTCAAGGCAGATGAGGCAAGAAGAGAGTTAAATGGCAGTGCAATTGGGGTAGTCGACTGGTTACAGAAGCCGATTGATCAAGCGAGGTTAATCAAGGCAGTGAAGCAGGCAGCTGGCCCAGGTGGAATGCCAAGTGTATTACACGTTGAGGATGAAGGTGACGTGCATACGATCGTCAAATCCGTTATTAATGATGTCTGTGAACTTACATGGGTGAAGACGATTGCCTCCGCACGAGAAAAGTTGGAAAGCACGGATTTTGATCTCGTACTTTTGGACATAGGCATGCCTGATGGGTCTGGGCTGGATCTCATCGATATAATCGAGAGACGGGTTTTTCCACCAAGAGTGGTCATATTTTCTGCACTTGATGTGTCCAGTGAATATGCCGACAAGGTAAATGCGGTTTTGTTGAAGTCGAGAACCAGTAGTCAACAGCTAGCAGACACGATCAAGGAACTCATCGAATAAAGTCGGGGACCAGGAAACGACTGTTCTCTGGTCCCCGAAGTTTAGGAATAAGAAACGGTCCTTGTGTTTAGACTTTTCCGTATGCTGTCGATGGCATTAGACAGACTCGCGAAGAAATGATCGCGGCCTAGTTTCTCATCCAACGCCGAACGATGCATTACATCCATTACCGGTCCTTTGACGTTGGCAAAGTAGAGCTCAATGCCTTGGGTGCGTAGTTCGTCTACAAGTTCATGCAAAGTCGAGTCGGCGGAGGAATCCAGCTGATTGATACTGGCAGCCTCGATAACGATTGCTTTGAGCGGTTTAGTCGCCTCAGCAACATAGCGCTTCACCGTATCTTTCAGGAAAGTCGCATTGCCAAAATAGAACTGGGCATCGACACGCAACACCAGTAAGCCGTCACTTGTTTTCGCCTCAGGGTGACGCGCAATATTGCGGTATGCATCTGAGTCCGGCATTTGACCGAGTTCGGCAACATGCGGGCGAGTTGTACGGATGATGACCCACAGTAAAGACACTCCCACGCCTGTTAATATGCCTGTCTCAATTCCCATGGTTAGCGTAGCAAAGAAGGTGACAACCAACAGCGCCAAATCAGAACGTTTGACGTGGTAAAGATGTTTAACTTCTTTGATATCCACCAGACCAAATACCGCCGTCATGATAATCGCTGCCAGTACGGCTTTAGGCAGGAAATAGAACAGCGGTGTCAGGAACAGCAATACAATGGCTATCAACGCCGCTGTAATTAGCGATGCTAAGGGCGTGTTTGCACCGGCTTGCCCGTTGACAGCTGTACGAGAAAAACCACCGGTTACCGGATAGGCTTTGAAAAAGCTACCGGCAATATTGGCAGCGCCAAGTGCGATCAGTTCCTGGTTAGGATTAACATCATAACGATTGCGTCGTGCAAACGCCTTGGCAACCGAAATTGATTCCATGAAACCGACCATGGTGATGGCAATCGCTGTGGGTAGTAGTTGTGAAACAACACTCCACTCAAAAGTTGGTAGTGACAAAGACGGCAAGCCTGCAGGTACATCACCAACAATCTTCACGCCAGACTTGTTCAATTCAAAGAACCAGACCACTAGAGTACTCAATACAACAACGAGTAACGCGCTTGGAAACATGGGCTTGATCTTTTTCAGCCACATTAGCAGGGCAACACTGGCAATGCCTATTGAGAACGTCGTGATTTCAATATTGCTAATCTGATCAAACGCATTCATGAGAATCTCATGAATGTGATGACTGCGCGGAATGTTCACGCCGAGCAAGTGCTTTAATTGGCTGAAACCGATGATCAAGGCGGCGGCACTGGTAAATCCGCTGATGACTGGGTGCGAAAGAAAATTCACCAGAAAGCCGAAGCGTCCAACACCGAGCGTAAGTTGCATCACGCCGACCATGAGTGATAACAACACCGCGTAGGCGATATAGGCTTCCGTGCTGCCGTTGGCTAGTGCGCCAACACCCGCAGCTGTCATTAGTGACACAATCGCGACCGGGCCGACTGCCAGTTGATTGGAAGTGCCGAGCAATGCGTAAACAATGACTGGAATAATTGAGGCGTAGAGACCGATGATGGGGGGCAGGCCAGCGAGCATGGCATAGGCCATTCCCTGTGGCACTAACATCACGCCGACGGTAAGACCCGCGGAGATATCGCCTTTGAGATTTTCCTTGCGGTAATTCATCAGCCAGTTCATGGCTGGAAAGAATTGCTTGAGTCGCGCGTTCATGTTTCACCTCTGATATTAGTTGATCTGATTTTTAGTGGTATTGCATCGAGTAGGCCAACTTTTTGTATCAATAAATAAACAGAATAAACAATAGGATAGGGCTATTACCTATACACGGGTAAGCATTGTGGTTACAAAGTGTTGCAACACGTTGCAACGTATCTGCTAGACTGGTTATTAACATCACCCAGGAAGCAGGCCATGAATATCATCAAACGACCAGATATCAAGATCACCGTGTTTCAGAATATCGTGACTGTTGCGCCGTGCATGCTCGATTTTTTCAAACTGATCGAACGGGTGGCGCGTACCGATACCAGCGTCCTGATACGCGGGGAAACCGGTACCGGTAAAGAGCTGGCGGCGCGCGCGGTGCACAATATCAGCCCGCGAACCAAAGGACCGTGGCAGGCGGTAAACTGCGCCACTCTCGGTTCGGATTTGCTGGCTTCGGAATTGTTCGGCCATGTAAAGGGCGCGTTTACCGGCGCGATTACAGATAAAAAAGGTTTGTTCGAACTGGCCAACCACGGCACCTTGTTTCTCGATGAAATCGGTGAGATGTCTATCGATGTGCAAGCGCGTTTGCTACGCGTGTTGCAAGAGCGTGTGTTTACTCCGGTAGGCGCTACTCAAACCCGTTCAACTGATGTGCGCGTGATCTCCGCAACCCATCGCGCCCTGCGCGAAGAAGTAGAGAAAGGTCGTTTTCGAGAAGACCTTATGTATCGTCTGCGCGTAGTAAAATTATTTCTACCTCCATTGCGCGAACGCAAAGGTGATGTCGAGGCACTCACCTGGCAATTCATCGAAGAATTTAACAAGCAGGGTTTTCGCTTCGTGACAGGTATTGCGCAACCCGCTTATGAGGCAATGATTGCCTATCAATGGCCGGGTAATATTCGAGAATTGCGTAATGCACTGGAAGGCGCATTCGCCATCGGCGTGGGAGAAACATTGCTACTGGAAGATTTACCACCCGAGTTACGTGGTGAAAATGAAATTACGCGAGAGCGTGGCGGTGGTGGAATGTCAGAACGACAACAAATCCAACTCGCCTTGCGTGATGCCAATGGACGCAAGGGTAAGGCCGCTGAGTTGCTCGGCATGAGCCGGGCAACTCTTTGGCGCAAAATGCGTGAGCATCAATTGATTTAATTTAGGCCTGTAATGCCTTGTAGGCGTTAAGTCCACCGGCAATATAACGCGCATTGACATAACCCATGTCTTTCAGCGTTGCAGCGGATAAGGCGCCACGATTATAAGCATTGCAATAGCAAATGACTGTTGCATCCAGGTTTGGAATCTCACCCTCGACATTCATCTCCAGTTTGCCGCGGCTGATATTCTTGGAACCAGGAATATGTCCCGCATCGTGTTCTTCCTTATCGCGTATATCCAGTGCAATCGCGCCCGCAGACATCAGTGCATCGACATCCTCAGGAGCGACTTCCGTCACACGGGCGCGCGCCGCGTCTGCCATTTGTTGAAACTTTTCGGTATAGGCCATAACTCACCTCGATTGGTTAGAAGATTCTGCTGAAACGACTACGCGGACCACCGGCAGATCTTTTGCCAGTGCATTGAGGGTATTACCCATTTGCAGTTCTGCGAGTCTTGCGATTTCACCTATAAGCAGATCAGCATTAATCGCTGTTTCTCCCATATAGGAAACAAATTTATTGATAAACCCTGCGTCACGACGATGAAAGAAGCGACGTGCGGCAGAGTGTGCCACAAAGCGTTGCTCATTATCATGGTTACACGCAAAGGGAATCGCCGAGTTGTCTTCGAGTTCCAGCTCGGAGTCGATAACGATGACTTGTTTTTCCTCGTGATCACCTTCAAGCATTTCCCAGTGCATGCGACGATTGCCTAGCCACATGAGTTGGAAAAAACTGGTTAGCGTCTGAAGTACCAGGGATTTACGCACCTGATATTTTTGTGGCTGTTGAATAAGCAGTTTAAGGTGGCCGCATCCAATATGTTCGGGCATCAATAGAAAAGGCAGAAGCTTGTCCGACATTTCTTTGTCGATCAAAATGAGCGCGTCGAAAAATTTTCGGGTATTGCCATTAAATGATCTGGCCCAGTCCTGCAACTCGGGATCTTTTTCGATACGACTTAATAGACGTTTTACCGCGTGCGTATCGGTATGCATATAAAAGCGTCCAAAACTACTCGCGTAATTGGCCAGCAGCTGCTCGAGTTGGTGAGATGAAAAATTGAATTTCCCCAATTTTTCTGTCGCTGACAACATTAAAATCATCTCGCCGATGTTTCCACCAGGAGCGCCAACCACACAATGACTATGACGACCATCGATACACGAGATCTGTCCACTGTTTTCGATTTCAGCGATCGTCGTCCAATTTGCCTGACTAAAAGTTTCCGCATTCATATTTTATAGCTCGTTACAAAGTCGATATTTGTCCTTGCATAGCAGTTGATATGCCAATCTATAACTCGCTGAATTCCTGATCAATAATTCTGAGATAGCGCGGATGTTGTCATATATGTTGCAACATACGACGCAACATGTGAAACAAATAACCTATGAAAACGCTATGGAATAACAATATGGTTTATCGGTTATTAGAAAAAACACCTCATGAAACTCCAGTAACTCCCGATAAAACAAGCGAATAAAAAACCTTCTCCGTCCTGGCTCCGAGTGCGTAGAAGATTGGCACGACAATAGCAATTAAGAAAATCAGCAGATGCTAATAAACGAATCGGAGATATGTCATGGGTGAAGTCATTATTGATGTGCGGGAGCGTGATGAATATGAACTGGAGTATGTACACAACTCCATTAATGTTCCGCTTTCTGCTTTTACTACGGTAGCACCGGGTGTGCTGAATCAACTCACTGATCGCAAGATCGTGTTCATGTGTCGTAGCGGCATGCGTGCACAGCAGGCATTTGAACAGGCCAAAGGTCTTGGGTTTGATGATGCACATACGTATAGCGTTTATCCCGGCGGGATCATGTCGTGGATAGAAAAAGGTAATCCAGTGCGCAAGGCTGGCAAGGCACCTCTGCCTTTGATGCGTCAAATGCAATTGGTAATGGGCGTAATGTTCATGGTCTTCGCCACACTGGGAGCATTTGTCAATCCGTGGTTTTCCACGGCAACCATCGCCTTCGGCGCAGGTTTGTTTTATGCCGGGCTGACGGGTAATTGCGCAGTTGCAGGTGCGTTGGCAAAAGCGCCGTGGAACAAAGCCGATCCAAAATTGAAAGACGAATTTTGTCGCGCTTCCGGTTCATGTGATTAATTCTTAGTTAGACAGGAGATATCGAAATGAAAGTAAGACAACTCTTTGATCAGGATACCTGGACTTATACTTACTTGTTGTGGGACGAAGCAACAAAAGAAGCAGCAATTATAGATTCAGTGAAAGAGCGCGTTGAGCGCGATGTGAAATACGTACAAGACCTTGGTCTGACGCTGAAGTATGCATTGGAAACACACGTACATGCTGACCACGTGACTGGCGCAGGTCAATTGCGTGAAAAGCTGGGCTGTAAAGTTGGCGTACATACCGACGGTGGTGCCAAGTGTGCCGATATGCAACTGGTGAACGACCAGGAAATCAAACTGGGCAAGCAGACTATCAAAGTTTTGCATACTCCAGGACACACCAATGGTGACGTTACTTACGCTATCGAAGGCGCATTGTTCACAGGTGATGCACTGCTGATACGTGCCTGTGGCCGTACTGATTTCCAACAGGGAAATTCTGAAACGCTGTATCACTCGATCACTGACAAATTGTTTGCTTATCCGGATGACACAGTTGTCTATCCTGGTCACGACTACGATGGTTTCACTGAGTCGACTATCGGCGAAGAGAAACTCAACAATCCACGTCTCGCGAACAGCAAGCCTAAAGCAGCGTTCACGGCGATCATGGACAACCTTAACCTACCAAAGCCAAAACGTATCGACGTTGCTGTTCCTGGCAACCTCGTCTGCGGCATGGCTTAACTCCCTCGGGGTCAGATCACGATTGTTTGACGTGGTCTGACCCTTATTTTAATTGTTATGACTTATCAATTTGGCATGCGGGAGAATCTCGCACAGTTTCTCAACCAGCTACTGCAAGTCTTTCTGGTGGGTTTGACCATCGGTATGATGCGCAACGTAGTGCCCGCACTCGCCAGTGATGAATTCAATCTACCGGCCAATTCGTTTACCTTACTAGCCTCGTTCGTAGTGGCCTTTGGTTTTGTTAAAGGTGCGATGAATTTTGTTGCCGGTCGTCTATCTGAAAAACTCGGACGTAAACGTGTTTTATTTTTAGGTTGGTTGTTTGCCCTACCGATTCCGTTTCTCATTCTATACGCCGAGAATTGGTATTGGGTTGTCACGGCGACCATCTTTCTCGGCATTAATCAGGGTCTGGCCTGGTCGATGACGCTGACGTCCAAATTAGACCTTACGCGTCCCACCCAAAAAGGGATGGTCAATGGTCTGAATGAATTTTCCGGCTACTTTGCGGTGGCCGTTGCCGGCGTTGTGACGGCGTATCTGGCCTTGAGTTTTGGTACGCGTGAAGGCTTGTTCTGGTTTGGTTTGACGGTAACACTAAGTGCAATGGCGCTGGTGTTATTTACGATCAAAGACACCTTGCCCTGGGCTATGGCCGAAAGCGCGCAATTGCAACAAAACGGCGCTGTAAACACTTCCGCCGTGTATTCAAAAACTATTTCTGATCACCCCACGACTGGCGAAGTATTCAAACTGATGTCCTGGGGTGATAAGCGCATGTTCGCCTACTGTCAGGCAGGTCTGGTGGAAAAATTTGTCGACGCCATCGTGTGGGTGTTTTACCCGGTGTTTCTATTGAGCAAAGGCCTGGACATCAAACAAGCCGGTTGGGTCATTGGTGTATATGGCACCGTATGGGGCGCATCACAGTTATTGACCGGACATTTGTCCGATCGCATCGGACGTAAAATTCCCATCGTCACCGGCATGATAATGTCCGGTATCGGTGTGGGTATGATGCTGTTGTCCGATGGTATTGCCTGGTGGTCGTTTTCATCGGCAGTCGCAGGCTTCGGCATGGCCTTGTTATATCCCAATCTCGGCGCGGCGGTTGCCGATATTGCGCATCCAAACTGGCGCGGCTCCGCGCTCGGCATTTATCGTTTCTGGCGTGACCTCGGCTATGGTATCGGCGCACTGGCGCTTGGAATAGCTGCGCAACTTTCTGGCGTGATTGAGCCTGCGTTTTGGTTAGTCATGGTTGCGATGATCGTATCAGGTTTGTTCGTATTGGTGTTTACCGGCAGTGAAAAGTCTAAGGGGAAGCATCTGTGCACGAAACTATAGTTTGGCCGTTTTGGCCAATCCTTGGTTTTGTAACAAGCTGCCACCGAATGCGTGGTGGATTTTTCAAATAATGGGCAGCTTTTCGCTAAGGGAGATGCTTTCGACGGCCGGGCAGGACAACGAGGTACACATTCGGATCCCTTTTACATGAATACCTATATTAAATATTTTGATTTAAATGAGGGTGTTTCCAAGCCATCCCTAAATCTGCATCGAAGACCTTGTCATCTCGCTCAAACAGCAATATTTCGACAATCGCATGGGAAAGATGCGCCTCGAGAAGTTGAGTCAGCTTCAAAATAGTAACAAGAAGAGTCGATAGCAGCCGGAATCTAATGAATTATTAGTTGTGACAAGTACGCAGCATTGTTAGACTTCGTTCACCCCTTTTTTGTTTAGTGCTTTTTTGTATGCAAAGGGATATTAACATTGGCGAATACACTTAATCCTTTGAGTGACGTTCGTCTGTTTTTCTTGCGTCGCATAGACGACAGACAGGATAACCGTTAATGATATAGAGTAGTGCAGTCGCTTTGTTTCAAACGATATAGTTGCCCGGATCATATATACATCGTAACAATATTTATTGAAAACAAGTGGTTGACTTCTTTAGGGCGTTTTCAAATGGAGTATGGCGCATTGACAGGGAAAGTTTTGTTTTACCAAATTTGCAATTCCCCGAACTGGCATGCTGCCCGTCTTCTGAAGTTTATTCCCATTTTTCCAATGTTTCTGTCTGTACAACGATTTCTGTTCGTCAATGCAGCATGTAGAAGGAATAGGCCGTTCTTTCAATTCAATGGCCGGATTTAAAACTGACAGATAAGCAAGGAGGATCGCAATGAGAAGATTTTTAACCCTTGGCGTTGGCCTATTAATGGCTACGATTACCACCAGTGTATTCGCCGCGGATTACCCAAGCCGTCCCATTACGTTCATGACGATGACACAACCGGGTGCGCAAATAGACCGTCTCACGCGCGGGCTCGCTCAGCGCATGAGTACACTCCTGGGACAACCCATAAATGTTAAGAACGTCACCGGTTCTCACGGCACGGTGATGGCCACATCTCTTAGCCGGGCCAAGGCAGATGGTTATACTATCGGTGTTACTTCCTTGACGGCTTATACCTACGCCCCCCATCACGCGAAGATGCAATATACGTCCGATGATTTTGATTATCTGTCGCTGGTGGCGCTGAACTCCAGTGGTTTCATCGCTAAAAGCGACAAGCCTTATAAGACACTGAAAGAAGCATTTGCCTGGGCCAAGACGCAGAATGGCGGAAAAATTCGTGCAATGTTCCATGGCGCGGATGATAAGGATGCCATCGTACGCATGGCGAAAAAGGAAGGTGTTCAATTAGCCTTGCTTCCGTCGAAAGGTGGCCCGTCAGTTATCCAGGCAGTTACCGGCGACCATGTCGATGTTGGGTATGTTGGCGCAATTCTATATAAGCACGTAGAAGCGGGTACGATAAAATTAATTGCCTCTGCCCTCGGCGAACGTTTACCGCCTATCCCCGAAGTTCCTACGCTGAAAGAGCAGGGATATGACGAGCAAATTGAAATGATTGTTGCTTTGATCGCACCAAAAGGCATTGATCCTAAGGCGAAAGCGAAATTGTTAGCCGCTGCAGACAAGCTTGCCAATGATGCAGAAACGCAAACATTCATTACCGATAATCTGAAGATGCGCCCAGTTACCTGGGGTGAAGAGACCGCAGATAAAACGGCAAGTCGCTTGTATGCCACCTTTGGTGCGCTGGCAAGTATGAACTAGCAGCTTGACCAACACTTGAATCGCCAGGCGATTAGTCGTCTGGCGATTTTATTTAAGTCGCTTCTGCGTATTCTACGCAGGTGAATTTGTCTAGGTCGGAGGTGACGTGGCTTGACAAGAATAACAAGAGACTCGATGGCATATTTGCTTGTAATCGGGTTTTGCATTTTGATGCTTAGCTGGGGAATTCCTAATTACACACCTGCCTATCCGGGTTACGGTGCATCATCTTCTCTGGTGCCAAGCGTGGCAATCAGCATAATGCTCTTTATGGCGTGTTTGTCGCTGTTTTTTGTCTTCATCGCGCGCTATTTTAAAAAGCCGCTCCCGCGCAGCGAGACAACGTTTCCGGAAGATAGAGGTGACGAAGGTGGCTTCACGCAAATAGGCAGAGTCAATCTGCGTTGCCTGATGAACGTGATGTTTCCCAGTGTTCTGCTGATTGTCGCTATTGAGTACGTTGGTTATATCATTGCGTCATTTGTATTCCTGATGTTATTGCAATATGTGATTGGCAGTCGGCGCTGGTTGCAATCAATCATGCTCGCAGTCATCTTAACGGCTGTGTTGTATGTCATCATGCGTTATGGTTTTGGGGTACCCGTTCCGGGGCCACAACTTTTCGAATAAACAAAATCAACAGGTGGAAATTATAAAGCCATGGAAATGATACTTGCGGGATTGCTGGATTCTGTTTCACCCGCCAGCCTGATGTTTCTCCTCCTTGGTGTAGCGATTGGCGTATTAGTTGGTGCTATTCCCGGCATAAATGGTCCGATGGCGATTGCGTTGTTTATCCCCATCACGTATTACATGACGCCACTGACGGCGATCGGTTTTTTAGTGGGCTTAAACAAGGGCGCGTTTTATGGAGGCGCCGTTTCTGCCGTGTTATTAAGAACACCTGGCACACCCGAAGCCGCTGCTACTTCCTGGGACGGCTATCCGCTTACGCAAAAAGGTCAGGGTGAAAAGGCCTTGCGCATGGCCTTATATAGTTCGGTTGCCGGAGATTTTCTTTCGACTATCGTATTGATCCTGGTTGCGGCGCCATTGGCAATGGTGGCCTTATATATGGGGCCGGCGGAAATTTTCGCGTTGATCACGCTCGCCTTAACCGTTATCGCCGGTATCGGAACCGGTTCAATCGGTCGTGGACTGATTGCCGCCGCCTTTGGAATTGTACTGGGTTTAATCGGCACTGAGCCGGTGACGGCATTACCCAGACTGACCTTCGACGTTTATCAACTCGGCGGCGGCTTGTCGCTCATTCCGGTAGCCATTGGCTTGCTCGCTTTTTCGGAAATCCTGATCCAGTTGGAAAGATTCGCGGGCAAAGCAAGCGTTGAACAATCCGCAAACGTTTTTTCTAAAAAGCGTGAAGATCGAATCGTGTCGATCAAGGAATTTTTTGGCAATACCAGAACATTGCTGCGCGGCACTCTTATCGGAATAGGCGTCGGTGCTATGCCTGGCCTGGGAGCCCCGGTAGCATCGTTCATGTCTTATGACCAGGCGATGAAACGATCAAAGCACAGAGAAGAGTTCGGCAAGGGCCGTCTTGAAGGTATTGCAGCGTCTGAGTCCGCGAATAGTTCAGTGGTTGCTGCCAGCCTGATTCCCTTGTTCGTGCTCGGCATTCCCGGCAACCTTGCCGCAGCCATGTTGATGGGTGCGTTTATGATACATGGCATGCAACCGAGCCCCTTGTTGTTTAAAGAGAATGCGCAGCTGATGTATGGCATCTACGGCAGCCTGGTAATAGCCAGTTTGTTCCTATTGATTGTTGGCCGCGTGGGTCTGCGCTTTTTCTGTAAAGCCGTGAATATTCCTGCCCTGGTTTTGTATCCAATCGTTATCTTCACCTGCATCATGGGTGCCTATCTTGGCAAGTCCGACATGTTTGATGTGGGCGTTATGCTCGTGTTCGGTTTTATCGGTTATTTCATGCGAAAATTTGACTATTCCTATGTCGCCTTGTTGATCGGTTTTATTCTGGCGCCGGAATGGGAGCGTACATTACAACAAGTTGTCATTATCTCGCAGCAAGATACCTATATGTTCTTCCAGCGTCCGGTTGCCATGGTATTGATGGCGCTAACGTTGTTCGTCGTCGTTCGCACTTTCTGGACCAGCATCAAGGCCGGACGCAAGAAAAGAAAGGACGCCGCTGCTGAGTCTACGCAGTAGCGAGTTTAGTCAACATTTTCGCTCAATGGCGTTGCTATTTTTTTCATGAGGTGCCGTTGAAACTATTTCGATCAGTATGTTTTAGGAAAATGAACAAGGGGTTTTAGCTATGAAAAAAATGACGGACGCCGAGTTAAAAGAAAAACTGGGCGATTCATATTTCGCACCCGCAGGTCTGTACCAAAAGACCAAGGACATGCCATTTCTTGGTTCAGTCACCTGTAATATCGAAGAAATGGATGCCGGTTCGTGGCAGGAAATCATTATTGTATACACGCTTGGGCAATCGGGCATGGCAGACGGCTCCTGGTTTAAGGCCACATTTCGCTTCTATTCAGACTGGGAACTTTTCCAAACAACTCACCCAAGCGGCGCCAACTATGTATCCGCTGAATACCATGCATCGCCTACGCTTGAAGGACAAAGCCCAGCGTCTGTGCAAAAGCTTTCCGTACGCTTTGATCAGAAAGGCCACGAGCGTCCTTTTCAGAAAGCCATTATTGTTGATACCTATGACGGCTATTTAAAGGCTGGTGATCAAATCGTTATCCGCATGGGAGACCGACGTTTCGGCGGTCCGGGCACCCGTGTACAAACGTTTACAGAAGAATTCTTCAAGTTCCGCTGCTATGTGGACCCACTTGGCACCTCACGTTTCGCAGCGGTAAATCCTGATCTAACGATCAATATCAAACCGGGTCGCCCTGCATTACTACAATGGGCCGGTTCGCGTCTGGTGAAGCGGGGCGAGAAAGTGCCATTGCGAATTCGCGCTGAAGATGAATGGGGTAATACCTGCTGGAATCGCGCTGACAGGATTCGTATCAACGCTACGCTTGATGGCGTCCCTTGCTATGAGAGCGAGATCAGGTTGCCGGAAGAAGGTTGGTCGGTTCATCTGCTGGAAGATATACCAACGGACAAGCCGGGTGAATTGGTAATCAATGCCAGCATGCCGGATCATCCCGCGGTCCAGCCAAACACATTCTATGTTACGGTCGATAAAGAACTCGAGTTTCCTAGAATCTATTACACCGACTTGCATGTGCATTCAGATGATACGATTGGAACCAATTCTACAACGTATAACCTGAATTACGGGCGTGATGTAACCGGGTTGGACGTGCTGGCGTTTGCGCATAATGACTTTAACATCACCCACGAACGCTGGAACAAAACAGTAGAGCTGATACGCGAAATCAGTAAAGACGGTGAATTCGTTGCTTATCCCGGAACAGAGTGGTGCGGCAGTTCCTGCGCGGGTGGTGACCATAACGTCATCTTCCTGCACGATGGCGAACCTGAGTTTCCATTTTTGAAAGATGGCACCCACGTGCGCTCGGTTGACTGGAATGAAGATTCCGGCACAACAGAAGCCATTCCCGGTGCCTGGCCGCTAGAAGAATTATGGGCCGCCTATGCGAGCGATCCTGAAGGTCACTTGTTAACGCCTCACGTCGGTGGGCGTCGTTGTATTCTGGACTGGCATCATCCCGAACTGGAAAAATTGATTGAGATCGGATCGTCCTGGGGTCACTTTGGCTGGCTGTATCAGGAAGCCATGCAACGCGGCTACAAAATCGGTGCAAGCATGGCAGGTGATGAACACCGTGGTCGTTGCGGTGGCGGTGTGCCGGGTACAGCGGTATTTGGTACCAAGGGCGGTATCTCCGGAGTCATCTCTCCAGAACTATCGCGCAAGGCTATCGGCATCGCCTTACGCCAACGCCATACCTTCGCGTCGACCGGCGAGCGTACCTTCGGATTGATTTCGTGTGGTAAGCACATTATGGGTGATGAGTTTGATCACCAGGGAGCCGCGCAGGTGGACTATCGCTTTCTTGGCGACGCCGGTTGGGATGAAATCGTTGCCTACGATCAGGATGGCGAGTTTTGGCGGCGCGATCTGCAGAAGGAACTGGGCTATTCCGAGCGTAAGATTCGTTTCCGCTGGGGCGGTGCACGTATTAAGGATCGCTATCGTTGGGCCGCCTGGAAAGGCAAGATCACCATCACGAACGCCGTTATCAATGAGTTTGTAGGCCTGGGCTTTGAGCACAAAGAAGAAACCTGCTGGCGCGAAACAACAACGACGATCGGATTCAAGAGTGATACCTATGGCGATGTCGATGCCATCGAGATGGACGTTTCGCATTTAGCGACGGCGAAAATCAAAATCGAAGGCACGATTGATGGCTATGTAAAAGTCGGTGATCCTTTAAAAGGGAATCCATTTGTGCATTGCCCAACGTTTTCCTGGGAGTTTACCGGCGAAGAATTGCTCGAAGCATCGCGACTGAAAAAGGATTTACCCGGCGTCGAAATGTTTCTTGCGATGGAGCGCATGAGTGACTCGAAGGCACCACGTGAAGTCACCGGAAATTTTGAAATCGCACCGAAAAACGGCCCACACGGTCATCGCCCGGTCTATGTTGTCGCACGTCAGGTTGACGATGCCAAGATCTGGACATCGGCCTTGTTTATCACGTTCAAGAAATAACTAGAAACTTGTTCTCACACAAATATGCCACCTTCGGGTGGTATATTTTTTTATGGGCGTTGCAAACCATGTTTAGCATAGAGGCTCGTCACCGTATCACTGAACATAAATTCAACGAATGATTGCCCCCATGTGCCCCCATCACCTACCGACCCGACGTGGTAAGCGGTGCAGATATTATTTTCAGTATAGTTCGCTTCACCCTTCAAACCGCTCAAGGGGACAATATCAAAATGTTCCGGAAAAATGCGCGTATATCGCAAGGCAAGATGGTAATAAACTATAGCCACGTCGGCGCTGTCATCGAACACACGCTGTGGCGCCTCTCGGTGATGTATACGCTGCCCGGTAACAAGTCGTTTTGATGCCTCGCTAAGTAAATCTCTTATCGTGTCCTGGCTAATATTTTTTTGCCTAGCCAGTGCAAGAAGCGTTTCTTCATAAACCTGGTAACTAGCCTTTTCCGTGTTCGGGTTAGATATAAACAGTTTTATATCCTCACGGAGCAGGTCGGCGAGGCCCTGTATGTTCTTGGGATTGTTCTTGCGTACCAACAGAACATTACCGCGACTTTGCATGAAAACCTGGTGAGATGCCACATAACCGTCTGACTGTAACTTGTCCATAATCCCTTGCGGACTGATAAACACATTGGGCAAGCGCGAGAGCGTCAGGTTGCCTAGGTTGATTTGACCGTTCTTGAGTAGATTCACTATCACGCCAGGTGGCGTCGTCGCATAGAAAACATCGTTCACTTCGGGGTGTAGATTTCTGAATTGCCGAAGACAGGCCTCTAGCGCCATGTGGTGATTGCCATCAGAAAATACCACCAGCCCGGCCTTTATTGGATCACCATGAAAGTCGAGACAGATATTCGATTCCGGCTGGCACCAGCGGTTTTCCGTGTCCGTTTGGGATGCGGCCTCTATTGGCCAATCAAGATAATCAGGCATGCGACCAGCATAGATAAATGCCCCAATATTTTCAATAAGGTTACAATTTTAACTCAGCGATATTGTGTAACCATCCCCTAAACTAGGGACCATGGATTCCTACCCGTCCTGGCGACGGAGTTTAACGAGCTGTTGCGGTGACAGGTTAAATCTAAGAGCCTAAAAAGTAATTTGTTCTAAATTGACTTCGTAGCGCGTACTTCTACCACCGCCTGTTTGTTTAAACACACCCTTTTCGATGAGGTATTGTAGGTCGCGAGTCGCAGTGGCTTTAGAGGTGCTTGTGATTGCGATATATTTCTTTGCAGACATGCCTCCCTCGAATCCTTTCGGCCCTTCATCAAGCATACGCTTGATCACTTTGGTTTGGCGCTCATTGAGCACGGAACCAAACCGGTCGAAAAATTTAGATTTCTTGAGAATGAATTCGATTTGGACTTCCGAGTCTGTTTGTGCGTCCAGAGTGAGGTTGGCGAAATACTTTAGCCACGGCGTAATCTCGTGTGATTTCTGAGCTGTTTCTAACGCTGAGTAATATTGTTTTTTATTTTTCTCAATGGTGCTGGATAGGCTTAAGAGGACGGGGTATCCGAGGCCTTGTGAAAGCGTTTTTTCTGCAATTGCACGTCCAATACGACCGTTACCATCTTCGAATGGATGTATGCTCTCGAAGTAAAGATGAGCGATTGCGGATCGAATGACGGGAAATTTTATATGATTTTCTCCGCCAGGCGCGCTCCGATTAAACCAGTTAATGAAGGATTCCATTTCATCAGGAACACGACTCGACGCTGGAGCCTCGAAGTGGATTGTAGTTTTTCCAACCGGACCCGAAATAACCTGCATAGGTTCCTCATGTGAGCGCCAATCTCCAATAGCGATTTGCGTGGGTGTTTGTTCGAAAAGCATGGTGTGCCACTGAAAAAGCTTTTCTTTCGTAAGTGGGGCAGCATAAGTATTTCGAACATCTAGCATGAGTTCGGCGATTCCCGATGCTCGTTTATCCCGCACATGTTCAGTCGGCTTGTTCAAGCCTAGTTGGTTGCGAATCGATGACATGACATCTTGCCGACTGAGCAACTCGCCCTCGATTTCTGAAGTCTTTATCGCTTCCGCAAGCACCAGGTTAACAAGGGTATCAGTCTGTAAATTTTCAGAGAGACCTTTTACCAGACCACTAACATGTCCGAATTTCTCGGCCAGCATGACTAAGGTCTCTTGGAGACCTGTGAGGTCATACCGAAAGTCGGTCCAATTCGCTTGTTGCCAGTTGTATTTCATGAGCCGAATATAGTCTCTAATCGGCTCACAAACAAGTTAAATATGAGCCGAATAGGAGTCGTGTTCGACTCATTATCCGGGGAGGGATGCTAGAAGTTAGGCGAAGATCCTAGATGGAGAGTAAATAAGATTTAAAAAATCATGATGTTATGGATTTTCACTGTTTCTGGGTTAAAGCCTGAGACTCGTGGGGGCCTCTTTTATATTGCTACCCCCTCAAAATTTCACTACGTGTGTCTTGACCGTTCGGTTCGTATCATCGGCATTAAACCAACTTCCGTCTTTACCTGGATTAAGGAATGACTGGAACCAGTACCTTTTTGCCTTTTGTAGATGTCTAGGATAATGTCCGCTCTAAGTCGGTATTACGCAATCCGTTCTTTACTATTTAGGTAGAAACAAAAAAGGTCGCTTACAAATCTGGCCAAACTATGCTTTTCAAAAGCGGCCATCCTTAGGTTTGGCGAACACATCGTCCAGCAATTCTACCCAATGCCTAACCGGCACCGAAGCCTTGGTGGCCATGTGCATCTGGCAGCCGACGTTGGCGCTGACAATGACGTCTGGTGCGTCTGATTGAAGGGAATCCAGTTTGTTATCTAATAGCTGTTGTGACAATTCGGTTTGCAAGATCGAATATGCGCCCGCTGAGCCGCAGCATAGGTGCGGGTTGCTGACCTCAGTTAATACAAAGCCAGCGTTGCGCAATATGCTTTCGATAGTGCCTGTAATCTTTTGTCCGTGTTGAAGCGAGCACGGCGAGTGAAAGGCGACGCGGGTTTCCGTCTTTCGAGCGAACACAGACAAATCCTCTTGCGATAAAATTTCGCTTAAATCTTTTGCCAGTTCAGATATGTGTTTTGCCTTGTCCGCATAACGTGTATCGTTTGCTAACAACATTCCATAGTCTTTGACCACCACGCCGCAACCGCTAGCGGTGTTGATTATCGCTTCGACGCCTTGATCTATATGCGGCCACCAGGCGTCGATGTTGCGACGCATATAGTCGAGTCCCTCTTCGTGGGCCGACAGGTGATGACTGAGTGCGCCGCAGCATCCGGCACCGCTGGCGCTTACGAGTTGTATACCGAGTCTGTCGAGTACGCGTGCGGTCGCGGCATTGGTTCTCGGTGTAGTGACGGGTTGCACGCAACCATCTAACACGAGCATCTTGCGTGTATGTTGCGTCGTCGGCCACTCGCCAGACTTCTGTGTGACCGGTATCTTTTGTTTTAAACTCGTCGGTAACACCGGTTTAAACAGGCGACCAAGGTTGAGCAAGGACTTGAATACGGCGCTGCGGGGTATTACCACACGTAATAATTTGCGTTGTACACGATCAAACAGCGGACGACGCACCTGGTGTTCGACGATATCGCGCCCGATGTCGACTAAACGACCATAACGTACACCCGAGGGGCAAGTCGTTTCACAAGAACGGCAGGTGAGGCAACGATCCAGATGCGTCTTCGTTTTGCGCGTGACCTCTTTGCCCTCTAGCAATTGTTTCATTAAATAGATGCGCCCGCGCGGACCATCGAGTTCGTCGCCGAGCAACTGATATGTTGGACAGGTTGCAGTGCAGAAACCACAGTGTACGCAGCTGCGTAGAATCGATTCGGCCTCTTTGCCTTCGGCCGTTTGCAGATAGCTATCCAGTATTTGGGTTTGCATTAAAACTCCTGATACATCCGGCCCGGGTTGAATACACAATAAGGATCGAATGATTGTTTCAACTGTCGATGCAAAGTCATGAGCCCTTGATTGAGAGGCTGAAATATCTGCCCACTTCGATCATGGGTCTTGTAACAACTCGCATGTCCACCGGCGATTGTGCATGCGTCAAATATCTCTTGCGCTGGAAGGTCTGTGTATAGCCAGCGTAGGGCGCCGCCCCATTCCATGAGTGTATCTCCTTCGAGAGAAAGTTCTGCATGGGTGGCGGGTAGGGAAATACGCCACAGTGTTTTTTCGTTTTGAAAAAAGGCTAACTGATGTTCACGCAATTGAGACCAGAAGGCCTCGGCCGATGTGAGTTCTTCACCACCGATATAGCGTCGTGCGGTTTCGATCGCATTGGCACTGCCTGAGAGACGCATATACAACTGCTCATTACACCAGGCGCTTGCGGAAAGTGGTATCGGCATGCTCGCACACTGATTCATAAAGGCAATCGCTTTGCTCGCGCTCATCTCTTGCACCAATGTCATTTCCATTGCAGGTCTGGGTAACACCTTGAGACTGACCTCAAGTAAAACCCCGAGCGTACCCATCGCACCACACATCAGGCGCGACACGTCATAACCGGCAACGTTTTTCATCACCTCACCACCAAAGCGCAAAACCTCTGCCTTGCCATTGATGATTTTTGTGCCGAGTAAAAAATCCCGTGCGGCGCCGCTAGTAGCCCGTCTTGGGCCGGAAAGATTGCACGCAATGGTTCCGCCTATAGTAGCGTCGGGACCATAGTGTGGCGGTTCAAAGGCCAACATCTGATTATTCTGTCGCAACAGGTGCTCGATTTCTTCGAGACTGGTACCGGCACGTGCGGTGATGACCAGTTCGGTTGGATCATAGTTTGTTATGCCGTGATGGTCTTTGATATTCAATGTCTCACCATCTGAAATTCTTCCCAGCCAGGCTTTGCTGTTTCCGGCAACGATGTTAAGTGGAGTTCTATCGTTGACTGCGAATGCAATTTGTTGCTGCAAATATTTTTCTTCGTTGGCCACAAATACCCCTACACTTAAAACCGTTCAAGTTCAGGAAACGGTAGCTCGCCCCGATGTACATGCATCGCGCCGAATTCAGCGCAACGGTGTAAGGTAGGAACGGCTTTGCCGGGATTGAGTAAACCGACAGGGTCAAAGGCGTGTTTCACCGCGTGAAACTGCGTCAACTCAGCACTGTCGAATTGCGAACACATCTGATTGATTTTTTCCATGCCAACACCGTGCTCGCCGGTGATAGTGCCACCAACCTCAACGCACAATTCCAGAATCTTGCCTCCGAATTCTTCAGTGCGCTCCAACTCGCCTGTTATGTTCGCATCGTAAAGTATCAAGGGATGCAAATTGCCATCGCCAGCATGAAACACATTGGCCACTGGCAAATTATAGTGTTTCGACAGATCGGCAATACCACGCAATACTTCGGGCAGACGTTTACGTGGAATCGTGCCGTCCATGCAATAGTAGTCAGGCGCGAGGCGGCCGACAGCCGGAAAGGCAGACTTACGTCCCTTCCAGAAATTTACACGTTCCTGTTCGTCTTTTGCGGTTCTGACTTCGGTCGCGCCACTGCGTTCAAGTACGTCACGCACAAGCATGACTTGTTCGGAAACTTCCTCGTTGGAACCATCGAGTTCGCATAGCAGTATGGCCTCGGCGTCACGCGGGTAGCCGGCATGCGCAAAATCCTCGGCGGCCTGTATCGCCAGCTTGTCCATCATTTCCAATCCGCCGGGTATCACACCGGCGGCAATAATATTACCGACAGCGGCACCGGCTTTTTCCACGTCGTCGAAGGCTGCGAGTAACACTTGCGCACGTTCGGGTACCGGCAGCAGTCGCACCGTGACCTCGACGATAATCGCAAGCATGCCTTCCGACCCTGTCATTAATGCCAACAAATCATAACCGGGACTGTCCAGCGCCTGACTGCCTATGGTGAGTAACTCACCGTCGATAGTGACAACCTTGAGTTCAAGAATATTGTGTACGGTAAGACCATATTTTAAACAATGCACACCACCGGAGTTCTCGGCGACGTTACCACCAATACTGCACGCGATTTGTGACGAGGGGTCTGGGGCGTAATACAGTCCAAAACGTTTTGCTTCGTTTGAAATGGCCAGATTGCGCACACCGGGTTGCACGCGTGCGGTGCGCGCCAGGGGATCGATATCGAGTACGGATTTGAACTTTGCGAGACTGAGCACGACGCCTTGTTCAAGCGGTAAGGCACCGCCGGACAAACCTGTGCCTGCGCCGCGGGCAACTATTGGTACGTTGTGTTCGCGACAAATACGCTCGATGCGCTGTACCTGCGCAACTGTTTCCGGTAGTAACACCATCATCGGCAGCTGGCGATAGGCGGATAGCCCATCACATACGTAGGGCCGAAGATCCTCGTCCTCGTGTAACACAGCGTCGCTCGGCAAAAACTGCTGCATCATGTGTAGCAGTTGCGCTTTACTGACTTTGGCCTGTGGTATGTTGTCGGTCTTTTCTGAGACTGCGTGCATATTTTATCTCGTTGTCATCGTCAGGCAGAGGCGGCCTTTTCCTGTTCGGAAACATTCGGTTTTGTCATTCCGCTGAGTCGATGGTAGGCAGTAGCCAACGCATTATCGTCACCCACGTTGCCCGGAAATATGACTACTGGCAGATTGGGGTAGCGCGCGTGTTCCTGCGGACAACGAACAACAGAACAACCGGCGAGTATCTGTCCGACAACCCGAGAGGTTTGCAAGGCGAGTCCTGAGCTTAACACATCATTCGATGTGATTCCGCCTTTGCTAATCAGAAAACCGATGTCCTGCGGAAGATTGCGTACCACATCCATCAAAAACGCCGATACGGTTTCACCAAATTGCAGACGCGTTTGCTGATCGGGAAAGCTCAGCTCGACGCGGCTGGTAAATATTGCCGGAGTATTGCCTTGTTGATGTGCAGCCGCCGCCGCATTGACGATGTATTGCAACAATTCCTCGCCTTGTTCTTCGATAAGTGTGACGTCGATTTCAATCGGTGTCACACCGGCTTGATTCAACAAGGCGTTTAACTGCGACGTGGTCTTCTTCACATGCGAGCCGATAATTACCGCACCTGGCTTGCCACCACGCACATACTCACGCATGGCCTCAGCGGCGACAGGTTGTGGCGGTAGTTGCGCCAGCGAGGTCAATAGACTAGCGGCGCTGCGGAAAAGAAAACGCTTACCTTGCGCCGC
The DNA here is from genome assembly GCA_029881255.1 of Gammaproteobacteria bacterium. Classification (NCBI taxonomy): domain Bacteria; kingdom Pseudomonadati; phylum Pseudomonadota; class Gammaproteobacteria; species Gammaproteobacteria bacterium. Next base: position 140,251 of record JAOUMY010000005.1, on the reverse strand, counting down.
CGCTTCACGTATTTGTGCAGCAAACCGATCGAGGTCCGATTGTTGTTCGCAATCGACAACACAGCACTGATTGTCGCGTAAGGCGAGTAAATCCGTCAGCGAGTCACCACGTACCTGCTCCAGGGCAAAATGTTTTACCTCGGAGGACTTGATGCGGCCCTTGGTCTTTTCCTCGACATAGTCAGGCATGTAACTGTGTTTGTAGCCAAACACAGAGTCACGCGCGAACTCGGTTTCATGTACCGCCACAGGCTTGCCATCAACCATGAGATAATGCACCCCATCGCGTGTGATACGCCCACCTTCGAAAAAAGCCGGGATCAAAAAGTGCGCATCGAACGGCCCCATCTCCTCTGTGATTACATCGGTCTCGACCGGATAGTGTCCACGTTGAGTAGAGTCCGAACGACTGACCATAATCGGGTTGATGGATTTACCAACTGCTTTCAATTCATTTATAGCAACGCGCAGATTCTGACATACCGCTCGGGTGACCGCCGCCTGCGTGGCATCCAGCCACGGGTGTTAGTCAACACATCGAACGCGATATGCATAACGGTTTTGCACTCGACGACGAAGAGGCGGAAATCGGAGTCGGTTGCATCGGTGTGTTAGTGCGTGACTCGTCGGGTGCCGTTGTCGCAGGACTTTCCGTATCCGCGCCAATCGAACGCAGAAAATCTGAGTGGATAACACCGCTACTAGAAGCAGGCAAACGGATATCGGCAAGACTCGGGTATTCGGCTTAAGTGATAGATCTGCTGAGGCTATGATTGAGACGATTGTTCCTGACGTGTCATTGTTAACGCATAAAGCACATCGAACTGAATTCAGTGACTCGTTGCTGGTTTTTTCTTACTAAAACCTTCCCAAAGACCGGTGAAGAAATGTTTTGCATTTGCGCCCAGGGTACGCGTCCGGTAACCGCCTTCCTGTACTACTAATATAGGCTTGCGCAGTTCACCAATCATGCGGCCGTTTTCAAAAAAATCCTTGGTCTGCAAACGCCAGGTTCCGGTCGGATCGTCTTTCGCTGTGTCTAGCCCAAGACTTAACACTACATAAACCGGATCAAATTTTTGTATCAGTTTGAGCGCGTCTTTCAGTGCCTGACGATAACGCTCTGCTGAGGTCTTTTCCGGCAAGGGGAAATTGGCATTGAACCCCAATCCCTCGTCTTCACCTTTTTCGTCTGCGAAACCGGAAAAATGTGGATAGGCAAAATGCGGGTCACCGTGTATGGAAACGGTTAGTACATCGGCGCGTTTATAAAAGATGTTCTGCGTACCGTTGCCATGATGAAAATCAACATCGAGTACGGCAATCTTGCCGTACTCACTAAGATAGTGGGCAGCAACAGCGGCGGAGTTGAAATAACAAAAGCCACCAAAGGCGCGTCGCTCCGCATGGTGTCCCGGTGGTCTTACCAGGGCATAGGCGATCGCATAACCCCCCAGAATTTCCTGCGCGCCGGTCAGTGCGCAATCGACCGCGCCGCGCGCGGCAAGATAGGCATTGCGATTAAGCGGCGTAAATGTGTCCATGCAATAGTAACCAACCTGTAATTCGATATCCTTTGGTGGTCGGGTTAAATTACGGATGGGAAAGATAATCGGATATATCGACTTGGAAAATGGAAGCGAGGCACAGGCCTTGTGGAGATAATCGACGTATTTTTTATCGTGTACTTGCTTGATATGTTTTTCCGGCATACGTCGGGGCAAAACGCGCTTAAACAAACCTGTCTTTTCAATCTGGTGCAAAATCGCAGAGATACGCACCGGCGCTTCCACATAGCCACGATCTTTGACGTGATGGATATCATGGCCATCGTTGACAATCAGGGCAATGCCACGCGTATGAATTTGCTGTCGTTGTGTCTTTTTGGTTTTGGCATATTTTAGTGGGCGCAACTCAGTGGGTTCGTCATTGAAAGATTGCACCACTTCTTCAATTTGTTGTTTCGGAATCACGTCGCCATATTTTCGTTCAAGAATGGCGCGAACGATCTTTCTAGTGATGGAGCGCTTCAGTACGACACCCTGGCCAAGGTCATCATAGACGAGATAATAGAGATCCGTATCGCCCGGTTTAACCGGAGAGGCATAGCAGTTATTAATGATAGGTCTGGCGCCGTAGCGTTCGTAAAATCTCAGGCGGGCAATGTTTTGTTTCAGCTCTGTCTGGTCGCTAATCAATGTTTCATCATCGACGCTACTCTCGAAAAAAATACCATAGGTATTCAAAGACAACGCTTCTTCTCTTACCCGTTCGTATAATGCGCCACCTATTCCTCCTCCTGTGCCAGTCGGCGCGGCGGAGATGAGTTCCAGATAGAGAATTTCCACATCTACCAGATGTAATAACATGGCAAAGCCTTTGACTTTACCAACGCCATCTTCCGCCACAAGTAAAATGGAACGGTATTTAAACTTTACCGGATCGGTCAGTTGAACCGGCATTTTCTCTATGTCAACCGGACGGGTTTTGGGAAACTGCGCCTTCATGATAGCCAACACCTGTCGTATCGCCTCTTGATTGCTGGGCGAGACGGTGTCGAAGATCTTTCTTATTCTAAACACAGAGTCCTCTCATAGGATTATGGCGCAACTATGCGCGATTGTATTACCTTACATAGCCATTTGGGAAAAGAAATATAGGTTTTTTACTTAAAAGATGCAGAAGAAAACATCGGCGTGTCGCCAGTGAACGTATATCTCGATAACTTTATATGGCTATAATAAAGCCAGTTTACATAATGCATTCCTCAATCCAGCGTAGACGTGTGAAACATTCCGACGAGCGGGAAATATGAAGATCGTAAAGCTTTCAGCCTCACCTTTGGAGCTCATTAATCCTCAGTCGCTGCGTTATCTCAGTGACAAACTGGCAGATCTGGTTAGCAAGCGTTTGTGGCTAAAGGTCATGATTGCGATGGTGTTAGGCATAGCCACCGGAATTACCATGGGGCCATCGGTCGGCCTGGTTCCACCGTCTATTGCCCATGTCGCAGGTAACTGGTTGGCGTTGCCTGGTCAGCTGTTCCTGGCGCTGGTGCAAATGATCGTCATTCCCTTGATATTTGCCTCTATCATTCGCGGACTGGCTGCGAGTGAAAACCTTGAGCAATTAAAGAAAATCGGGCTGCGCGTATTTCTGTTTTTCATCGTAACCACGGCGATTGCGACTACGATAGGGATCGCAATCGCGATGCTAATTAAACCCGGTTTGTCGATTAGTGCCGAGTTGGTGAAAAGCACGGTTTCGGCAGTCGCGACGGCGCCTGCGTCGACGACTATGACCCCACCGGGGATTGCGGATTTACCGCGCGCATTTGTCACCTTATTACCGCAGAATCCGCTTAGCTCCATGGTTGAATCGCAGATGCTACAGATCGTGATTTTTTCGATGATCATCGGCGTAGCGTTGATCAGTATGTCGCCAAAAAATTCTCGTCCCATGCTTGATCTGCTCGGTTCTTTACAAGAAGTGTGTATGACCGTAGTTCGCTGGTCGATGCGACTCGCGCCGTTCGCGGTGTTTGGTCTGTTGGCGCAGTTGACGATGAAAGTTGGCTTGGATGCGCTTTTGGGCATGGCTGTTTACGTGGCGACAGTATTACTCGGTCTGTTGTTGATGTTGCTTATTTATTTAATCATTGTTGCCGCTTTCATACGCATGAACCCGTTTAAATATCTGGCGGCGGTACGCGAGGTTATGCTGCTGGCGTTTTCCACATCCAGTTCTGCGGCAGTAATGCCATTATCCATAAAAACCGCCGAAGAAAACCTGGGTGTAAGGCCTTCGATTTCGCAGTTTGTTATTCCACTCGGCGCCACCATCAATATGAACGGTACGGCGCTTTACCAGGGCGTGGCCACGGTGTTTCTGGCGCAAGCGTTTGGCGTGCAGTTAGATGTGATGTCGATGTTGCTGGTAGTCATTATCGCCGTAGGTGCATCAATCGGTTCACCAGCTACACCTGGAGTGGGCATCGTTATTTTATCTATGGTATTAACGACGGTCGGTATCCCTGCAACCGGCGTTGCACTGATTATCGGTGTCGACAGAATTCTCGATATGAGTCGCACTGCGATTAATGTCAGCGGCGATTTAATTGCCGCCAAGGTGATGGATAAATGGGTGGGCGGAAGTACCTCGGCAGAAGAGTCACTGGCGCAACAGGAAATGCTACAGCGTATCCGCGAGAAATCGGGAGAAGATGTCATCATCGATGTCGATGACAGATAAGGCCGGAGATCTAGGTCGTCATGACCTGTTTTTGCTGCGCAGGCTTTTGTGCATTACGCTCGAGGGAAAAATAACTTGAGGTTATGGCCTGATGCAACTGCGCCAATTCTATTTGTAGCTCGTCGATCAATAAATACAGTTTATCCACCGCCAGACTCTCGAACTTGAGTCTTTCTACGTTCGCAAGAATGCTATCAGCGAGGGTAATTAGCTGTTGGCTTCTAGGCATGTTTGAAAAACAACTACGCACTTCCTGGATACAGTGCGCGAAGGAGCGCGGGAAGCGACGGTTTTGGGTAAGAAAACGTAATACATTATCGCGTCGAATAATACCCTGGACTTCCTGACGGAAACTCTGATAGGCGGACATGGAGTGTAATACGCTGACCCACTGGATTTGTTCAAAAGGAACCAGATCCTCGGTCTCGGTTGTCACGATGCTTTCCGTACGCACGTCGATGATGCGTGTGGTCATGTCGGCCCGTTCCAGATTGCGCCCCAGCTTCAAAAAACTGTAGCCAATATTGTGGAGCATCGTTCCCGCAAGCAGACCGGTTATCTGTTGAGTCTGTGCGATAATTTGTTGCAGAAACGCAAAGCGATTTTTTCGCGACAAGCCATTTGGCAATTCCTGTTTACATAAGTCATGCAAATTATTGATTGCCTCCCAGACATCATTCGGCATGATGTCGCGGATGGTGCGTGTGTTTTCTCTCGCATAACGTATGGAATTTACCAGTGAGCCCTGATTGCGTTGATCGGCGATTAAAAATTTGACCACTGCGCGTTCCGTAGGCTCGTCATAAAGTTCGTCAAACTGGCTACGGTTGCCGCTGATGTCTACCAGGGGTGACCAACCAACGGTGACTATTCTTGGTAGATCAAGTAACAGGTGAGAATTGACATTAACCAGACGGGCGGTGTTTTCTGCGCGTTCAAGATAGCGTGCCATCCAGTAAATACGTTCGGCTACACGGGACAGCATTACTAGGCCTCCAGGTCTACTATCCAGGTGTCTTTACTACCGCCACCTTGTGATGAATTTACAACAGTTGAACCTTTGCGTAAGGCGACTCTGGTCAAGCCTCCCGTCGTCACATAAGTTTCTTTCCCAGAAAGAATAAATGGGCGCAAGTCAAGATGACGCGCCTCCATGTGTTTGTCGATTAAGGTTGGCGTAGTCGACAGCTTCAACATGGGTTGCGCAACATAGTTGCGTGGGTCGTTGCGTATGAGTTTTATAAATCGCTCACGCTCTGCTTTGCTGGCATGCGGACCGATTAACATGCCATAGCCGCCGGATTCATTCGCAGGTTTTACAACCAGATCGCTGATATTGTTCAGCACGAATTCGCGGTCATCTTCGTAATAACACACATAGGTTGGAACATTGGGAATGAGTGCTTTTTCATTTAGGTAATACTCAATCATTTTGGGTACAAAGGCGTATATTACTTTGTCGTCGGCAACTCCTGCTCCCGGTGCATTAGCCAGGGCGACATTGCCTTTTTTCCAGGCGCGCATCAGTCCTGGTACGCCGAGCATAGACTTGGGATTAAAGACTTCAGGGTCGAGAAACTCATCGTCTATGCGACGATAAATGACATCAACCCGTGTCAGACCGTCTACGGTTTTCATATACACGCAATCATCATCGCCAACGATAAGGTCCATGCCTTCGACTAATTCGGCACCCATTTGCTGCGCAAGATAGGAATGCTCAAAATAGGCAGAGTTATAAATTCCTGGGGTTAAAACCACGATTTCAGGCGTTGTCGATTTTCGTGGGGATAGCGCGGCCAGCGTTTCATAGAGTTGTGATGGGTATTCGTTTACCGGTTGGATATGATAATTTTCAAACATCTCCGGGAATACACGTTTCATGACATGACGGTTTTCCAGCATATACGACACGCCGGAGGGGACGCGCAAATTGTCTTCCAGTACATAGACTTTTCCGTCGGCATCGCGAACCAGATCTGAGCCACAAATATGCGCCCAGATACCAAGTGGTGGAGTGATACCTACGCATTGAGGACGGAAGTTTTTTGAATCTTCGAGTAACTCTGCCGGCAGGATGCCGTCTTTGATTACAGACTGTTCGTGATAGATATCTTGGATGAAAAGATTGAGTGCTTTAACTCGCTGTATCAGGCCTGCCTGTATGACATCCCATTCCTGCTTCTCGATAATTCGCGGAACGATGTCTAGTGGCCAGGCTCGGTCAATCGAGCCTTCTTCATCGGAATACACGGTAAAGCTGATGCCCATGGACTTGATCGCCAGATCGGCAGCGGCGCGTCTTTCACTAAGTTCTTCATCGCTAAGTTTTGCGAGATAACGACAAATAGGCGCCGCGCTTTTTCGGGCCCGACCTGATGAGTGGATCAATTCATCATAAAACCCTTCGGCCTTATAATCTTTCCAGCGTATGCCCATAGTCCAAACCGTTGCTGTTGAGATGAACGCTTACGTTGTATGACACACTAACACACGGACGAGAAATTGTCCTGTTTTTATACTGGGTCAAAACGCAGGGTTTGCCTAAATAGAGAGTTTGAAAAAACCAGTATGTTCATCAAAATGAATGCTTTCTGAGAGTTACGCGATCAAGGCATTCCGCTCTACTCAATTTGTAAAGTCATGACTCGTTTGTTGAGAACTGGGGTCAGCATTCGGGTTCAAACGGCGATGACAATGGAAACGAGCTGGAATATTTTTTGAGCATAATATTGCTGTTTATCTGTTCTGGACTCAGCTAGAATCAGTTTTTCAATTCTTATAATAGAAGTGGTTTGGCAATGACATATTGTGTAGCGATTTCAACTAACGACGGCCTGGTATTTTGTTCTGATTCCCGCACCAATGCCGGGGCGGACATGTTGTTCTCTCATAGCAAAATGCACGTATTCACCCCTGGGCCAGATCGTTTGTTTGTCGTACTGACGGCAGGAAATCTTGCCACCACTCAAGCGATTATCGCGCGCATCGAGCAGGAAATGGAAGACGCCAGCAGCGGCAACAGTTTGCGTACCTGTGACAAAATGATTAGCGCGGCCAGATACTTTAGTCAGGTCAGCCGTGAAGAGCAGGCGCGTGCGGCGGAACATACTATTGCCGGCGTGGATACCTCGGCGACATTGATTTTAGGTGGACAGATTAAAGGTGGGCCGCCAGCAATTTATCTCATGTACTCCGCGGGAAATTTCATTTCCGACTCAGACGAAACTCCATTTCTGCAAATCGGCGAAAGCAAGTATGGCAAACCAATTCTGGATCGAATTCTGAATCGTGGGACCACACTGGAAGACGCCGCCCGTTGTGCGATTGTTTCCATGGATTCAACAGTGAAATCCAATGCCACGGTAGGCGCGCCAATCGAAGTGTTGGTTTATGAAAAAGACACCTTTGAAGCCGACCATTACGTTCGACTCGAAGAAGACGATCAATATCTACGGGACATTCGAACCACCTGGAATGAGGCGCTAATGCATGCCTTTGATGTATTGCCACGTTTTGAATGGGAAAAACGCGTACGTACCAGAAACAATGTGCTTCCTATAGTGCCGGAAAAAAAATAATCGCCAGTTGGTGAGGAGACTGTTATGTCGATCAGGGTAGCAGTCAGGCACCGGACTTCTTATCAATACGATCGCCCGGTTCAATTGTCACCCCATTTGGTTCGCTTGCGTCCTGCCGCCCATTGCCGGACGCCAGTTCTTGCGTATAGCCTGAACGTCACCCCTAAAAAGCACTTTGTAAACTGGCAACAAGACCCCTTTGGTAATTTCGTTGCCCGTTTTGTATTTCCCGAAAAAGTCAGTCATTTTTCCGTTGATGTGGAGTTGATCGCCGAGTTGACGGTAATCAATCCGTTCGACTTTTTTGTCGAGGAATATGCCGAAACCTGGCCGTTTGAATACGATGAGGATTTGCTGCAACAGCTGCAGCCTTATCTCAAGATACGCGAAGATGGCTCGCGCCTGCGCGAATGGGTGAGGGGTGTTAAACGCGAAAAGACGGCGGTGGTGAATTTTCTGGTCGAACTTAATCGGCGCCTACAACAGGAAATTGGCTATATCGTACGCATGGAAACCGGCGTACAGAGTTGCGAAGAAACATTAACCAAACTCACCGGTTCCTGTCGTGACAGCGCCTGGTTGCTGGTGCAGATATTGAGGCATCTGGGTCTTGCCGCAAGATTCGTTTCCGGTTATCTGGTGCAACTGGTCGCCGACGTTAAATCCCTGGATGGTCCTTCGGGAACTGATAAAGACTTTACCGATTTACATGCCTGGGTCGAGGTGTTTGTGCCCGGCGCGGGCTGGATAGGTCTGGACCCTACTTCCGGACTGTTTGCTGGTGAAGGACATATACCGCTAAGTTGTACGCCCGAACCTGCCGCCGCGGCCCCAGTAAGTGGTCTGGTAGAGCCCTGCGAAACCACATTCAGTTTTGAAAACAGCGTGGAGCGCATACACGAAGATGCGCGGGTAACCAAACCCTATAGCGAAGAACAATGGCAGGCCGTGCTTGCCTTGGGTGACAAAGTGGATGAAGACATCCAGGCAGACGATATTCGTTTGACCCAGGGTGGCGAACCGACATTTGTGTCTATCGACGATATGGATAGCGCGCAGTGGAACACCGCCGCACTCGGAGAGGCCAAAGAGAAACTGGCCCGCTCCTTGTTGCAGAGATTGTCGCGGCGTTTTGCTTCTGGTGGTCTGTTACATCATGGTCAGGGTAAGTGGTATCCGGGCGAACCTTTGCCCCGTTGGGCCTATAGTTGTTTTTTTCGCAGCGATGATGAACCCTTGTGGCACGCTCCTGAGTTACTCTCGCCGGTGGAATCGCCGCGATTCAATATAGGTGATGCCAGGCGTTTCATCCAAACCCTGGCGCGAAAACTTGCGGTAAACGAACGCGGAATTACCGCTGCATATGAAGACGTTGTGCATTATTTGCGTAGCGAATCCAGCCTGCCCGTTGATGTGGATCCACGCAAGGCCAATCTGAAAGACCCGATGGAACGGCGACGTTTGGCCAAAGTTCTCAGCGATGGGCTTGATGAAATAAGCGGGTATGTTTTGCCTTTGCAGTGGGTGGCGGCGAAGGAGCGCTGGCATAGCGCGCCCTGGACTTTCCGTCGTGAACGCCTGGTATTGTTGCCAGGGGATTCGCCGATGGGATTTCGCTTGCCACTGGATTCCATTGCTTTGGACAAGGCGCGCAAACATGAGCAACCCCCACGTGATACTTTCGAGGAACGAAACCCGCTGGTGTCTGCCAGTGAGATTGCCAGGCGTTATAGTTTATTCGACACGACAGTTGCGTCGACGCAGCCCATATCTGAACAGTCTCCAACAGAGGACAATGAAGACATTCCCCGCACCGCCTTGTGTGTCCAGCCACGTGACGGTCGACTATGGGTATTTTTACCGCCAGTAAGCCATCTCGAAAACTGGATTGAGTTGATCGCAGCAATTGAGGCGACAGCCAAAGAGTGTGAACTGGCGATAGACATAGAAGGTTACGAGCCACCGGCGGACGCGCGTATACGTAAGTTGGCAGTAACGCCGGACCCCGGCGTCATTGAAGTAAATATACATCCGAGTCGTGACTGGCGTGATCTGGTAAGCAATACCGAAACACTTTACGAGGAAGCGCGACAGACTCGGCTGGGTAGTGAAAAGTTTATGCTGGACGGGCGTCACATTGGCACCGGTGGTGGCAACCATGTTACGTTCGGCGCACAGCGGGCGTCAGATAGTCCTTTCCTGCGTCGTCCCGATTTACTCGCCAGCCTGATTTTGTACTGGCAACATCATCCTGCTTTGTCATATTTGTTTTCTGGTCTGTTTATTGGGCCGACTTCTCAGGCACCGCGTATCGATGAAGCGCGCAACGATGCTTTGTATGAATTGGAAATTGCCTTGCAGCAGGTGGTGCCTGGAGAAAGTACCGAGCCGTGGTTGGTGGACCGCCTGTTTCGCAATCTATTGGTAGACATAACCGGCAATACGCATCGTGCCGAATTTTGTATCGATAAACTTTACAACCCGGCCGGGCCTGCTGGTCGACAGGGTTTGTTAGAGTTTCGCGGCTTTGAAATGCCGCCGCATTGGCGCATGAGCGTTGTGCAGATGTTATTGCTGCGTGCCTTGATTGCCACCTTCTGGCGCAATCCCTATCACGGACGACCAGCGCGTTGGGGTACTGCACTGCACGACAGGTTTATGCTGCCGTTTTATGTAAAACAGGATTTCCGGCAGGTGTTAGACGATCTGGCGCAGGCGGGTTATTCCTTCGACGCTGAGTGGTTTGAACCGTTTTTCGAATTTCGCTTTCCCCACTTCGGCGAGATACACGTACAAACCATGCATTTTGAATTGCGCGGGGCGATCGAGCCCTGGAATGTGCTCGGCGAAGAGGTTACTTCGCAAGGCACGGCGCGATTCGTGGACTCATCGGTGGAACGCGTGCAGCTCAGTCTGCGAAATTTTAATCCCGAGCGCTACGCTTTGTGTTGCAATGGTAGACGAGTACCTTTGCAATCGACCGATGTTACTGGGGAGTATGTTGGCGGCGTACGTTTTAAGGCCTGGCAACCGGTATTCGGATTACACCCGCGTTTGCCTACCGATGCGCCATTGCGATTTGATATTGTGGATCTGGCCAATCGGAAGAGCATAGGCGGTTGTACCTATCATGTGGCGCATCCCAGCGGACGTAATTACGAAACCTTGCCTGTGAATGCGTACGAAGCGGAAGCGCGTCGTATCTCACGCTTTTGGAGTCATGGTCATACCACAGGTACGTTATCCGTGAGAGAAGAGCGAGCCAATCCCAATTTTCCTTGTACGCTCGATTTACGTTTCAGGCCGGTTGACTGAAGTTCTGACCGAGTGTGATGATCGAATCATTGATAAAATGCAGTTTGTCTGCAATTCCAGGCGTAATGACAAAAGGATAGGCATCGGCGAGTCCGAGGCTGCGATTCAACTCATTCAGTGTCACCGCAAGACCATCCCATATATTCAACAAATCTTCGAAACATTCGTTGCCATTGAGTGGAGCAATAGCGCCGCGTGATGATGCAGTTTCGATAGTGTCGGTCATGTGCAGGTAATGCGCAAAACACTCCGCCCAGTCTTCCAATGGATGGGCGCTGGCATAGGCACTAATGTGGTTCTGTTCCCAGCCATCAAGCGGACCTTGCTCGTAGAAACGTTTCAATGCATCCGCATAGGGAATACCTGGATCGCCGAACAGGCGTTGAAAACTCGTCGTTTCCGTCACCAGAAGTTCATAGTAGTAGTGCCCGGCTTCGTGTCTTAGATGACCGAGCAAGGTGCGATAGCGTTCATGACTCTGTTCTTTTTGCCATACACGTTGTACCTCATCGGCCTCAAGTACATTAATGGTAATGACGCCGTTGAAATGTCCGGTAGATACATATTCAAGCGTGGCGTCAGGATCAGTGCGCCTGTCCTGCAAAAAATCAAAACACAGACCGCGCGGAAAACCAGCAACAGGCGCATTCAGTGGTAGACCGAATTTTAGCAGGCCATAAACCAGACGACGCTTGGCTTCTTCCAGTTTCCCCCAACGTCGCAGATTACCCTCTTTACTGAGATCCGGAATGGTACGATTAAGGCGGCAGGTCAGACACAACTCATTCGGATCGTTTACGTCGATCAAGGCATTGCACACGCCATGTTGTATACCGTTGTGACAGGGTTTTACGATAAATCCGGAACGTGCAATGTGCCAGTTTTTTCCCCTGTTGGACAAGGTTAACAGTTGACCCGAAAAAGGTTCATAGCCCAGGCTATTATTGCATTGCGTACAGTGACGATTTTCCAGGAAAATTTCCTGACCGCAATCACAGAAGAATCTGCGCATAGTTTTCTCGCTCTCAAGCTTACGCTGTTGAATTCTCTCCCACCGTGACTATTCGCACTTCACGTTGAGGGAAGGGGATTTGGATGTGGTTGGCTTTTAGTGCTTCCCAAATCATGAATAACAAATCGCCGCCAACACGATTTTCGCCATCGTCTATACCTTGCATCCAGAACTCAATCAGTATGTTGATACCCGATTCGCCAAATTTTGCAATCTCTGCATCGGGGCGTTCTTCAATTGGCACATCGTCACCGCTGATAACTTTCGGGTGCGATGACACGACATCCTTCAATATTTGAAAAAGTTTGTGCAAATCGGTGTCGTAGGCAACTTGCAGTTCTATTGAATAGCGCTGCTTAGCGTTTTTGTGCGTCCAGTTGGTGAAACTCGTCGTAATAAATTGTTCATTCGGCACCATGATGTCCTTGCCATCATAGGTTTCCAGCAGGGTAGAGCGCATATTGAGTTCGCGTATGGTGCCTTTGCGTCCGTCTGCCAATTCAATATAGTCGCCAACGGCCAGGGAACGATCTAACAACAGGATGACACCGGATATAAAATTGGACGCGATTGATTGCAGGCCAAAACCTAGCCCGACACCGAGCGCGCCGCCGAACACCGCTAAGGCAGTAATATTGATACCCATAATCTGGAGTAACAATATGAATATCGCGACAAACAGAGCAACCTGGTAGAGCTTGGAGAACACTTCGCGGGTGCCCGGGTCGAGTTTCTCTTGTTGACGTATGACTCGCTGGCCGAACTGATTAGATAAACGACCAAGCCAAAAGAGTATCGCACCGAAAATGAATACCCGCACAATGCCATAAGCGGTAATTTTAATATTGCCGATTTCAATATATAGCGATTCAAGATAAGCGACGACATTGTCCAGCCAGCCAAATATCTGAAGAATGGCCACTGGTATGGCAACGTACTTAAGCAAAACCTGTATAAACAGGTTGTTGACCGCGCGTGATATCAGCGAAAAAATCAGCAAAATAATCGCGATTCCTTCACCAATGCGCACCAGCCAACTGTGTTTGATCATAACGTCGCTGATTTCAGTCGCGATGAATAAGGAAATAACTAATATCAGCGGGAACAATAAATCACGGCTCTGGTACACCACGTGACGCAAGGTGAAAAAATATCCTTCTGCCGGCTTGTTTCTGAATAGTGGAACGCGAAATCGTATAAAGGCAGATATCGTATAGGCGATCACGAAAGCGAACAACGCCAAGCCAGCTTGCTCGTATACGTCAGGTCGCGTTGCCCAAGTTATAACATCGGTGGAAAACTGAGTGAATAATTCGTGTAGGTTTTCAAAAGTCACTTTTATATACCTGAAAACGAGCTGGCGGCTAACGAGCTTTCAGCCTGATTCTGAAATCAGCGCTGTAGGAATCCTAGCACATGAGAAAATATTGCGCTGTAAGTTCGGCGAACCTGGGCCTTGTAACAATACTTTTTTCCGATACGGAAAATAAGGCTTTGAACGGTAGAATGATGGTAGATAAGCGCTAAACGCTACCTGATGGCCGTAGTGACGGATTCTACTTTGATCGCGAAGGCGAGTATTTGCTTTCAATATAGGCGCACTACATTTTTCGGGCTAGAATTAGGCCAATCATATATGACAGGAGTTCGCCATGTTGAGATATTTCGAGAATCTGGCCAGGGCCTTGCTGGGCATGAAATACGATGAACTGTCCAAGACTGAGAAGAAGGTCATTGCCAGTATCGCCAATTCAGAGCCGGTGGCGGAGAATATTAACCAACGATTTGTTGAGGAACAGACGCTAGGTCAGCGTTTAGCCGACAAGGTAGCGACGTTTGGTGGTTCCTGGACGTTTATATTTAGCTTTATCCTTGTGATGGCGGCGTGGATGATTATCAACTCCGTTATGCTCGCCACTCACGAGGCCTTCGATCCTTATCCCTATATTCTGCTTAATCTGGCGCTATCCAGTTTGGCTGCCTTGCAGGCACCGATCATCATGATGTCTCAGAATCGCCAGGCGCAAAAAGACCGGCTTAAAACACAGGCCAGTTACGAAGTCGCACTGAAGTCTGATCTCGAACTCATGCTATTGCATCAGAAAATAGATCGCATCATGGACCATTTAACGGTGGAGAGTTTTGTGCAGAATAGTGACATGAAGCTGCACAGACCTGATCCGACTCGATAGAGAAAAAATGAAAAAGGGCGCATCACCAGACAGTGAGCGCCCCGACGGCACTAACAGTTGTGCGTCTTGAGGAAAATCTTAACTCTCGCTATTTGCCCAATCGTCGTAGTAGGTCTGATCGTCTTGGGGATGCCTTTTTCTAGAAATCTTTTCTCTAGTTGGCTTAAATTCCCAACTAGGTGAATCACAATCAAAGTCATCGATTTCATCGTCGGCGTTAAAATCATAATCGAGAGTATTCATACAACGTACCTGTCAAAATGGTTTTCAATTAAGTCGATTAATTAGCAGCAGTAGCTTCGTTTGAACCAGCTTCTTCGGTGTTGGCTACGCCACCGTTAGCACTCATGCAATCTGCCATGAAGTCCTGACGGTCTTCGGCGCTTTCGAATGACATGCTTTCGGCTTCTGCTGCACAAGCTTCCTGGGCAGCGGCCTGGTCTTCGTTGGCGAATACTACAGAGGCAGAAGTTAACATCAGTGCTGCCATGGCAGCGAGTAAAGTTTTAACAACAAGTTTCATATCTTTTTTCCTCAATTTGGTCATCTAAAAAAGAACAGCATGGTCTTAATGCCATCTGCTTATGGCTATTAACGGAAAAAAATACGTTCGAGTAAAGCGCAAAAAACAGGTAGTTACGATCGAAATATTCGATTATTATACTGTCTATAAAAGACGACAGTTTTTAACCGATCACGAGGAGAAAAGTCCTGGATACTGAACAACTTAGAACTTTTCTGGAAATCAGCCGCACACGCCATTTCGGGGCTGCAGCGAAGAATCTCTTCTTAAGCCAATCAGCCGTTAGTTCCCGTATCCAGGCGCTAGAGGATCAGGTGGGCGCGCCACTGTTTGTGCGAGAACGCAATAACATCCAGTTGACCCCTGCGGGACATCGCCTACTTCATCACGCGGAGGACATTTTAGCCGCCTGGAATAGGGCAAGGCAGGGCGTTGCTGCCGGCGTTGAGCGGGGAGATTCTCTGGCCATCGCCGGAACGCCTAGCCTCTGGGATATCCTGCTACAGGATTGGATACATCATTTGCACAAGGAAATGCCGGCGGTCTCCATTTATGGCGAAGTTTGTGACGCGGAGGTTATCCATCGACGCCTGCTCGAAGGAACCATTGATGTGGGTTTCTCTTTTGAGGGTAGCCACAACCCTAAACTGGTATCGGAACGAATCGCGCAGATTCCCCTTGTTTTGGTGTGTACCGATGCGTCTGTCAATATTAATGACGTGTTTAATTACAACTATGTGCTGGTTGATTGGGGAGTGTCGTTTGCAATCGATCACGGACGCTTGTTTCCCGATATCAACCCGCCGGCGACGCGCTTACCTCTAGGGCGTATTGCGTTGGCGTATTTGTTGGATTGCGGAGGCGCTGCCTATCTCGCCGAACCCATGGTGGAGGAGGCCATAGAGCAAGGCAAACTTTTTCGTGTCGAGGGCGCGCCTGTTATTAAGCGATCGGCTTATGCCATTTATGCCAGTCGATCCGAGCGCAGAGAGTTTATTAAGACGGCGTTGAATATTTAGTTCTGGCTTGCGTAGTATTACTTTGAAAAGATTTTGTATGGGAAGAAATAGAGCATGAATACTTCAATAGAAAATTATCAAAAATAGAATCTAAGACTGGTAAACAAGGCAAATTGGTTAAGTTTTACGTCGTCGATTTTATGCGTTTCGAGGTGATCATATGTTACGACGTATCCAAGTTGAGAACTCCGATTCATCATATAGTCTAATCGAAGAAAAAGACCTGGGAATTTGTCGGTGAAACGGGTAGAGGGATTATCCGGCGTGGATAGGTAAGAGGAAATCGGAATAGTCGTACCTGCACCCAGTCTTAGCCTTTCATTTAGTGCAATGGGTTTGTGCATTCCCAGTTTTATAGACGCTTGAGAAAAGAAATATTGGGATTGTTGCACTGTTGAAAAATACGCGGTTCGTGTCGCGTGCAAACCAATTGAGATGTCGACTTTTAAGGGGTAAGTGACTCTAAGGTTGACACCCGGAAAAATTGCGGAGCTAAACTTCGGCGCCGATTTTTCAAACACGCCGTTTATAACAGACTGTTCAATACTAGAACCCAAGTGAAAATCAATAAACATGGCGGTGGGAGCCCTCTGTGACAATATGGGCTTGTAACAATCGCACTCCTTGTCTCTATGAAACCATTCCCAAAAAACAAATTGTTGATCTTCGCCAAACATACCAATTCTAGTATCGATACGATAATTGCCTTTTTGCCAACTTGAGCGATGGATGTTTGGACTAGCCAAATAGATTAGTCCTGCTTCCAAACCGATAAAACCAGCAAATGCAGCTATTGAAAGTGGATCTGGAGACAGGGGGATAAGCGGGAGCGAGGCCGCAGCAAGTGCTTTCGTTGAATCCAGTACAATTTCACCTTTTATTTTTCGTATTTTGTCTGGTTCGCCCCAATCTTTAACCAGGCTAGGATAGGTTTGTTCATCAACCAAGGGTATGCCGTTTGTCTCTAAATGATAGCGTTCGATGTCTGGGAATTGATCCATCAGTTCTTTGGGTTCGAGAAGAAACGCATCTTCATTTGACGGATACTTTGACAAGCCATTGCTTGCACAAGCACTGCAACATATGATCGCGGTGCAAACAAGCAATAAGTTTATATACTCAGATTTCATCACAGCTGAAAACCCAGACCGCCAAAAAAGGTGTACATCATTAAATAAGTTTTTCCTTCAAGATACGACGCGCCTAGTTCAAATGAAAAAGAAGAATAGAAATGTTTAACGGATCGCTCACGTCCGAGTTCATACGTCAACGCATAACCTCGTGTTTCTTGATCGTCTATCAATTGTCGAAAGGAATGTATGTTTAAGCCGTGAAACCAGGCAGTATCAAGATATTTTGGAAACGTGAAACGATATCCGAGCCCAAACCAGTGTTGAGGGGCAGTAGCGTTCTCGCCCGCAAAACTATAAAAAGCCCTAATGCCGTGACCACTTCGATGTGTCAATGTAGTCTCAATAGGTAGTATAAGTTCATCCTGATACACCATTGCCAAGGGATAGGCAGCGACGGAAACGCTGTTTTGGCGTGGCGTGGACACACTCTCCGCAAAGGCTTGGGAAACGCAACAAAAGAAGAGGAAACACGAATAAAGGAAGTTTTTCATTTTTCTAATTGTTAGACGGTGAACACGAGTCGGAATTTTATCCTGTAGATTCAACACTTGCCAGTATGAAACGTGAATACTACTGATTCAAGTCTAAGGAACTCCTTTCGGGGCTGGTCATTTCTAGTTCAATCCGCAATGTGATGTGAATCTCGCGGGCCAAACCAGGGGCTAGACAAATATATCTATACGATATATCGTAACGATACAAATCGTTTTGGCTCAAAGGTAAAGTATATGAAAAACAATAGTCTAGTGATTTTTGCTTTCATCTGGCTGCTGTCGGCTTGCTCAGATCACATTCCGCCACCGCCACTTAGTGGCCCCTGGAAAGCGGGAAGCACGACATTTGAGATTTCAGATAGTAGCCGTTGGCTACAGGTCAGGGCCTGGTACCCCAGTGAGCAGGAGACGGAGAACAAGTTGCTGTCCAGCGATGAGCACAGTAATAGTGCCTTTGCCGATTCTATCGATATGCCGCGATTTCTCATGGGAGGCGAGGATGTAAGTCGCTCCAGTTTTGACGTAGAGATTGCGGCCGGTAAGTTTCCGGTGTTGATCTTCAACCACGGCCTTATGTCGTTCGCGAGACAAAACGTCACGCATTTTGAACAACTCGCCAGCCATGGTTACATCGTGTTGTCTGTGGCGAATCCGGGTGTTTCGATGGTCGTCGTGCGTACGAATGGGGAAGTGATAGTCGCGGACAAAAATAGTCCGGCCTATCTCGCCCTGGAAAAACAAAAAAATGGTGCGAAAGAACTCGCGCCTGCGTTGGTAAAAGATATCGAGAGCGCGAAAGCAGCCAAAGACTTCACGAGCTTTAGTGAGTCTATGGCAGTGCTCGCCAAGAACCCGGTATTCGAACCAATGACAGCTGTTTTCGAGTCTGTGTATGCCAATAACGTGTTACTGTTCTCGACATTGAAAAAAATTCAAAACGGGACACTTGCCACACCTATTGCGGGGCATCTGGACTTGGACAACATCGGCGCATTTGGTCACTCTTTTGGTTCGATTATGTCTGGGGTACTGGCAATGGGTGATTTTGGAGTGAAGGCCGCATTTGGAATGGACGCACCACAACTAAACCTGGCGATAATACCTTATCGGCAATTTGATGTGCCGGTTTGCTATGTCTACGCAGACAACGTGAAGTTTGCAGACGAGATACTTGACACAGGATTTATTAATAAACCCTTGTTAAAGACAAACAACAGCTGCGAGGCGGTGTTTAAACAAAGCGCCCATTATAACTTTACCGACTTGAATTTGGTTACTCCGTTACGTTTTTCACCGATGTTAGGTAAGATAGACAATGCGTTGATGGCAAACAATATCGAAAAATTGCTACTGGGTTTTTTCGATCAACACCTCAAGAAAAAGACGTCGCTATCTAGCCTGCAGCTCGATAGCGTGGACTTGCGTATCTACTAAAGAGCGAACCTATGCAGGATAAGATAATACTCGGGATGCTTTCACTGCAGCCTATGAGTGTGTATGAGCTAAAAAAGAACATGGACAAGTCTACCTCCATGTTCTACAACACCAGTATTGGATCGATACATCCTGCCTGTCAAAAGCTGTTGGCAGCTGGCTTGGTTGAATGTGAAGAGGACATCGAAAGTAAACGTGCCAAAAAAACGTTTTCTATTACGCCGCAAGGTAGGAAAGTCTATAGGGAATGGCTAGAAAGTCCCTTGGGTATCGGAAAAATAAAAGATGAACTATTGTTAAGATTGTTTTTCTTTGCCGATTCTGACGACAAATGGAAAGAGGTTTTGCAATCATATCTCAAAGACGTTCGTTCTATGCGGATGGAACTTGAACAACAAAAGGCAGCAGTGGATCGAAATGCTATCCCACAGGTCTTTCAACGTGCAGCACACTTCCAACTCGCTACACTTGATCTGGGTTGCGACTACTACGAATTTCTCGAAAACTGGTTGGTGAAGTTTATGGAGCAAAAGGTTCCTTGATCATTCGGGGCCCGCTCTGCGAACAGGCCCCGAATATCATTTTACTTCGTGCCCACTGCCAGCCATGCCTTAGCAGTCAAACTCGATTTTGAAGCTACGGTTTCACGCAAATAGGTCAGCGCAATTTGTGTACTTGCTTGCCATTGTTCGTCGGTCATACTTTGTTTTAGCATCACTAATGGCGCGCTGCCTTTAACCATGTCGTCCCAATATGTTTCAAGTGAGTTGATTTTCACTTCACCTACAACCGGTTTTACATCAACGTTTTTAAATCCAGCACGTCGCATTTCATCACCAAAGAAATCCGGATTCTCGAGTGACTCCACTTCTTCCTGTGGTTCAGGCATATCGGGTTTTATTGCGCGTAGTGCACCGAACACTGCGTGCATTGCGGGAGAATGTGACAGCGGTGCCCAACTGGAAATAACCGCTTTTGAACCGGGTTTGAGCACGCGCAGAACTTCGGCGTAGCCCTTGGCGCGATCGGGGAAGAACATCAGGCCGAACATGGAAAAGGCTGCATCGAAAGAATCGTCGCCATACGGAAGTTGTTGTCCGTCGCCGTAATGAGTCATGATGTTGTTTATCCCTTGTTCTTCTATTGTTCGATCCAAGATGTCGAGCATCGGCGCAGAAAAATCCAGCGCATGAATTGTATTGGCCAAAGGTGATGCCGCCAATGCCAAGGTTCCTGGTCCACAAGCGATATCAACAATGTCATGTCGTTTGTCTATACCGACGAATTCCAGTGCCGCCAGCGTGTACGCGTGGAATAGCTTCATGGTGATTTCCGCATAGCCCGGCGCGACCAGATCCCAGGGTGTCTTATTGCTCAACATTCCGCCCATCGCTGTGTTCTCCTTGTCTGTTTGTATTTGCCTCAGTCGGTGTTATCTTAGGTTGTTCGTTATTGAATTTGAATTAGCTAAATACGGAAAATCCATTTGCAAAAATAGACAGGCTGGGTGGCTCATGACAGATGCGACAAATATGGACTGGAATGATCTTCGGATAGTGTTAGCGATCTGCCGCGAAGGGAGTCTGGCGGGCGCGGCCCGGGCGCTGGGCAGTAGTCACAGTACTGTTTTTAGACAAATCAATAATATAGAAGAACGGTTCGCGACCCGCTTTTTCAACCGAACCCCAATCGGCTACGAGATGACAGAGGCTGGGGAGCTGGTGCAGCGCATGGCCGGTAATATCGAGGAGGAAATACTGGAGTTGCGGCGCGAGCTCCAGGGCAAAGATACGCGCCTGCAGGGAAACATCCGTTTGACCGCGCCCGAAGGTGTCAGTTACTACCTGCTGCTGCCGCACCTGGAAAGCTTCTATCGTAAACACCCTGAGATAAATATCGAATTATTAGTCTCGCCAGTGGATTTCGAGATGTCACGCGGGGAAGCCGACCTGGCGCTACGCATGACGGATGCGCCGCCGCAAAATTGTATCGCCAAGAAAATTTGTGATTTTAAAATGGGTTTGTATGCCAGTCATAGCTATCTGGATCAAGTAGGAACACTGGATCTAAACGAATATGAATATGTGCTTTGCCGACACTACATACAGCCGTTGCGCAATACGATCTGGAAGGACAAAACACTCCCTCGTATGAAACTGGTTTCTGACAATATTCTGGTGGTCGCCAGGGCCGCTGTCGCCGGCATGGGTGTAACGGCCTTGCCCTTTCTCATTGGTGAGCAGGAATCTTCACTAAAACGCATTAGCATTCCTGACATCGATAAATTCAAAAGTGTGCTGTGGATACTCACCCATGCAGACCTGCGTCAAACCGCGAGGGTGCGTGCCTTGATGACTCACCTGCATGAGAGTATGCAGCAAGACAAGCGCTTTATTGAAGGTGAGTAAGGTCGACACGATACAACGCTCTAAAATAGCAAGCACGGAAAAGCGTCAGCTGTTCTGATCAGGCATTCTAATGCCGTGTTCGCAGCAAACAGTCGGAGAAAGTCATGGAACGTAGTGCTACCAAAGATCAATATGCTGAACGGCTGAATAAGGTCAGACAGTATATACAAAAGCATCTGGATCAGCCTTTATTGCTAGCCAAAGTTGCCGAGATTGCGTGTATGTCACCGTTTCATTTTCACCGGCTTTTTCGCGCACACACTGGAGAGTCGCTTAGCGCCTATGTACGCAGACTTCGTCTGGAAAAAGCGGCGCTACAATTAGTGGTAAGTCAGGATGATATAACTCGCATTGCACTCGATGCGGGTTATGAAACACCGGCGGCATTTAATAAAGCCTTTAAGCAGCGATTTAATATGTCACCGACCAGCTTTCGACAACACCATGCCATTGTTAGCGAGTACCTTCCAGACGATACAACGCTGGAGTTGATCAAGATGAACGCAGAAATTCTAAACATCGAACCAATTGAAGTTCTTTATGTGCGCAAGACAGGAGAATATTCCAAGGCAGCAGAAGCCGCGTGGGGCGGCATGATGTCGTTTGCCTATCCCAATAAACTAATGAAACCCGATACAAAGATGATAGGAGTAAGTTACGACAGCCCGGACATCACCGCCGCCGACCAACTGCGCTATGACGCCTGTATTACCTATGAAGGGAATGTGCAGGAAAAAGGGGAAGTGGGCAAACAAACACTCGCTGGCGGGCGCTATGCAAGATTTTTACACAAGGGTAGTTATGATCAACTTGATAAAGTCTATAACAGCATCTTTGCCGACTGGCTGCCCAATAGTGGGGAACAGGTGCGTGACCAGCCACTATTCGAAATATATTTGAATCGCGATCCGCGGAAAACCAAACCCGAGAATTTACGTACGGAGATTTATCTGCCTTTGCAATAGTAGTGATAGTGTGAGGTATTGGAAATAGTAGACACCGGGCTTGAAAACGGCCCGGTGTTTTTTTTCGGACAATTGAATCAATACTTTCCTGGAGTATATGTATTTTTGACTACGCCTACTTATTATGCGTACTAGCTCGGACGCTCGAGAGACTGTAAACCACCGAGTACAAGGTTAAGCGCTCTTATTACTTTATCCGTATAGGAATCCAAGTCGGGTGCATGTTCTTTACACGCCAATTCCAGCTCTCTCGCGGCGGTGGACAGGGTATCAGCGCCGATGGTGCCGGATAGTCCCTTGAGTGAATGCGCAAGCCGGCTGGCCTCCTCAAAATTTCCTTGTTGTTTTGCGGCAAAAAATTTCTGTTCGAAGTCTATGTAGCTATCGCGAAAACCGGTCAACAGTTTTAGATAGAGACGCATGCGATGGTTGAGTCGGCCCAACGCAGTTTCGGTGTCGAGTCCTGGCAATTTTAGCTTAACGGATTCATCTTGCGTTTCTGTATTTGTGGCCGCTGCTACGGGCTGTTTGGGTTTGATCCACCTGGCGAGCGTGCGAAACATTTCACTAACGTTTATCGGCTTTCCAATATGGTCATTCATGCCCGATTCGATAGCCTTTTCCTTATCACCAGACATCACGTTAGCCGTCATGGCAATAATGGGTAGGTCGCTGCAATTGGATTTTTTACGTATTTCGCGTGTCGTGACATAGCCATCCATTACAGGCATTTGGCAATCCATGAGTATTCCATCAAAGCTATCGTTTTCCAGTGCATCCAAGGCCTCAGCGCCGTTATTTGCTAAGACGACAGATATGCCTTTCTCGGTAAGTATCTCAGTGGCCAATTCCTGGTTGATATGGTTATCCTCCACAAGCAAAATTTTGCTGCCCTGCAACTTTGTAATGGCGCTTTCAACATCGTGTTTTAGCACGCGGGCGCGGCTGCGTAACACCATGCCCTGGCCGAGTGTTTCTTCGATAGCGTCCAAAACAGTGGACGATGTAATCGGTTTGGTGAGATAGGCAGCGAGTTCGACTTGTTGCTGTGCAAACTCCTTGTCCGCAAGTGACTGGGCCGTTAGCATCACAAACTTAGGTAAGACTTCCAGCGTTTCATCGTCTTGAATTTGGCGTATGGTCTCTATGCCATCGAGACCAGGCATGCGCCAATCCATAAATACCAGATCATACGGTTGTGTGCTGTGTGTTTGTCGAATGCGTTTTATCGCGTCTTCACCATTTGTCGCGGTATCTGCTTTCAATCCAAAGCTTTCCAATATCTCTACTAATAGCTCACGCGCCAGGTGGTTGTCATCGACGACCAGAACAGGTAATGCACCAAAGCGCGTGGCTACATCGCGCAGATTGACTTGTTTATCGCTGACTTTAAATCGCAGGCGTGCGTGAAACGTACTACCTTCACCGGGCGTGCTCTCGGCCCAGACGTCACCGCGCATCATCTGAGTTAGTTTTTTTGTAATCGCCAGGCCTAGACCTGTTCCCCCATATTTTCGCGAAGTGGAGTTGTCCGCCTGACTAAACGACATGAAAAGTCTTTCCAACTGTTCCGGTTCAATACCAATACCAGTATCGCGCACCGAAAAGTGTAAACATATCTGCTCGCCTTGGCATTCTTCTACATTGATGCTAAATATGACATCTCCCCCTTCGGGAGTGAATTTAACCGCATTGTTTCCCAAATTGGTCAGTATTTGTCCCAGACGCAAAGGGTCGCCGATCAACTGTCGTGGTACCTGGGGATTGATTTTGTACATCAATTCAATATTTTTCTTCTCAGCGTTGAGTCCCACAAGTGAGGCAAGATTGTTCATCACATCATCGAGATGAAAAGACAGATTTTCCATGTCGAGCTTTCCGGCCTCAATTTTGGAGAAATCCAGGATATCGTTAATGATCCCGAGCAGATTTTCTGCGGAGCTATGAATTTTTTCAACGTAGTTCTTTTGCTTTGGATTTTCTGCTGATTGTAGCGCCAGATAAGACATGCCGATTACGGCATTCATTGGGGTGCGTATTTCGTGGCTCATATTGGCGAGAAAGGCAGATTTTGCAAGATTCGCCGTTTCTGCCTGTTCCTTTGCCAAAAGCAAATCTTTTTCATAACGAGCAGAAAGTTGCGAGAAATGAATGAGTATGGCAATCATCGCGGCAAATATGGTAAGCATGGTAGCTACGCCAGAATACTGCACAGTTGCGGCGTCCAGCTCCAGGTTTATTCCAAGAAAGTGATCACCGACATACCAACTCAGTCCCCATACTAACACCGACAGTATTGAACTATAGATGACGAAGATTCTCTCGTGTTGCCAGGAAAAAAGTATGAATGGAATGGCGGCGGTAATTATTGTGTTCTGACCGGTGTACGAATCAAACCCTGAGAGTTGTATTCCAAAGAAGACGGCGATGTTTGTTGTCGTCAACCATATGAGACGGGCCGAAGTGTGCCGGTTTTTTCTATGTAATACGCTTGCCAGTATGAAACCACCCGCAGCGACAGTGGTGTTTGCGGCTAAAGTCGTGTAGTCAAGCGAGTAGGCGATCAGCGCCCACGCAACGCTCACTATGGCAAGAAGATGTGTAAGAAACGAGGAAATTCGTATACGTCTTTTGAAATCCAGATTCTGAAAGTAGCCAATACTTTTAGGGCGAGTTGCATAGCTGAATCGCGACTCACCCTCTTGCGAAGATTTGTCAGATCGACTGATAGGTTTGGTGACGTTGTACTTATCCTCAATTGCCAACGTAATTCACATCTCTAATGGCCATGAATGAGTGTTAATCACAAGAACGAGTACATACAAAAAAATAGTGTTTTCTATGCTATTTCAAGATGTATGAACTGCTTAGACACACTCTTGTTTACGGTTGAGTTTTCTACATATTAATGGTGGGAGATATTTGTTTACATGTAGTGACACATGAAGTCAGGTTTGCGAAAAAAAAGGCGTCATCAAGTAGCCGATAATTTCCATTTTTTAATAGATGGCAATGAATCGGAAAAATTTCACAGGAAGATTACTGCGGTTTCACATTACGATTGAGGATTAAGTGGGAAATATATGGAATACTCAGGCGTGTATTCCTTACCCAATTGCTGAGAGATTATCCACGAAAGCAATTACTACTTTAGTTCTATGTCAGCGAAGCGCAGAACATCATCAAGCGTCGTTAAATTCCAACACAATCTTTACATCCCGAGTATGTAGTTTTATGCTTGTTCCCGCTGTTCGCTAGCCGTCAAAGGGAAGGACCATAATGAAAAGGATACTGCTGTCGGTCATTTTGTGGCCACTTGTTGGTGTTTGTGTTGCGGCCGACGTCATCCATATCACAAAACTGGACGAGCAGTTCATCGAAGAGGTCAAGGTCTCGGGTAGAACCGAGTCTGGGATCATGTATAAGACAAGATATGACAAAGCAAATCTTGAAGCGTTGTATGTAGACGTGCCGTTAAAATCCAACGGCTCGGTATGTGTCGACATCGTTAGCATCGACGGAAAATACAAGGGATATTTTGAGCACACACTCACCGGCAACGACGAGCTGGCCGTCGGATTTGATGTTTCCTCCAAACACAAAGATCGTCTCGCCAATTATCATCCAGATCATCTAGTGGTGCTGGCGCAGATTCAAAATAATTGTGCGGACCGAAAAAAGACACCGAACTATGTCTTATCGTCGTGGGGCTTCCCCTTGCGTGAGGCAGTCAATGTCTATCTGAATAAGGGCGGTTCAAGTGTAAAGGCCATGCTCCAGGTAAAAAACAACAGTGGCAAGGCAAAAAAATTCAAGTGTCAGAAGATCAAGGACGCGCGTCCGGTGGTCTATGATGCGATTTGTACCGTAGACGATGTAAAGCAGTACAATCTGGCGACTCTGCGTTTTGTCACCAAGCGCATGGGTGAGATTTTGCGCAATGGGGATCTTAAAATTGGCGCCAGATAACGAGGCAAAGGAGTCGTGGGTAGTCTCTTGTATAAGGCGTATTTTGCCGGTCTTTCTAGTCAATGACGGGTTGGATTTATCTCCGGAAGAAATCGACATAAGATGGCGAGACAGGTGGAGCACGCTACGATTACATGCACTACTGATACTACTTCTTTTCTTATTATTAGTCGTACTTTTTGGTGCTGTTTTCTACTTGTCGTTTTTAAAGTCCTATAACACCACATTCAATATTAATGCGGAAACTGAGTTGTTGGTGTTGCAGACCTACCCGAATACTAATCACGCCCCTTGGGTGTTGGAAAACGCGAATATTGTTTATGGTTGTGATGCTGAAGACGAATTCACGAACTTTAATGGCGTATTAGAACTAACACCAGGTGTGGCGGCAGTCTTTAAACGGATTTCCTATGGCGATTTGAATATCTCGCTTGAATTTGAAGACGGCAAATCGGTTGGCAATCTCTACGATAACTCGGAGACACTGATCAAAACACTGCCAGCCTGCACCTATATCAAACTGAAAGACTTTCAAAAGCGAGCCAATAAAGGGCAAACTAGTCTTTTCAGATTGAGTGGGAAAGTCGTTTTGGGTGAAGAGTTGGGCGATTCTATCATTGCGCAACAGCCGTTGTTTAAGGGCGGAGAAGTCAGCTTTAGCGAGAAAAAACTCGGTTTTAACGAATACTATAGTATTGGTCCTTATCCCTTGCCGGTCGGCGCTTTTGTCAAAGTACAAAAGAATACCGAAATGAGTTTTAGTGACTTTGATTCCTTAGGTCAGGGCTTTGTGACGATTAATGCCGATGAGGCGATGCGTGTGGTCTATAGAGAAACCGGCGAAAGTGTCATTGTTCAACACTACAAGTCTGAACCGTTTGAAATCAGCAACGGGATTATGAAAAGACTGTTTAGCGAATCAGGTCAGGCCTATCTGTGGGCGATTGCACTAATTGTTTACGGGCTCATAAGAATTCTATTGAGGATATCACTAAAGTGAAAAAATATTTCCTATCGCCAGTATTCGTCGTGATGACTTTATCAATGTTTAATTTTGACGCGATGGCATCGGATGCCCGGGTTATTGCTGACGGCGAGTTTGGTCAGGGAACTTTTAGAACCAGGGGACACGAGTGTTTTTTTGTCACAGCACAACATGTGGTGGAGAAGGGCGGTCCGATTAAGCTTGTAACAGGCGGTCGAAAAACATTCGGTGCGAAGCTCATACAAGAGTTCGGTGATCAATTCGATACTGCAGTACTGATTGTAGAAAGCTATGACGCCTGTAAGAATAGCGTTTGGAATAAAGGCACGGGCATTGCCAAGATTCTGGATGAAAATCAGGAGGGAGTGCTAAAAGTACGTAATGACAGCGGAGGTTTGATATCAATACGTGTCTTTATACGCGAAAACTTGCAAGATCACCTCCTGATAGAAGCAATGAATCCATCCGATACTATTTCACAAGGTTACAGTGGAGGTACCTTATACATAGGGGAATATGTTGTTGGAATGCTTCTTAGTGAGGAGGAGGGTTTCGGTAATGTTATTAAACAATCATCTATCGACAAAATTGTCAGTCTGTTTTTCGAAGGTGATTCGTATGAGACAGACAACGTCATCAAATTTACAAAATACGTTCAAGGCGACACGTCGGCCATGTCGGGTGACGTGCTTGCGCATTTTAAAGGCGACATCAAATTGAACGAAACGGACGGGTATGCACTAAAACTTAAAAAGAATTCGCCGGTATTACTGGCTACTCCGAAAATGGAAAAAGGCACTCGTTTTGATCTACAGATATGGTCCTCAAAAAACAAGATGCTACGACAGGAAAAAAATCTTGGGGCAACTTATAAAGAAATGCTGTTTACGCCGGAAGACTCAGATCGCTACGAACTTAAGGTCATCGGTACGCGCAATCAAGGCGACTACGATCTGATTGTCACCCAATTGGCCAAAGATTCAGAACTGCGAAGCTCGAGCAACCGTATCCAGGACGGTGAGCGCATCGAACCGATGATCGCCGCCGGTGCAGAGAGCGAATACCGTTACCGCGGGAGTAAAAATACGCCGATTTTGTTGGTGTCTGAAAAAACCAGTAATGGCATGAGCTATGAGTTGCAGCTAGTCGATAGAAGTCGCAAGCTAATAAAGCAGTGGAAGGGACTGGGAACCAATCACAATGAATTGGTGTTTACACCACCCAGGAATAATCAATACGTGCTGCGCTTTATCGGTGAGAAAGGATATGGACGAGCAGGGCTGGCGATGCAGCAGATTATTTCAGATAAGGAGCTGCGCAAACAAACCCTGAAGTTCGGTGAGCAACAGAGCAGTATTATGGCCGAGGGCGGGGTTGCGGAGTACAAAGTCAGGCTGGATAAAGGCGCGTCTGTAGTGTTTTCTCTGGATAAAGACAAAGCCGCCGCGCAATACGACATCGAGTTTTTGGACACACGTTTCAAACCAATCAAATCCTGGACGAAAGTAGCCAATAATTTTCATGAGTTTTCACACGCCGTCGAGCATAGCGCTAATTTCTACATACGTATTACCGGCGCAAAAGACGTAAGTGACTACACACTTGAGGTCAGCAATTTTTCTGAGCAGGGCCAGGAAGAACACAATAACAAAGTGGTGTTTGACGAATTTCATGAGGGCGAACTCGTCGACAATCAGGTACGCAAGTACAAGGCGCGATTCAAGCGCAACTCGCCAGTCATCATCCGACTGGAAGCGCGGCAATCTGATCTGCGTTATCGGTTTGACCTACGTGATCCCAGAGGGAAGAAAGTAAAGACAATGAAAGACGCCGGTAAACAAACCCAGGAATTTGTGTTTACCCCAAACTACACGGGTGACTACCGCCTGGAACTTGAAGGCACCAAGTCCTACGGTGAATTTGCATTTTTTGTTTCGGAACTAGCCACAGACCAGAACTTAAAAAGCACCGAGAATATTGTCAAAGTTAATCAAGGCGTTTTCACCGGCATGATAGCGGAAGGAGCCGAGGCCGTGTATCGACTGAGTAGTCGATTCGACAAGCTGATCAAGCTTATTTTTGAACCCAATGAAGCTGGCGCCGTTTATGAAATCGAGTTGCTAACGCTTGCTGGAAAGTCGATCGGACACTGGAAGGATTTGGGACGTAATGCGGTGGAAAAAGAAGTCGATTTGCCAGAGCCCGGTGTTTACTTGTTAAAGGTAATTGGCAAAACTGGCTACGGAAAAACACACGTATCGGCGATTACGGATCGGTTTCGTTAGGCGAGAATACATCGCGCCCGATCCAAATTTATTCTTTTTCACCACGCTTATAAATAATGTAGCCATTCAAAAAATGATTCAGCACCAGGTCGCTACAGGCTTTGTAATTCTTGTGACCTTCCGAGCGAAAAATCCCCGATAACTCCGACTTGCTGATCTCATAACCCGATAGCTCGAAGATCTCGTACAAATCGATCTCTTTGAGGTCGAGGGCGATGCGCAGTTTTTTCATAATTTCGTTATTCGTCATGGGGGTCTACTTCCTGGGGTTTTTTTCAATGGCGATTTGGACCGTGATCGTTTGATCCATATAAGGCTTGCCGTCCTGCTCCAGCGCCCGTCGCGCCGAATCCTCGTAGGCAAAGGTGACAAAGGCGTAACCCTTGGCCTCCTTGGTCTTCTTCTCACGCGGCAAATGCACCTCGGTGACTGCGCCATAGGTGGAAAAATGCCGTTTCAAATCGGCTTCCGTCGCAAGCTTATTCAGATTGCTCAGATAAATCTTGTTGTCAGGCATACGGGCGTGCTCGCGGGCGTGGGCAAAAGGGCGGCTATTATGCGGCACAAACCCGGCTTTGGCGATAGGGTTAAATGGGAAATGGGAATCTGTCCGCAGATGGGTTTTTCGTGCTTGATGCGCATAAATAGTGCGCATATACTTCCCCTATACCAAATACGGAACCACCTATGACCGAACATGCCCTGGGTTATACGCCTGCCCCAAAAAAATCCGTCAATCTCAGTGTAAACAGCGAGTTAGTGCAAAAGGCAAAAGGTCTGGGCATTAACCTCTCTGCCCTGCTCGAAGTCGCCCTGGTCCAGGCCATACGTGAAAAGGAACGGCAAAACTGGATCGCAGAAAATGCCGACGCCATCGACGATTACAACAAACGAACAGCGGACCAAGGTGTGTTTAGTGACGGCAAGAGGAAGTTCTAGTGGCCCAGTTCGGCGTCTATCGCAACCCCAATCCCGCGACGCGACAAACCGTTCCTTACTTACTCGACGTGCAAAATGACTTATTCGAAACGCTGAACACACGCCTCGTTGTTCCGTTGATCAAAGAAAGTGCGAATAGCAAACCCATCGGCCGTCTCAACCCGCGTTTTGAAATCGAAGGCAAAAAGGTATTTATGTCGACGGCGGAAATGGCCGGTATTTCGACAACGGATTTGGGTGAGTATGT
Source organism: Gammaproteobacteria bacterium (assembly GCA_029881255.1). Lineage (NCBI taxonomy): Bacteria > Pseudomonadati > Pseudomonadota > Gammaproteobacteria > Gammaproteobacteria bacterium. The sequence continues at coordinate 109,499 of JAOUMY010000005.1, read as the reverse complement.
TGGCTCCTTACAGCAACAGCGGGGGGAGATTGTGGATGCGGTGGATTTTCTGGTTGTGGGGTTTTAGCAGATTCTATCGTTAGCTGGTAACTGAACCTACTTTCTCAATCTGACCCTGCATAGTATTCACATCGCGATCCTCGAAATACATCATGTCGCGCAGCGTTAGAACCGCCTTTTAGTGTTTGTACTCCCTAGTGCAGCCTACGATTCTGGAATTTTTGTATCCAGGATATGCGAAAATAGCTGGCCTTGTTTTCAAACGGGTCAATACTTCTGACTGCGCCGATGCGTATGACGGTTTGTGTTTCGCGTTGTTTGCGCAAGTTGAATTCAGCGTAAGCGCCAACTCGGCCTAGATATCCGTCGATGAAAACATCCGGGAGCGATGTTTCGTAGGTTATGCCAATGCCTAGTTCTTGTTTATTGTTATTGATGTTGTACGAGCCGCTGAGAAAAATCGCCTGGTTAGTTATGTCCAGCAGATAATATTTTTCTTTTGTAGTGGATTGTATACTGGCTGCGGCATCGAGATTGATGTTGTCGAATAGGTAGGGAGCTTGGAAAGATTTACCATACAGTATGGAGATATATGTTTTTCGATTATAAAGTTGATCGCCAAATCTCGAAAAATTACTCAGCGACAAGCCTCCGTAGCTAGCGCTGTTGGATCTTGAAACAATCGGTGACGAAAGATTTTCACTATCATTTATTTTGTAGAACCACTCCCATTTAGCTTCTTTTCTGTATCTTCCCGATATGGTGTGCGCTTCTATGAGATAGTCGCCTTTGGTCCAGTAAAGATCCTCTTCACGTGGCTGTACAAAATACTGTATGCCAAGACCTGCGAGAACACCCCCGGTGACAATTGGCTCAATCAGCAAGGGACTTAAAAACAAAAGGCCAAACATAGGAGGAGACGAAAGAAAGTCCACGATTGAGCGCTTATGAAGTTCAATCCTATCGGGTTCGCCTAGTGCATTGACTAGTGTTGACTTATCTGCCCGCTCATTTAAGTCGGGCGAGGAAGTTCCAGAAAGCGCGATTTGATATTTTAGATAGTTCTCAGGATGTAATCCCTCTACATCCGGATATTTCCCCAACAGTTCCTCAGGCGCTAAATGAAACTCACTTTCCTCAGTCGGCGTGTTCTTCAATACGATTTGTGTTTTTTTGTGAGCACACGCCGTAGACAACAAAAAAATGAGTACGGTAATTAGAAAAACAAAAGTATTTTTATACATAATCTACCTAGTACTTTGCCAGGAAGCGAACACGGTTGACGAACTCGACAAAAATTGAGACACAGCTAATACCCTTCATTTTCGTTATTTTAGGTGGCGGATCATGCCTGCAATGGATAGGGAAGTCTAATAGAAGTGGCTAACAGTGTGCTGCTTAATCGTATAAAAATTAAGATATATTATTGGTAATTTGGATGTTTTATTCGGGCCCGATGGAACCACTCCGCCACGTTCTATACCCGCCGCACCCGAAACGAACGGCCTTTCAATTTACCCTGGGTTAATTTCTGCAACGCGGCCTTCGCGACTTCCTGTCGCACGGCGACAAAAGACCAGTTGTCGTATAACTGAATCTTGCCCACCTGTTTACCATCGATCCCGTTTTCACCGGTAAGTGCACCGAGAATATCACCGGCGCGGACTTTTTGTTTTTTGCCGCCATCGATTTGTAGTGTCACCATCGCCGCGCGATAGACCGGTTTTTCCAACACGGAAAACTGGCATCTGTCCGCACACGGATTCTTCATGCTTGATGCGCAGGTGCTGCACCTATGCCACACTCGGAGCCTTCTATGACCGAACATGCCCTGTGCGATTCGCCTGCCCCAAAAAAGTCCGTCAATCTCTAAGTAACTAGCGAGTTAGTGCAAAAGGCCAAAGCCTTGTGTATTAACCTCCAATCAACAAAACCCCAAAGCTATACAAAACCACCGGCAACAAACAAAACACCCCGCACCACAACTGAACCCTGGCAGACAAACCCAGAGCGATAAACTTATCGAGCCGCTTCCCCTGCCGGGCACGATAAATCATGTAAACCCCAAAACAGGCAAACACAAACAAAGCGATCCAGCCATAGGTGTAACGGGATAGGGGGCCGATGAAAAATTCTTGCATGGCGGTGTTGCTCACTTTGAGGGGACCAGTTGCATCCTAACAAATCGCAGGCTGGCAGGGCCGCGAACATGTTTCCCACATCGACATATCCGGCAGATATGTCGAAAAAAGCCGTAAAAGTCGACATGACGGGCCGAGGTCTATGGACTATACTTCTCCCATTCATCTGGACATAAATATTGACATAAATCCAGTAATAAAAATGTAACTCATTGAAAATACATAGTTATAAATGAAAATGTGCTGGACATTTAGCTGGACAAAATATGCCTAAAGAAAAACGCATAGAAACCCACCGCTCAGGCTTCTTCCGTTTTATGGTCGGTGTCGATATGGCCAGTATCGAGGCCGATTTGTTGCGGATAGAGGACGCCCATCACCGGTTTTCGAGTATTCCTATTATCCCTGACGTCGCCGCGCGTCTGGAAAAAGAAGTGGTGGCGGCCAGCGTGTTCGGCACCAATACCATAGAAGGCGGTACCCTTAGCGAGGAAGAAACGGCCAGGGTTATAGAGCGACTTCCCGAGAGCCGCGATGAAACTGAGCAGCGCGTTATCAACATCAAGCATGCCTATGAAAAAGCCGAAACGTTCAGCCAGCAATGTATTAATTCTCTAAAGCGCGACAACTCTCCAGCACAAGGCATCGCGGTGTCTTTGCAGGAAGCCATGTTTACAGATTTACATGAGCTGATTACGCAACAACTAAGTCATCCGTTCAATGTTCCAGGTCAATATCGCGATAACCTAAAAGGCCAGTTGACCAAGGTTGGCGATGCAGAACATGGCGGTGTTTATACGCCACCAAAGTGCAAGGATGACATTATCTTGCTAATGAGAAGCTTTATCGAGTGGATCAATAGCGACGAAATTCGACGTCTCCCGCCACTCATACGCGCACCGCTCGCACATTATTATTTTGAGCGCATACACCCCTTCTGGGATGGTAATGGGAGGGTTGGTCGCGTCGTCGAGATGTTGATACTGAAATGCGCAGGTTATAAATACGCACATTTTGCCTTATCGCGTTTTTATCTGGACAACATTGATGAATATTTTACGGTGTTCAATCGGGCGAGAAAATCCGAGGAAAGCGGCGAAACCAATCCCAATACGGCATTTATCCGCTTCTTTCTCAAAGGGATGTTGACAGTCATCAATCAATTGCACGATAGAGCGAATCGTATAATTGCGCTAGTGTTGTATGAAAACATGCTCAACAATTTACTAAACGATAGAAAGATCAATCAGCGCCAATACATCATTGTGACCACCATCATGGAAACCGGTCTATCGCTTCCATTGAAAACATTGCAGGCCAAGCCCTGGTATCAAGCCTTGTACCAAAAACTAAGTTCAAAAACCTGTTCCAGGGATTTGAATGGATTGGTGGACCATCAGATATTGGAATTGACGAAAGACAAAGAGCTTCGTTTGCTTGTGCCGTAATTGACAGTGGATTACTCACCGAACCCGGAAAGTAGGCTCAGTCACAACTTTCTCAGTAACTCGCTATATTTTCCGCACTCGAAACGAGCGGCCTTTCAATTTACCCTGGGTTAATTTCTGCAACGCGGCCTTTGCGACTTCCTGTCGCACTGCGACAAAAGACCAGTTATCGTATAACTGAATCTTGCCCACCTGTTTTCCATCAATCCCGTTTTCGCCGGTCAGTGCACCCAGAATATCACCGGCGCGGACTTTCTGTTTTTTACCGCCATCGATTTGTAGTGTCACCATCGCTGCGCGATAGACCGGTTTTTCCAGCACATTAAAAGAGGGCAGAGATTCGGCTTTGATCGAACGGCCTAAATATTCCTCAAGCCGCGCCAATTTGTGCGCCTCTTTTTCATAATACAAAGTACAGGCAATGCCCTTGTTACCCGCGCGACCGGTGCGACCGACACGGTGCACGTGTACCTCCGCATCGTGCGCCAGTTGATAATTGATCACCGCATCCAGTGCATCGATATCCAGCCCGCGCGCCGCGACATCGGTCGCCACCAGAATCGAAATACTTTTGTTGGCAAACTGCACCAGCGTCTGATCACGCTCACGTTGTTCCAGATCACCATGCAAGGCCTTGGCAGTAAAGCCATAACGGCCCAGTTCATCTGCAATTTCCTGCGCGTCCTTTTTCATATTACAAAATACCACCGCGGATTCCGGCCGATGCTTGAGCAGCAGCAAACGCACGGCGGTCAAACGTTCTACATTGTCATCGAGTTTGAAGAAGTGCTGTTGAATACTGCTGCTGTCATGGGTTTCTTCCAACTGCACCGATACCGGCTCGCGCATCACGCGCTTAGCGATGGATTGAATCTGCTGCGGAAAGGTGGCACTAAACAATAGCGTCTGACGCTGCGTGGGTATGGCGTCGATAATTGCATCCAGCGCCGGTTGAAAACCCATATCGAGCATGCGATCCGCCTCATCCAGTACCAGGGTGTTGAGCCCATCGAGTTTCAGCGAGCCGCGATTAAGGTGATCCTCCACCCGGCCAGGTGTGCCGACGATGATATGCGCACCATGTTCCAGCGAGGCCTTCTGCGGCGCGACGGGCGTGCCGCCACACAGCGTCAGCACCTTGATGTTCGGAATACTGCGCCCCAGTTTGCGCACCTCGGTCGCCACCTGATCTGCCAGCTCCCGCGTCGGGCAAAGAATCAAACCCTGCACACGCAGGTTTCGCACATCCAGCTTTTCCAGCAAACCCAGACTAAATGCCGCGGTCTTACCAGAACCTGTCTTCGCCTGCGCAATCACATCCTTGCCCGCCAGCACATGCGGCAAACTCTGCGCCTGGATGGGTGTCATGGCGGTATAGCCGAGCGAGCTCAGGTTCTCGAGCAGGGCGGGGTTGAGTGCAAGTGTGGAAAAGGGCGTCTGGTTCAAGGGGTTTGTCCTGGTGGGTTATGGATAGAGAACGGGCGCATAGTAACAGAAAAAAGGGGTCTACCCCCGATATGGCTCTTATTTTAGTTTCCTCTGAGTTTTCGAATTATCACCGAACGGCTTGAGGCATTTATGACTCCCGACAGGGATATCAATCGTCTGCCCGGGGAATTTCAAGACGCAGGTTTGGAATTGAATCCGCCCCCACTAGCGGATCATCGTCCCTTTAAGGTGGCCGATATAATGTGGCTGTTTCAATCTGACCTCACTTTTTTCAAAACGACAACAATTCAGCAAGCTTGCTAAGCAGTTCCTTGTCAGAAATCTTGTCTATTCCTTCACGAGCATGGCTCTGCCAGTTCTTTCCGAAACTTTCCAGGTCTTTCCATGCAGAAAGAAGTGATACGCGATCGATGTCGAGGAGAACCTGGAACAGGATTTCTGCTTGAAAAATATCTTTCTTACTTTTCGCTCTTTGTGTAATTGGACGTCGTGATGAAATGATGCATTTATGCAGCGCATAACGAGCCGGATGAGGAATATTCACCAGGATACCGGCGTTGTCGATTAACACGGTTTGTATCGGTTCCTTTATTAGGAAGTCGAGAAATCGCAATGGTTGGGCATAGGTCTGGAGTGAATGTAGTTTTATTGGACCGGACTCAGGCTTGCCAATGAGCGGTGTGAGCATATCGAGTTTGATTTCTTTTCGTCGAATCTTGAACGACGTCGAAGGATGTTTTGGATTTAACGCAGGGATAGGTATAAACCCCATCTCGGTACGTTCGATTATGTCGCCAAAGTCGATTTGGATATTGGACTGAAGTACCACGTCAACGTCGAGGTCCTGAATGAGATCGATATCGTGTGTTTGTATCGCAGAACCGAATAACTTTACGCCGAGTAGATTTCCATAAGATCGAAACGCTTGTGTTCCGACCAGTACGACACCCGCGCGAAAGATACCGCTGTCTGCAAGCATCGACAGTACCTTACCAACGGCCGAGTCCAGCGCAAGTAAACCGCCCGCTTTTAACATGGCGCACATTTCTTGTCGACGTTGCTGGCTGAGTTTTGCCTCGGTTCGAATGTCATCCCAATTGTTTACAAGTTTCAGAACTCTGTCATTCTCGGGCCCAAGGTATACCTGTTTTTGTTTTCCCGCTTCATGGTATTGGAGATACCAATAAGGCTTTCCCTTCACCTCCTTGGATACAAAGCTGCCGGCCAGATCACCTAGATCCCGGCTCAATTCGTCGGAGGTGACCTGTTCGACAAATTGTTGGAACAGGGTAGTGGTCGAAAGCGGCAAGTTTTCCATAGGGTGTTATACGTTAAATAGATGTATGTAACGTATAACTCTTATGTTGCATCTGGTCAAGGGAAAGTCGGGTCAGATACAAGCTACTGCTTACATTAGCGAAAACTGGTATCTGCCCCTACTTTCCTCAAACCCGGCCCCGGTTTTCCGCTGGTAAAGGCCTTTCTCAAACTCAATATCTCCCGAAGGCCCGTTCGCAAAATTACTCAAATCCCTCGCCTATATACAAAACCAACACCCAAGCAAACCCAAACCGATACGCACCGCACTCGTCACCGCCCGCGCCAGGCGGGAAACCGATAGGCCACAAAAATTGCTGAGCTGCCCCGAAAGTACTAATAACTACATGAAATTATTAATTACTTTTTGTAAAATCACGATACTACGATTATTCTTATGCAATACAAAATAAACATTAATAAAGAGGGAAAGGGGCGGTGAATTGTCTCTAAAAACTATATTCCAACATGCGGAACCTCTAATTGAACGGTTATTTGCTAGGCCTGCTTTTCATAGGTATTTACTGAAAGCGCAGCCGCTTTTTTTCGCAAACAGTAAATTTCTCCTTGAAAAAGATAAAAAGTTGCCGATAATTAGCAGCAACAACACCCGCCACGCATTCCGTCAGATCTGCGCACCCCGGCGGGTTACTTTTACTGGGGCTAGTCAATGCGTTTTACCAAGCCCCCAACCACCCTCGAACAACAAATCCATCTACTTGAAACCCGAGGGATGTCGATCCCCGACCATAACCGGGCATGCCACTATCTTGCACACCTCAACTATTATCGCCTAGGTGCTTACTGGCTTCCGTTTGAAGCAGATCACTCCACCCATCAATTCAAGACTGGCACAACATTCGAAGACGTCTTACACCTTTACATTTTCGATCGTGAATTACGGCTATTGGTGATGGATGCGATCGAACGAATCGAAGTTTCTGTGCGAACACAATGGGCTTATCACTTGGGCCATATCTATGGTGCCCACGCGTTTCTTGATAAATCCATTTTCAATAATGGCAATCAATACCAACGTTGCATAAAAAACCTTAAAGAAGAAATTGATCGCAGCCAGGAAACCTTCATCAATCACTATCGAAACAAGTACGATGATCTAGAATTACCACCTATCTGGGCAGTGGTCGAGGTAATGTCACTCGGCCAACTTTCCAAGTGGGTTTCCAACATCAAAAAAGCGAGCTGATCGTCGAGCCATTGCGGATATTTATGATCTGGACGAAAGCGTACTGATTTCATTCTTACATCACCTCACCATCATCCGGAACATTTGCGCCCATCACAGTCGATTATGGAATCGGCAATTTGGTTTTCAAATGAAAATACCCAGTCGCCGCCCCGCGCAGTTCATTGCCTGTTTCAATCCGGCTCAATCCAAGAAACTGTACAATACGCTGGTTCTATTGGAGTACCTGATGGAACGTATAAGTCCCAACACCCATTGGAAGAATCGCTTGATGCAATTGATGGATAATCATCCTATTGCCAGGCCAGCGATCATGGGTTTTCCCGATGGATGGAGGCATCTTTCCATTTGGAAGATGTGATGATTTAAATAAAGAGATATAGAAGTTCGAGAGTAGTCATGATAGATACCTCATCTCAATTCTCCGCCGACATAAAAATTTCTGCTTTAATCAACGAGCCTGCGATTGCACGTTGACAAGCGGTGGCAGCGAAAGGATTGTCTTTCAGTATCTTCACTGCCGCGCGTAAACAACGGCGTAGGAATCCACGCCCGACGCCCCAGCGCCTGTTCTTCTGATGTTAATGCCATGGATTTGTCCTCCTATTTTTTTATTTTAATTCCCGCAATCACCGACTCCAGAAACCCAATATCTCGACCCCACAGTGTTAACGTGATAAGCCGGTCGGGCAACTCGTCCAAAGTAATGATCGCCTGTGCGGACCACCACTGAGGTCGTTCATTGGAATAGTAAACCGTTAGACCAGAGTGGCCGGTAATGAACAATCGTGACTTTTCTGAAAACAGCGCATGTCTGTTTTGCAGGTGGCGATTCCAAAAGGCCTGATCTTGTTCGTTCAAAGCGTTCTTCGCTGCTTTCAGTGCGCCGTATTGAATGCGTGCTTTGTCGGCGAGACGAAACTGGCTTTTGCTGAAATCCATATTCATCAGTTGGCTATAGTCAGCCTCGGTCTTGCCAGTAAAGGTGATGACTAACTTGCCATCGATTCCCGAGGTGCTTATAGAAGTCGGGTTTTCGGGCAGATCGATATTCAGGGGGCCATAGTGAATTGGTTTTGCTTTGCCCTTCGACATCGCGGGCTACTCAATATGTTTTGCGGCATAAATTGAGCACCAGCAAAAGAGATACCACCTTTGTACTATTCGATCCGGTACATATATAAAGAACTTTACACACCTACTTAATCGGGCGTAGTCTTGGTCACAGCTATAAAAACTGATAAATGGATAGGCCTATCTATGCATAGTTCCATGTTGTTGCTGAACCCGTATTGAGAATTCCACGCTATGCGTCACCGACATTTCATTCTATTGTTTTCGCTGATGGCATTTGTTTGTTCCACCAGTTGTTTTGCAAACAAAAACGATACAGTAGACGGCTGGTTGAAAGTTTCCATTGATGAGCGGGCCATACTCGCTGCCGACAATGAATTTCTCGCTGCCTTGATCGAACAGGGTCTGGATATCAACACATCTACATGGATCAAACCCACGTTCGGTAGCGATAATATGTTGTGGTTTGTTGATACAAGGGGGGTTGGGCGCAACTACTATCAACGACTAGCCGATATGGATAGTCAGCAATTCCCAAATACTCAAAAGCAGACTGGCGATGGCACACCCTGGCAGTACACCGGTTATCGATACAACGATACCACGTTCGTGCTACGCGTATATCTCTGCACACAACGCGATAACAATACTGTGCTGCTGTTCTGGAGTGGGGAAAGTGCGCCAAAATACCACGATCTCGAAAAACAACTAGAATTACTGAAAGGAAATTGTAAAAAATGACCACGCTTGTTTATAACACTAATCTGCAACAACTACAGGGCTTCGGAAAATCATGGAAGGTTCGCTCCGGCATGCCGGGCTTGTATGCACCAATTCCCAAAGGCACATATACGGCGCCTCCAGGTTCGCTGATGACAGGAAACACCAGTGGCATTGGCGTTCCCTACCATATTAGTAGTTACGATGCCGAAGTTCGCGGGACGCTGTGGGTGGTTGAACAGATGTTGATACACCAGATCTATCCCATAACTGCTCGACTCCGACAAGCCAAATGCGTATTCATCGCCCCCACTAGCGGATCATCGTCCCTTTAAGCGCATTTCGATGCGACTGTATTGCGATATCGCACATAAAATTAGAATAGAAAATCTCGCGATTGGCCTTGACCACTTTATGTACTGCAGGAAGACAGCTTAGTAACCAGCCATAGATGTTTTTAGACTTCGGAATGCACTGTATCCCCGCCAACAATCCAGCCGATGCCTTGTTACAGAAGCGGAACATCACAATAACGTCTTCCGCGTAACGCACAGTTTCGCGGTTGATTTTGTTTACGTGGTAGAGATATTCATTGTCGTTAAAGAGTGCAGCCAACAACTCCGCAACATCTTTCTGTTGTGTATAGGTCAGTGTCATAGATAAGGCCTTATGGTTTTATTTTTATTGTTGCAAGTGTTTTGAGCAAACGTTCTCTATCAACTCCCTGGGTACGTATCACTAAATAGTGGAACGGCTTGTCTCGATGAGTCACCATCGCGTAGGTGTCGTGATCAATGCCCGAAACATTGGCGAGATAAATCTCCAGGTTGTTCTTCTCGAACCAGACCAAATGTTGAGCATCCTTGAATATGGACGAACTCTTTTGAAAAAAAGCCAGCCTGAAAATTGTTTGTTGACATTTGTCGTCAGGTTCCTTTTCTTTCGCGGTCTGAAGAAAAAGAAAACGTGCCAGAGTTGGTGCTGGCGACTCGTTCGCTGAGCAAAGACCCGTGTTATCCAGGCGCACCAGACGCTCCTCGGATGCCATGAGCTTGCCACCCTTGAGTCTGATCACATAGTTTGGCGACTCTCCCCACCCCACGGCGACATCGGTTACGGCATCAGGCGGAAAGAATGAAAAGTGTCCACCACCAACAGCGACTTCCAGATTGTTTCCCGCTCCGGGAAACGGCTGCTTGACCGCTGTTTGCTCACAAACCGTCATATTGGCGCAGGACTGCATGGCTGTGGGCAATGAGTCCGTTTCGGCGAAACCCGGCGGGCTGAGGAATAAGGTGAAGGCTACGGCAATTGGAAGAGCTATTATTTTCATTTTAACTAGCAATTTAAGTGTTTTCGTGAGGAAACCGTAACATGGCAAACATGTTGATGTAAAGGCGAGAATTCAAACTATGCAGAACGAACTAGCTACTGAATTCTCAGTACATTTTTATATAATTTGCCCCCAAATCCCAGTTTCCATAAACCCAATATCCCGACCCCGCAATCTCAAGGTGATGAGACGGTCGGGCAAGGTCAGGATAATTGCTATAGGGCTTACTACCTTCGAACTAGCGAACCCCTGATAACTTCAAAAACTTTACACAACTAAGTGTTCGATCTATTCTTTTCAGCCCAATCGCCATCTTTATAGCGCGGCCTGTTGCTTTCCGCAGTTTAGTCGGGAGTCTAACCCGGGAGTAATCGGGGGGGAGACATTAGCTGGACGACATGATTGAGTGTGCGGAACAGAAGTTGAATTCTTGCGAATCGGCGTAGAGTTCGAACTTTTTGAAAATAATTCGAAGAATGGAAAGTTTAATGGCTGACATATTAGGTAACATTCAGCGAACTATCTCCAGGTGAAGGCTACGGCAATTTGCAATACCAGTCTGCAATGACTACACGTGTCCGGTAAATCATTTAAATCTCCCTGATTTTCGCATAGACGATATCTACTCTTGTATAACAGGAAACAGTTTGTTTTTAGTAATCGGCGTGTCTTACAATTTTCCCGTTCTAAACCTGATTCAGGCAGATTTATTCTAGTGTCCTGTTGTGGACAGGTATACTTCTGCTATCAACGCCGCTAGCATGATCAGCTTTATAAAGCTGATTTGGCCGCGTTCCTTCTGCGGCGCATTTCCGCCCAGAAAAAAAATGGTGAGAATAGTCACCGGGGCGGCGATGCAAAATGTCGTCGTCAAAGCGAAGACTCCATTCCACTCAGAATAGTCGAAGGTATATAGGAACACGAGATAGGGAAAATGAGAAATGAGAAGAACCCAGGCAAGCGTCAAAGATGAACTCCCATCCTGAGTCGCTGTTAATTCCGTTTCGCTATTATCAGGTACAAGGGCAGTCTCGTCATCGCCGAGTGTCAGCGGATTCTTCGCTTTATTGTAGACTTGTGCGCCAATGAGCGAAAAAAATACAGGAAGGTAAAATGGCATGAAGATAGGCAAAATAAATAGTATCGACCAATATGACAAAGCAAGCCAGCCTAGTTTTGCCTTTTTCATTCTAAAGTGCAGCGTGGTTATTAACGCACCACATAGAATCCAAGACAGGAAAAAGGCGCTATCCAGGATTGAATCGATGTAGTCTGGGTAATCAAAAAAGCTTATTGGTATGCAGATAAGTATGGCTACTGAGGTATTGAAGATTGCCCTTACCAACATTTGGTTAAAATTTTGCGCTTTGTCGTTTTGTTGTTCGCTATTCATTGAGAAATTTCCTCTTATTGTTTTTCTGATCCACGAAAAAAATATTTTATCTGGTCTGCGAATGTTCCGCGTTGTTGATTTCTGATATCACCGTCTCCATAAACCCAATTTCCGGGCCCGACAGTATCAAGGTGATGAGACGGTTGGTCACTGAAATTGGGAACAGATACAACTTTCTTCACCGAATCCGCAACGTCCCCAAAATCCTCCCAAACAACTCCTCCGTCACCGCACCACCTACAAACAACACATTTGCTTCCTTATCATTCACCACATACACACTCTGCGAACTTGGATTATTCGATTTCATCCAGAACGCACTCAGATTATCTTTATGGCTCCACACATATTCACTGGCCACATCCACCGCCATGGTCTTGCGCATGATGTCGCCGGGGGATTTTTCGTCATAGGTTTTGCCGAGGACGAGAAAAAACTCGCGAGTGTTTTTGATATGCAGCTTTGAAAAATAGCCGAGTTGTTCAAAATCCGCGGTTAACTTTTCCGGTGTCAATTCCATCAAGGCGATACCGCGTTGGCTGGCATCACGCGTTAATTGAATATCCACTACCGTGCTCGAAAGCGTTTGCGTCGAAACCGACTTTACATCACTGCTGGGTAACTGAAACTGATAACGATTGAGTTCCACCTGCAAGCAATCAATACACGTGGATTTGTTTGGCCACGGTATCTCACGCAATGCATCGGCGGCACAGCTAATTGATGAGAAGGTGAGGCAGAGGATAAATGAAATACTTTTAACTACGCCCATGCTGGAGTTCCCATTGAAATATTGAGCAACGAAGCACGTTGCAAATGATGCCCCCAAACATAAATCACGCCACGGGCACAAGTAAACGACATCTTATCATTCAGGCTCCTGATGAAAGACTTGCCGATATTGGTAACCAACCAGCCGATACTCGGCCTACCACCTGGGGGCGGAGGAATCCACTTGAAAGCATCCGAACACTTGCGGGTTTCCTGCAACATCGACCCAAACACACTGGCAACACTCTCATTGATTTCAAGATTGGCGGGTGGATTCACGCCCGCAAAACGATAAAACGCTTCTATCATCTGCCTAAGCTCTTCTTTTTGAATGGCATCGGCCATACAAATCTCCTTTATTGATTTTGTTTTATTGGTTCGGTTCGCAGAGAAAGTTGTATCTATCCCAAATTTCAAGACTAACACTGATACATAGTCTCAATCACCACGGATTTATAGTAGTAGCCCGCGGTAAAGGTAAGACACATACGAAACTTGAAACTCAGTTCCTTACCCAACTGTTTGAGTATACGCATCAGCCAACCACGGCCACGAATGGCGATTCCTAACAGTTGCGTAATGAGTCGGGAAAGATTCTTATTACACTTCTCTGCTTCTTCCAGCACTTTTTCCATTGCATCAATCGTTCGGCGGTTGGGAACGCCGCAACCATGATTTTTAGGATTGTCCTTGAATGTCGCTTCGAAGATGTATTCGAAGGCAGCAATCTCTTCTTGCTGTAATGCGCCCATGGCTTCCTCTTATTTTAATTTTGAAAAGCAAAACCCTTCATCTCCGCGTCACTGAAACCTGTGCCTTCTATCTGTACGTAAGCATGGGAAGTGTGTTTGTTGGCTATAAACACAAACCGTCTGCCATCCTCCCACTGACCGAAGGCCACTTCCGCGTCACCACGGTGAGAGAAATACACCGGCGTGTTCTCGGCAATGTGTAATGACTTGGCGTGTAACAGGCTGCGCCACATATTGCGTGCATGAAGATTGCTCGGCTCTTTGTCCTGGCGAGTCTTAGTGAACAATATGCGAACCGCATCGGCAAAGCGCAGATCACCTAAATCCGCTTCTGTCAGATCGACGTCTTGTATGGAGTTCAAGCGAACAGACAACCAACGACGCGGCTTATCACTATAGTGAAAAAAAGTCAGATCCCCCGATAGACGTACCTCAGCCCCCGTAGGGATGACGAAGGAAAATCTTCCGATGCGTACAGTTTGTCCGTCAGGGTTTGCGTGCGCATTTTCCCAGGGAATGGTTTGCGCGACGCGGTCGCAACTGGGGCTATCGCACGGCGGAATATCTTCGACATTGGCAGCAAACACTAACGAACAAGACAAAGCGCAAAGCACAAGACCGCTGAGAAATAGACGCACATGAATCGGCATTCTGGTGATTGGCATTTGATTATTGTTGTTCGGACCAAAGGAACGGCTATGTTAGCGATGTTGGCCGTGTATGGCCAGCGTAAATAGCGCCCCGAAGGTAATACTTATGTAATAGCAAGCCTCTGATTTCGCTAAAAACTTTACACATCCACCCGTTCGACCTATGCTTCTTTCGGCCGCCGAGAAATACATTGGCAAAATCAGGACAATTTGCCATGCAAGCGACACACCCTGTCGCTCTCCCAGGTTAGGTTGGTGTCTGAGTTAGCATTGAAAGGGAGTATGTTTGCCAGTCGATCTCAGTCAGTACCTCGTTATTGGAATATCCTCGCGGGCCTTGTTTGACCTGAGTGCGGAGAATCGCATTTATGACGAGCAGGGGCTCCGGGCCTATGAAGACCATCAACTCGCCCACGAAAACGACATCCTCAAACCCGGCCCCGGTTTTCCGCTGGTAAAGGCCTTTCTCAAACTCAATCAAACCCTGCCCGGCGAGCGCACCACCGAGGTGGTGATCATGTCGCGCAATTCGGCCGAGACCAGTCTGCGCATATTCAACTCCATCGAACACTACGGCCTCGATATTCAACGCGCCGCGCTCACCGGCGGTGAAACCCTCGCGCCATATCTGCACGCCTACAAAATCGATTTGTTTTTGTCGCTGTATGAAGATGATGTGCAAGCAGCAGTCAACGCCAACATCGCCGCCGCCTTGTTATACGAAACACCGGCGCATCCCGAGCAGACAGAAATTGATCAAATCCGCATTGCCTTCGATGGCGACGCGGTGTTGTTCTCCGACGAGTCCGAACGCATCTATAAAGAACAAGGCCTGGACGCCTTCGTCAAACACGAACGCGACAACAAACAAAAACCCCTACCCGAAGGCCCGTTCGCAAAATTACTCAAATCCCTCGCCTATATACAAAACCAACACCCAAGCAAACCCAAACCGATACGCACCGCACTCGTCACCGCCCGCGCCAGCCCCGCACACGAACGCGTCATCCGCACCCTGCGCGCCTGGGACGTCGACCTCGACGAAACGTTTTTCCTCGGCGGCATGCCCAAAGGCGAAGTCCTCAAGGCATTTCGCCCACACATATTTTTCGACGACCAACTCGTCCACTGCGAAAGCGCGAACGCGCACGGGGTGGCGGTGGGGAGGGTGCCGTATATAAAATCAACAGCTTAGCAATGCCGGTAATTGACCTCGATGGATTAGAATGCTAAAGTTTACAAAAATTCATTCGAAATAATAATTATGTAAACTGCTGCGAGGAAGCAAGAATGATCGGAGAACGGATACAACAAGCGCGGAAAGCTGCCGGTCTGTCATTGCGGGATTTGGCTGAGTTGGCCGAGATTACAGCAATGGCGATCTCCAAATATGAACGGAACGAGTCCACGCCTTCGTCGAAAGTTTTGCTCGCCTTGTCAAAAGCACTAAATGTTCGCACCGAATACTTCTTTCGCCAGGTCAGTGTCGAGCTAGAGAACGTTGAACATCGTGAACATGAAAAACTGCCTGCTAAAGAAGAGGCAAAGGTATATGCCGACGTAAAAGAGCAACTTGAACGTTGGATAGAACTGGAGGAATTTATTCCGAGTCCCTGGTCTGTTCCTTTTGTCCTTCCGGAAGACTTGCCACGTCAAATAGAATCATTTGATGAAATCGAAGACGTCGCGGATAAAATACGCACCGAATGGCAACTCGGCCTAAACCCGATTCCTGTGCTGATAGATACCCTCGAAGCAAAAGGTATTAAAGTCTTTATTACTCAATATGACGGACACAAACATTTCAATGGACTGTCTGCTACCGTCAACGGAAGTCCTGTTGTAGTAGTAGGAAAGCATTGGCCGGGAGACCGTCAGCGTTTTACCTTGGCGCATGAGCTAGGCCACTTGGTGCTCAATGGGCGCCTCAATAAAGACTTGGACGAAGAACTCGCTTGTCATCGTTTCGCAGGTGCATTCCTGGCACCACAAAGCAAAGTAAAAGCGAATCTCGGTAACAAACGAACCTGGATAGAGCCGCGCGAACTCATGATACTCAAACACGAGTATGGCTTAAGCATGGGCGGATGGCTTTATCGTGCACGCGATCTCGGTATATTGCCGAACCAGCATTTCGGAAAACTATGGGGATACTTCAATAAACATGGCTGGAAAGAACAAGAGCCCGACCCACAGTTTCCTCAAGAAACGGCTCGTATGTTTGAACAACTTGTTTACCATGCCTTAGCTGAAGACCTTGTTGGCGAATCAAAAGCTGCGGAATTACTAGGAATGTCAGTATCGGCACTCCATGCCTGTCGGAACATGGAGTGTTCGCAAGATGTTGTTAATCAGTGATGCGAACATCTTTATTGACATGATTGAAGGCGGGTTGATTGAGGAGATGTTCCGCCTTCCCGAAGAATTTAGAGCAGGAACTACACTGAATCACCTAGCACACAACAGTCTGCCGAAACCTGTTTGCGCATTTTAAATTTCATTCAACGCTAAGGCTTCGAAGCAAGTCTTCTCAATCGATAGTACAAATGTACTAGCAAGCCTCTGAAATCCCTTAATAACTTTACATTCCCAACCCATCGGGCGTACTCTTGGACCTCGCCCGAAAACATTAGAAAAAGGAATGCTAATGATGATGTTTGTAGTGGCTGTACCCAAGTGGGTGTGTTCACACCCGATAAGCGCCGACGTCTGGCGTGTGTTCAAGCGTTTTGTTGATCAAATCGTGAGCAGAACTGTCGTTTTTGACAGTAGCCACCCACGACTACGGTCTTTACAATCCCAAACCTCAAACACAAACACGCGGTGAAGCAAATACGTGAGTCCTGATTACACCAAACTCGAAGCCGAAACGCGTCAGGAAATCGATCAAAAATTGATCGCTGCGGGTTGGGTGGTGCAGGATAAAAATCGTCTCAATCTCTTCGAGAATATTGGTGTCGCTGTGCGCGAAATGGATACCGATACTGGTCCTGCTGATTACATGTTGTTTATCGATGGCAAGGCCTGCGGCATCATCGAAGCCAAACGCGAGGGCAGTGATTTAGGCGGTGTGGCCGAGCAATCCGGACGCTACGCAACGTCCAATACCAAACACATCGAGCGTTGGGCGCCAGAGAACAAACCACTTCCATTTCTCTATGAAGCCACCAACCACGAAGTTCGTTTTCGCGACGAGCGCGATCCGCTCCCACGCTCACGCAATGTGTTTCATTTTCATAAACCCGAAACCTGTAAAGAATGGTTAGAAGAGGGCACGACGCTCAGAAGTCGTTTACTAAAAGACCTCCCCGAACTCAACACCGACAACCTGCGCGCGTGCCAAATCGACGCCATCACCGGCATCGAACACAGCCTCAAAGCCGGCAAACCCCGCGCCCTGTTACAAATGGCCACCGGCTCCGGTAAAACCTACACCGCCGTCACCGAAGTCTATCGCCTGGCCAAGTTCGCCAAGGTCAAACGCGTCTTGTTCCTGGTCGACCGTGGCAACCTCGCCACCAATGCCAAGGATGAATTTGAACAATTCGTCATCCCCCACGATGGCCGCAAATTCACCCAACACTACAACGTCAACATCCTCGGCCGCGCCGGCATCCCCGACGCCACCAAGGTCACCATCTCCACCATCCAGCGCCTGTATTCCCAACTTACGCATCAAGAGCTGGATGACGAGGCCGACGAACACTCCGGCTTTGAAATAGAAGGCAGTACCATTAACAAAGAGCCCCGGCCCGTCAGCTACAACCCCGACATCCCCATCGAAGAGTTCGATGTCATCATCATCGACGAATGCCACCGCTCCATCTACAACCTCTGGCGCCAGGTGCTCGAATACTTCGATGCCTTCCTCATTGGCCTCACCGCCACACCCACCAAAAAGACCATCGGCTTTTTTGGGCAAAACCTCGTCTCCGAATACACCCACGAAGACGCCGTGGTCGACAAGGTCAATGTGGGCTACGACATCTACCGCATCAAAACCGAGCTCACCGAACAGGGCAACAAAATCGAAGCCGGCACCGCCGTCGAAATCCGCGACCGCCTCACCAAACAAAAACGCCTCGAAGTGCTCGACCAGGAAGAAGAATGGCTCGCCCAACAACTCGACCGCAGCGTTCTGGCCCCCAACCAGATTCGCACCGTCATCCAGGCCTATAAAGACCGCTGCCTCAAAGAATGCTTCCCCGAGCGCAAATGGCAACAAGACAAAATGGAATGGGTCCCCAAAACCCTCATCTTCGCCAAAGACGACGACCACTGCGACCGCATCGTCGATGCCGTGCGCGAAGTCTTCGATGAAGGCAACGCCTTCTGCAAAAAGATCACCTACAAAGTCGGCAAAAAAACCGCAGAAGAATCCATCAAGGCCTTCCGCACCGATCCGCAATACCGCATCGCCGTTACCGTCGACATGATCGCCACCGGCACCGACATCCGGCCCCTGGAATGCGTCATGTTCATGCGTGATGTCAAAAGCCAGGCCTACTACGAACAAATGAAAGGCCGTGGCACCCGCATCATCAGCCGAGACGAACTACACAAAGTCACCCCCGATGCCCCCGGTAAAAGCCGCTTTGTGCTGGTCGATTGCGTCGGCGTCACCGAAACCGACAAAACCGAAACCAAATCACTGGAAACCAAACCCAGCGTCTCCACCGCCAAACTCATGGAACAAGTCGCCAGAGGCGACCGCCATTCCGAAACCCTGCGTGCCCTCGGCAACCGCATGATCCGGCTCGATCTCAAACTCAACGACCAACAACGCAAACGCGTCAACAGCTTAATTAAAGAAACCCTTGGCACCGACAAACCCCTGGCCCTCATCGCCGGTGAACTCATTCATGCCACCAACGAAGAGCCCTTAATCGAAGCGGCAAAAATACACGCCAAGACCGATGAACCAAACGAGAAACAAATCCAGGAAGCGTTTAAACCCAAGGCCGATATTCTAATCAAACCCTTCCACAATCCAGACCTGCGCGAACTCATCGAAGAACTGCGCAAAGACACAGACCAACTCATCGACGACAGCGCCGATGAGCTGATCGCCGCCGGTTACGACGAAGAAAAAGCCGAAGTCCTCATCCAAAACTGGCAACAATTTATTCAAGACCACAAAGACGAACTCGACGCCATCCAGCTCATCTACCAGCAGCCCTATCAAAAGCGCCACCTGAGTTATGAGCAAATAGAAAAACTGGCAGAAGAAATCCAGCAACCGCCGTATAATCTCGCGCCCATCGAAGTGTGGAAGGCCTACGAGCAGTTGGAAAAAAACAAAGTCAAAGGCGTACCACCGAAAGAGCTGTTAACCAACATCGTCAGCCTCATTCGTTTTTCCACCGGCCTAAGCGACGTGCTCGAACCTTTCACAGAGCTGGTTAACAACCGCTTTAATAATTGGCTAAAACAACAAAACAAAGCATTCCAGCCAGACCAACTCGCCTGGCTCAATAAAATAAAAGACCAAATCGCCCAAAATGCCGAAATGACGGTAGACGACTTTAACTACATTCCCTTTAACCAGGAGGGTGGGTTGTTGAAGGCGAGGGAGTTGTTTGGGAAAGATCTAGATAAGTTAATACAAGAATTGAACGGATACCTCATTGCATGAGTGCAGTATTAGAGAAAATGAATGAATTGCCTGAAGGGTGGGCTATATCGCCACTTTCGGATTGTGCTGAGATTTTAGATTCGAAGCGTATTCCAATTAATAGTAAAGAAAGATCTGCTCGAATTGATGGTAAATCTCAAGACGAGCTGTATCCGTATTATGGTGCAACAGGTCAAGTAGGCGTCATTGATGGTTTCATATTCGAAGGCGAGTATCTATTAATTGGTGAAGACGGTGCGCCGTTCTTCGATAAATCAAAGAATGTTGCTTACATTGCGAAGGGGAAATTCTGGGTCAACAACCATGCGCATATATTAGATGCGATAGAAGGAGTTACTTCGAATAAATATCTTCTGCATTATCTCAATAAATTTAATTACAAAGACTATGTGGGTGGTACAACTAGGCTCAAATTGAATCAGGCGGACCTAAAACAGATCCCAGTGCCTCTAGCACCACCCGAACAACAAAAACGCATCGTCGCCAAAATCGAAGAACTCTTCTCCCATATCGACGCCGGCATCGAAGCCCTAAAAAAAGCCAAACAACTCCTCAAACAATACCGCCAATCCGTCCTCAAAGCCGCCGTCACCGGCGAACTCACCAAAGAATGGCGCGAAGCAAACAAGGCAAAGCTCGAACCCGCTTCCCAACTACTCGAACGTATCCTCAAAGAACGCCGCCAAAAATGGGAAGAACAACAACTCGAGCAATTCAAAGCTAAAGGCAAAATGCCCAAGGATGATAAGTGGAAGGGGAAGTATATAGAACCTGTCCTTCCAGAAGACCTTGAGTTACCAAGTGAATGGATAACGGCTTCATTAGACCAGTTGACTGAATATATAACATCGGGTTCAAGAGGATGGGCAAAGTATTACGCAGATTCTGGTGCAACGTTTATACGAGCTCAGAATTTGAAATATGATGTATTAGATTTAGATAGTATTGCGTATGTAAGTTTGCCCGATAAAGCGGAAGGCATGAGAACAAGAGTTAAGTATGGAGATCTTCTGATAACCATCACTGGTGCAAATGTGACAAAGACAGGCTGTGTAAATATTGAATTAGATGAAGCCTACGTGAGCCAGCATGTTGCGTTATGTAGGCCGACGATAACGAAATGTGTGAGATATCTCTATACATATCTAATAAGTAAAGATGGTGCAAGAAAAAAACTAGAAGAGGCGGCTTATGGTGCTGGAAAGCCAGGATTAAACTTAGACAACTTAAAGACTTTACGAATAGCTTTTCCAAGCATTGAGGAACAAGAAGAAATTGTCCGGTTGGTAGAGCAACGATTGGTAGCAATCCAGCGCTTGGACGATGATTTGGGTGTTCAGCTTAGAAAAGCAGAAAAAAACAAACAATCAGTTTTAGCTTCAGTATTCAAGGGATCATTAAATGGAATATAGTGAAGTGTCCAGTATGAATGTCAGCCGGCTTTGGACGAATTCTTATGTATAGGATTCTCCATATTTCTGATTTGCATCGCTCACCAGATGAGCCTATTGATAACGCTTCTTTAGTAGCTTCATTGGATCAAGATTTTTGTAACCATAGGAAAGAGGATCCTGAAATCGGACCAATCGATGCGATTATTGTGAGCGGCGATATCGTACAGGGTGTAAGAATAGGAGAAACGGACGCTGAAAAAAAGTTAATGCAGCAATACCAATCTGCGAATGATTTTTTAAGTGAATTAGTAGATAGATATTTGGGGGGCAATAAAAAGAATATTGTAATAGTGCCAGGTAATCATGATGTTGACTGGAATAAAGCATTCTCCGCAATGAGTGAGGTTTCAGATCCGCCGCCAAATGGACGCACAGATTTGAGGCAATATTTCAATAATCCTGAGAGTGATTATAGATTTTCATTTGCGGATAGAAAGCTCTATCACATTACTGATAAAAAATTATATGACAGTAGGTTTGAGAACTATGAAAAGTTCTATTGTGATTTTTATAGCGGAGTGGATCTGGCGTATGAGCTAACAAAAGACAGGTATTGGAATCTATTTGAATTAGATAATGGAAATATTGCTGTAGCTGGATTTAATTCGTGCTACAGAAATGACTGTTATCGTTATGTTGGCTCTATACCTGAAGGAGCGATAGGTCAAGCGTACTTAGGAATTAAAGACTCAGGAAAACCTTATTTGTTGAAAATTGCCGTTTGGCATCATAGTACTAGCGGTCCTCCTGAGCAGAGTGACTATATGGATAATAATAGAATTCATGAAATGATATATCGTGGCTTTCGATTAGGGGTTCATGGTCATCAGCATAGAACCGAAGTATCACCACAAACTATCAGCGTACCCTCAGAGGCGACAATGGCTTTAGTTAGCGCCGGCTCTCTGTGTGTGGGATCGCGAGAATTGCCGACCGGAGAAAGAAGGCAATATAACATTATTGAAATATCCGATGATTATGACTTCGCTAAAGTTCATGTTAGAGAAATGATGAGTGGGCACGTATTCGGGCCAAGATATCTATCAGAATATGGGGGGAAAACATACGCAGAGGTCCGATGGTCTTCTGAAACATCTCCAGCAGGCACTCCGATTGATAAGAAAGCACATATGGTAAGTTCGAAGATTATTGATGCAGAGCGATTGTTGAGCGAAGGCGATGAGGGAGAAGCTATAAAATTACTCAATACAATAGAAGAACTGCCAATATATGGAAGAAAATTGCTTTTGAAAGCCTTCGAAAATTCACGGGATTGGACAGGGTTAAACAGACAGTTTGTGAAACCACAGAGTATTCAAGAATTAGTATCATTAGTTAGCGCATATTGTGAATTAAAAAAATTTACAGATGCTTTAGATGCAATCAGTAATTACGGTGATGAGCTTGGGATAGATGAAACATTAAAGGGTGAAATGCTAAGGGATGTTCAAGCAAAACGGGATATACATTCATGACAGACAACATAGATAAAATACCATTAGCGGTCGACATCGATAGAATAATTGAGGTGTTGGCAGCACAAATCTATCAGTCACCTTTGGCGTTACTTAGAGAGAATACGCAAAATGCATTTGATGCAATATTGCTTAGAAAAGCTGATGATCCAACTTTTTCTCCACGCATCGATGTAGCGATAAAGCAGAACCAGGTTGTTATTACTGATAATGGAATTGGAATGACAATTGAAGATGTCAAACAGCATTTTTGGCGTGCTGGATCTAGCTCTAAAAATAATGAACACGCAAAGGCAGCCGGTGTAGTAGGTACCTTTGGTATTGGCGCAATGGCAAACTTTGGTGTAGCAAAAAAACTAATAGTGGAAACAGAGAAGTTATTGGGAAGCGAACGGATTATATCGAGTGCTGAACGCGAGTCATTGTCTGCGACAGAAAATTGTATTGATGTAAAGAAAGAGGCTGCGCAAGGCACATCAGGTACCACTGTTACTGCCATATTGTACGAAAACAAGCCAATCGATCTAAATAGTGCCACGAATTATATAAAAGAGTGTGTAACACATGTGCAGATACCTGTTTACGTAAATGGGGAACTTATCAGCCAGCAAGGATTTGAGCAAAGCGTACCACCTATAAATGTAGCATGGAAAATAGAACAATCAGATATGGAGATTAGCCAGAGAACTAGGTCGGATGTGTTGTTGGCTGGGGATAATACTGGCGAAGTTCGTATTGAACTAACTAACGTCAAATATAATTCACAGGCGCTACCGGGCAAGATGATTCTTCGTCAAGGCATTGGAGCTGTTAAAACATACCGCTCAGGGTTCAGTTTGGCGCCCACATCATTAAGTTCAGTATATCGGCTAGGTGGTATTGCTGATTTTTTGTTTTTGCGGCCAACAGCAGGTCGTGAGGCATTAGAAACAGAAAGTTTACAGATATTACAAAACATATTTACTGATGTAGAAAGCTTTGTGTCTCATCATCTATCAAAGCAGCCGCAAGCCGACATGAGCAATGCATTTATGCAATGGGTAGTAAATCACGGAAAGTATGATTTATGTGGGAAAATTACCATCAGAAATGAGCCGGGTTCGAGAAATATCAGCTTGGAAGAGATCAGAGATTCTATTAGTCCAACATTGTTTAATTATTATGAAGGCCAAGATGCCTCAATAATAGAACAGTATGCGAGCGAGGATAAAAAATTACTTGTGGCTGCAACAAGTAACCCAAGGAAAAGATGTCAAAGCAACTATATAAATGCATATTGTACAAATATTCAACGAATAGACGATTCACCAAAAGTAATTAGCCTAAAGAAACAGTCGGATTATTCATTGGCGGAATCCGGTCTTGTGTTTAGGCTTACCTCGATACTTGAGGCGGATTATTTTGTTAAAGCACGAATAGAATTAGCTTCCCTTTCTCACCAACTGCCAGTGTACATAGAGTTAGCAGGAAATGTGCCAACGATTTATATAAATCCTAATGGTTCATCGGCTTCTATTTTGCTCGAAGTATATCAGAATGAATTTGAAGTATTTGCCGGCATGGTTAAGGATTTTGTTAGATCGATAATATTTCCGAAAATAGCAAACTTTGTCCCTAGTGCCACACGCGAAGGGGCAGAAGCCTTTCTGAAAAGAATGAGAAGCAAACGCGAAGTGTATGAATATGAAAAGACTGACTTAGGTAGTTTAAGTGAAATATGGGATTTAGTACTTGCAGGCCAAATATCGGTTGATGAAGGCGCAAGAAGATCTCAGGTCGTCGCTAGACGAAATGTACAAGTGGTTGACAGTGGGTCAGCAAAGTCTGCTCAAGAAGTAGTGCCAGACATTGTTAGTGAGGCAGAGAAACAATTAATAGGAACCGGTGCAGAGCCGGGTGTCCCAATGCCCGCAATATCAAGGACAGATATTGAGACAGATGCGAAACTACTTACTATTGAAAATAGTGAACAAGCTTTAAATGGTTTCCAGTGTTTCTTAGCCATAACTGATCGTATTAGAGAACAAAACGGTGAATTTTTCCTTCAACCTCATACTACATCAGTTATATGGGGTGGGCAGAGGATTTTGTTGATATTTCAACATCATTCTGGTCGATTTGGCTTGTATTACGATATTCAGTTGCCTGAGATTATTACAGAGGCATCTGGTGGTGAAGTTTATCCTACGACGACCATTGCACTTAAAAATAGGATATTTATTCCCATACCGATGCCAATTCAAAAACATCTTATACCAACTGGCAGTGACAAAAAACGGCTAGAGGTTAGGTGTGAGATTATCCATATTGATAACACAGTAACAGCCACTGAAAGAGTGGCCGATTAAACAATATAAAGACTATTAAAAAATGAGCGCACCAGAAATAGACAATAAAGTCTGGAACTCCGCCCACGTCTTACGTAATTATGGTGTGGGTCACGGGGACTATGTTGAACAAATAACATATCTTATCTTCCTCAAAATGGCCGATGAGCGAGAAAAAGCCGGACAGTATATGCAGATACCAAATAAATTAGCCTGGGGTGATGGCGTACAAATTATATGAAGTCGTTTGCTCATATCTCGCGTAGTAATGCAGCAAAACTTTGGACGCACCAAAAGGATGCTGTTAAGTTTTCTGTTGATCATCTAAATTCAAACTCTGATACTTGCTTGGTCCGCATGCCGACGGGTACTGGAAAAACAGGTGTTATAGCCTCGTTGACAGCGTTGTCGTGTTCAGGTTCTTCTCTCGTCATAACCCCTTGGGCATATTTAAGAAATCAGTTGATTGCGGATATTAAAGAGAGATTTTGGGATAAGTGCGGAATACAGAATCCAACAAGAAGAGTGCGAGAATTAAAGCCTTCTGTAGCAGAAGCGACGTTACAATCAAACCCTAATGCAATCTTTGTTACCACATTCGCTACTTTAAGCACCCTAAGAAAAGAATATTCTGAGGCTTATGAACTTTTAGCGAAGACTATTTCTTTCGTAATTGTAGATGAGTGCCACTACGAGCCTGCTGTTGGCTGGGGTCGCTCAGTGAAAGAATTAAATACAAAAACAATACTTCTAACAGCTACTCCGTATCGAAATGACTTGAAGTTATTTCGAATAACAGATCCAAAATCACAATGCTTTCATTTTACTCACGAAGATGCTGTTTCTAATAATATTATTAGGGATGTTAAATTTGAGAAGTTGAGCTGTGTAAATACGGATAGGCTACAAACTCAAACAGAAATCTTCTTAGGGAGATGGATATCGCTATTAAAAAGCAAAAGTCTTCCTAGTTCAAATCCGAGAGCAATTATTTGTTGCAAAGATGTTTCAGATATTGAGGATGTGGTGACAACCCTGCGAAGTAATAAGAACTCGATAAATGCAATAGGCATCCATGATAGATTTCAAGGCAGGAAAGAAGAATATCTATATAGCAGCGTGCCAGATCCGCAAGAGGAAGACGCAGCCATTTGGGTTCATCAAAACAAATTAACAGAAGGTTTCGATGATAATCGTTTTTGTGTAACTGCATTATTCACTTCATTTTCTAATGATAGAAAATTAATCCAACAGATTGGCAGAATACTTCGAAAAAGTGGGGATGACTCGAAAGATGCTTGTTCGCTTATCCTTTCACCAAAAGAAATAAGCCCTCAAGTAGAGTGGGAATCTTATCGAAATTTTGAGAGAGATCAAGAATTAAGAAGTGCTCAGCATTACAAAGAAGCTGTAGAGAAGCTTCTCTCATTGCAGCCTGAAATAGAATATTTTAGTGGGAGATTCCTAAAGAAATTTGATCCTTCAACTTTAGATAGTGATGCACAAGTTATTGTTCCACCAACAGCAATAGTTCGTAAGAAAGTTAAATCATTCGATCTCTCTGATTACATTGAAAATTGCACCGACACTTTGAATCTTGAAGATGCGACTATTTTAGGGCCGAATCTCAATGAACCATGTCAGAAACGTAAAGATTCTGCTTTGTGGGTTTATGCCAGCATTGCTAATTCAAGCAGAGCATACCGTAGATCACTTTACGAAATTAGGCTTGAGACACATTGTGTGGTCGTTACAAAAAACTATGTGTTTATTGCAGATTCAGCCGGTAATCTACCGATGGAATATATTGATGAACACACATTGCCAGTAGGTGCTGGCACTTTGTCAAAGTATTTTGATGAGAGCTTTACACCCACAAACGCTAGCACTCAAAATACTATCCCTTTTGATTCCTCAGTGAGAGGAGTGGATATACGAGGGTCAAATCTATCCTTGATTTCTCCATCGATAACAGATCGAATCCATATCTGTAGAACTACTAGAGGCTATTCAAATAAAGAGCGTCGTTATTTGAATATCGGAAATGGACGAGTAAGAAAAGAAGCTGACACAGTAACCTTGCGTGATCATGACTATAAAAGTTTTATTTCTTGGGCAAAGTCAACTGCAAAGGCACTGGACTCTTCAACGGCTCCTTCCGCTTTCCTATCAAGGTATATGCCGGCCTGCGACCCCCCTGATAAGATTGACCCAGGATCAATATCATTTGATATGTTTAGATCAGATGTCGTTTTCTATATAGGCGGAGGAGATGAACAATATTTATGCCAAAAAGCTTCTGTTGAAGTTTCACCTAAAAATGGTGGCTCAGACACCTTTCTCTTCAAGCTTAGTTTTTTGCCAGTCGAATCAGTAGAAGATAAGAAAACAGATATTGATTTTCATTTAAAATATAAACCAGAGAAACGTAAATTCTGGATTACTAAAGAAGACTCTTCATCCAGCATAACAATTAGTGACTCGACAGGTATAAAGCCTACTGCATTTTCAGATTATTTTAATCGAAACCAGGATGTGATTACCGTCTGCATGAAAGATGGTTCTAGCATTTATTCGGGTAGAAATTTTTACCAGATTGATTACTCTTACTTTGAGAAATATTTGCTTCAATTAATAGAAATACCTAATGACGCACCAGCTTGTAAGAATGAGAAAGGTACTGAAGAAGAAATCAAGAAGCTAAAAGCTAATAATACTAAACAGTTTCCAAAAGGGAGTTTATTTTCAGTAATATCCCAAAATAAAATAGGCTTACCGTTTGCACCATCAACTATCATCTGCGATGACCTTGGAAGTGAAGCGGCAGACTTTGTGTGTGTCGATTTTAAAAGTAAGTCATTAGCCTTTGTTCATGCAAAAGCAAATAAAGGTAATTCAAAAATATCTGCATCAGCGTTGCATGACATAGTTTCACAAGCATCTAAAAACATTGTTTATATGTCGCCGAATATAGAGTCCCCAAAGGGAGTAGAAAGTTGGGCTAGAGGAAAAAAATGGAATTCAACTCAAATTCCTCGGCTTTTTAAGCATCCTGCTGGCCAGCCGACAGCCTCTGCGTTATGGAAAAAAATTAAGAGAGATATAATTGATCAACCTGAACGTAATCTATATGTAGTGCTAGCTACTGCTGGATGTGTCAATAAAGCGGAATTAACTAAAGCTATCAAAGACGATTCAAAAAGAACTGCTGAAACGTCGCAGTTGGTTCATTTGCTTGATGGGTTGAATAGCCAAGCCAGGCAAATTGGTGTCTCGCTATTAGTCAAGGAAATCCCTTTTGATAAAAAGTAAAAACTTAATTTTATGGTAAAAGAATGAGCGCATCAGAAATAGTAAACAAAGTCTGGAACTATGCCCACGTTTTACGTGACGATGGTGTGGGTTATGGGGATTATGTCGAACAGATTACCTATTTAATCTTCCTAAAAATGGCCGATGAGCGTGAAACCGCTGGTCAGCAAGTACAGGTGCCGACTAAATTCAACTGGGGCCATTTGGTGAAGCTCGATGGTGATGATTTAGAACTGCAATACCGCCATACCCTGGAAAACCTGGGTAAACAAGGCGGCATGTTAGGCACGATCTTCCGCAAGGCGCAAAACAAAATCCAGGACCCCGCCAAGCTGGAACGCCTGATAAAGATGATCGACAAGGAGCAGTGGTCCACCTTGCCGGCGGATGTGAAGGGCGACATCTATGAAGGCTTGTTGGAACGCAATGCGCAGGATGTGAAAGGCGGTGCCGGGCAATACTTTACCCCGCGCCCGTTAATCCAGGCGATGGTGGAGGTGATGCAACCCAAACCCACCGACACCGTGGCCGATCCCGCCTGTGGTACCGGCGGCTTTTTATTGGCCGCCCACGATTACATGGCGGCACAAGCCACCTCCAAAAAAGAACAACGTCATCTCAAAGAACACGCCTTACGCGGTAACGATATTGTCGATAGCGTGGTGCGTTTATGTGCCATGAACTTATACCTGCACGGTATCGGAGGCGATGAATGCCCGATTAGCGCCAATGATGCCCTGGCCAAAGAAGTGGGGGATGACCGAGTCGATATGGTCCTGGCCAATCCGCCCTTTGGTAAAAAGAGCTCCATTACCGTCATCAACGAAAAGACCGGTAAAAAAGAACAGGAAAAGCTGGTCTATGAGCGCGAAGACTTTTGGGCCACCACCTCCAACAAACAGCTCAACTTCGTGCAACACATCGCCAACATGCTCAAGATCGACGGCAAAGCCGCCGTGGTGGTGCCGGATAACGTCCTCTTCGAAGGCGGCGCCGGCGAAACCGTGCGCAAAAACCTGCTCGAACGCACCGATCTCCACACCTTACTGCGCCTGCCCACCGGCATCTTCTACGCCCAGGGCGTCAAGGCCAACGTCATCTTCTTCGACGCTAAACCCGCCTCCAAAACCGCCTGGACCAAAAAACTCTGGGTCTACGACTACCGCACCAATGTGCACATGACCCTGAAAACAAAACGCCTGGTGAAGAGTGATTTTGATGAGTTTATCGAGTGCTATAAAGCCGAAGACCGAAGCAAGCGCAAAGCGACATGGAGTGACAAACCGGATTCCGGCCAAAAGAATGCCGGAATGACAGGTAGGTGGCGTTCATTTACCTATGATGAGTTAGTTGCGCGGGATAAGACCAATCTGGATATCTTTTGGTTAAAAGACGAATCACTCGAAGACACCGAAAATCTTCCACCACCGCATGTGTTGGCGCAGGAGATAGTGGAGCAGTTAGAGGCGGCGTTGGAGGAGTTTAGAAGTGTGGAGGAGGTGTTGGCAGGGAATGGAGAATTGAACTAGGAACGTATTATGTCGCTACTGAGTCTGTGGAAAACAAATAAGGAAGATATCGAGTCAAAGCAGATACAGCAACTCGTTGGGCTCGCAGGGGATGGGAATCTAAAAGACAACTCCGTGTGTTCTAAGGAACTTAGAGAATACTTAGAGGCAATGGATAGGCAGTTTATTGGACAATATATTCAACAGTGTTTAGAAAAGTCGTTTAATAACAGTGGAGTCGTGCTACAAGATCTCGTCAATATTCTCGGTAAAAGACTTGATTTCGATGTCGAGTATGGGTTGTACCAAGGACGAAGTAACCAAGTCGGATTTGATGGTTTGTGGAAAGCTGAAGAAGGATTTAGTCTTGTCGTAGAGGTTAAGACGACGGACGCGTATAGAATAACCTTGGACACATTGGCCAGATATCGGCGCCAATTATGTGAGCAAGGTAAAATCGACGGCGAGTCTTCCATTCTCATTGTCGTAGGACGAAATGATACCGGCGAATTAGAGGCACAAGTTCGCGGATCTCGTCATGCTTGGGATATTAGAATAATTAGCGTGGAGTCACTTTTAGCTCTTTTGAAAGTAAAAATGTTGTCCGAAAACGATACGAGCAAAAAGGTAAGACAGCTTTTGCGGCCATTTGAATATACACGTTTGGATGCCCTAGTCGATGTTATATACACGACTGCGCAAGATGTAGAAGAATCAGCGGAAGTAGAGACAAACGAGCGTGCAACGCAAGAAAAGAGTGCAAATACTAGCAAGTCAACATGGGAATTTACTGATGCAAAAGAACTTGATGCAAAACGTGACAATATTATAAGGCGATTTGGGGAGATAAAGGGTAAGGCTCTCATAAAGAAAACGAGGGCGACATACTGGAGCGCGGACAGAGAACTACGCGTTGTTTGTACGATCTCAAAACCATACGAAAGAGAAAATCAACGGTATTGGTTTGTGTTTCATACCCGTTGGGAGGAATTCCTAGGACCAAGTTCGGACTCGTTTCTCGTGCTGGGCGGAATGGATTTAGACAAAGCTTTTGCTATACCGATGAAAGTATTTATGGAAAATATTGGGCACTTAAATACTACGGAAAGGCCAGAGGGGAAGATGTATTGGCATGTTACATTAGCAAAAGTGGAATCAGGCGAATACAAACTTACTCTGCCTAGAATCAGCAAGTACCTAGATATTAGTGAGTATGTGTTTTAGGCTTGGGCCAAAAAATTATGCGAATTAACACGAAAATATTCGCAATTAAAACGGAATACCTAAAAGAATTTACGGGATAATGGTTAAAAAAGACGGCCCCTACTACGCCAATATTCCAAGCACTCTTGCCAACCGATGGAAGGGAACGTGCGAGGCACGTATTAGGATTTACCCGTCTGAAGAGAATATCGTCTCTATGTGGAGAAAAATCAAGTAAAAGTTTTTATTGTATTTATTGGATTAGCATTATTCGCATAAACAAGTGGGACGAGGGGGCGAAAGAACCCATCCGCGTTTGACCATTTTCGTGCCGTCACGAAAATGGTTTTTTCACTGCTCGACATATGTAGCGCGTTATGAATGACGAGCAATTCTTGCGTATGTGGGTGATCAGTTCAAAAAAACATACTGCGGACCGTAGTGGGGTTCAAGGCCTTGTAAGCTGTGCATATATACAGTAATATTGCCCTTCACTTTCATTCACTCAAATCAAGGTCAATTCCGTGGATGTCGAGCCTCAATCACAAATCGTCTTTTATACCGGTCCCGACGGTGCGGTTCGTCTGGCCGTCTATTTCCTGGAAGAGAATCTTTGGTTAACGCAGAAGCAGATGGCCGAATTGTTTGGCGTTGAGGTCCAGACGATAAATTATCATTTAAAAGAAATATTTAAGATCAATGAGTTGAATGAGGATTCAGTTATTCGAATTTTTCGAATAACTGCTGCCGACGGCAAATCCTACAACACCAATGTCTATCATCTGGACGCGATTGTATCGGTCGGGTACCGGGTTAATTCCTACCAGGCCACGCAGTTTCGTATCTGGGCAACTCAAACATTGCGCGAGTTCATCATGAAAGGCTTTGTATTGGATGATGAGCGATTGAAGCAGGGGAAGAGCTGGGGCAAGGATTACTTCGATGAGTTGCTGGAGCGTATTCGGGAGATTCGCGCCTCAGAGAGACGGTTTTACCAGAAGATTACGGATATCTATGCGCAGTGTTCCGCCGACTATAATCGTGATGCAGAGCTTACCAAGCAGTTTTTTTGCTCAAGTGCAGAATAAACTCCATTGGGCGGTCACAGGGCATACGGCGGCGGGATTGATTCACGAACGCGTCGATGTCGGAAAACCAAATATGGGGCTGAGTTCATGGAAGCAGGCGCCAAGCGGGAAGATTTTAAAATCAGATGTCACAGTGGTTAAGAACTATCTTTCAGAAGATGAGCTCAAGGAACTAAATCGGATTGTATCCATGTATCTCGATTTTGCTGAAGGTCGGGCGCTACGGAAGCGTTTGATGAACATGCAAGATTGGGTGAGTAAACTCGACAGCTTTCTCGCCTTCAACGAATACGAGCTTCTCAATGACGCGGGTAAAGTGACATCCAGTATAGCTAAAGCCTTGGCCGAAACCGAGTTTGAAAAATTTCGTGTCATTCAGGATGAAGAATACATAAGCGATTTTGACCGTCTGGTGACGACGATGAAGGATGTAGAGAAAGAGTAGCTTGGTTTTGACAGTGCGCGTTATTCGCTGTGCATACATTCTGGTACGACATGTTTTGGACAATATGAGTGGTGCGACCTGAAAGACATCGTGCGGATCTTGGATAAGCGGGTGAGGCTTAGCGCAACTTAGACTAGCAATCCAGGTTGATTGGGTAACTGTTAAGTAACTGTTTATACAGCACATATTCGGCAGCTTGAAAAATGTAGCAAAAAAGGCTGCAAATGTAGTCGATATGGCTACGATAGGTGTCTGGAATGAAATCATCACTGTCGGAATTGCTGTTCAAGGATTACCGCCGACACGTACTTGGTTTGCTGCTATTAAATCCAGAAAATAGCTATCACGTGCGGGAAATCGCCCGTTTGACCGGGACCAGTGCTGGTACGCTGCACAAGGAACTAACTAAACTGGCAGAGACGGGTTTGTTGCTGAAAGAGTTGCTTGGTAATCAGGTGGTCTATCAGGCGAATACGTACTGTCCGATTTTTCTGGAGCTGGTGAGTATCATGAAGAAACTGTCGATCGGCGGCGATTCGCAGCGCGAGCTTGAGCAACCGCAAATGGATGCCTTGGTCAATCAATATCGGAGTCAGATTTTAGCGCTGTCTGGTTTTCTGGTGGATGTGAGCGACTTGGTGCATCTGAAGGTGGACGTGGTTACCGAAAATTCCCTGCATCCAAAAATTCGCAAGAAGGTTCTGCGTGAGGCCAGAAGTTTATGAGCGCAAAGGACAATGCCATTTATCTTGAGCATATGTTGGATTGCAATCAAAGCATTGAGCAATATGTTGAGAGAAAACAGCAGTTTTATGCATCGCAGTTGGTACAAGATGTCGTGATACGCAATTTGCAAGTGATGGCGGAATCCAGTCAGCGCTTGGCCGCGTTTGACCATTTTCGTGGCGTCACGAAAATGCTTGTCCCAGCGTATGGGCTCTTCCATGAAAGTGGACGTAGTTTCAAGACGAACATGGCGGATTTGGCCTGCATTACCTTCAACCAATTCTTCCATTCCGAGTGTTTCATTAAATCTGACTATTCTTGAAAGCTGTATAAAGTACCAGTATTATATTGGTCAACTTCAAGTCGCATGAACAACTGCTGTCCAATTGTCTGAATTTAACGATAAGAATTAAAAGGAAAAAGTTGATATGTTCTTTACTATTGCCAAATGGTAAAGACTGGCCTATTCTTTACTATGCTAAATAGGTAAAGAGGTGGCGAAGATGGCACGTGTGAGCGCCAAGCGGCAAATTACTATTCCGATCGACTTGTGTTTGCAAGCAGATATCCATCCTGGTGACGAAGTGGACGCGTATATTTTTAACGGACAGATAACCATAGTAAAGAAACAAAAAGGCGCAGCCAAAGGCATGCTGAGACATGTGAAAGCGGATCGTCGGATGAGCGATGAGCAATCATTGCAAAGTGCAATCGAAGAAAAAAGCAAGGACAAGAAGTGATTTGTATCGATACCAATGTGTTACTCCGTTATCTGTTACAGGATGACGACAAGCAGGCGAAAAAAGCCAATGCCTTGATCGAGGGGAAAAGGAAAGTACTGATAACGGACATTGTTCTTGTAGAAACACTGTGGACGCTGAAGGGGCGAAAGTATTGCCTGGATCGTAAATCCATTTTGCTCGTGGTCGAACAGCTATTCAAAGAGCCAAATATTGTATTTGAAGACAGTAATGCCGTCTGGCAAACCTTGCAAACGCTAACAAATACGGAACTAACAAGCGCAAATAAAAAGAACCGTGAGATGGATTTCTCCGACGTGTTGATCGTCGAAAAAGCGAAACGCGTTTGTGTAAGAAAGGGAGATGAATATTACGCCACATATTCATTTGACCAGGCTTTGCAGCAGCTTGATGGGGTGATGAGCCCGTAGTCAATTGCTGCTATTCACTATTCACAAATCACGAACATGGTTTCAGTATAATTCGAAACTAGTTCAGATTATCTCCCACCGGCAACTCAACCCAAAACCTACTCCCTTTCCCCTTGTCCGACTCAACACCGATCTTGCCACCCATCAGTTCCACCAAATTCTTGGTGATAACCAGCCCAATACCTGTGCCCTCGACGTGTGAATTTTCCGCGCCGACTCTTTCGAATGGTGAGAATAAGGCAGTTATTTGTTCTGGCGACAGGCCTATGCCGGTATCGACAACTTCGATACGCAGATGTTTGTCTTTGGTTGTTTGATAGCGTATCTCAACGCTACCATTCTTCTGATTGTACTTAATCGCATTCGAGAGGAGATTTAGCAAGACTTGTTTGATGCGACTGTAGTCTGCCTGTATGTGGTAATCCTGTTGCGTAGAATGATGTATGCTAACGCCTTGTTGTTTTGCCAGTGGCGTGACCAGGGAAAGCACCTCTCCGATAGCCGTAGTGATATTCACTGTTTCTATCGATAGCGATACCTTGCCGGATTCTATTTTGGCCAGATCGAGTATTTCATTGATCAAGGTCAACAAGTGGTCTCCGGCCTTGTAGATTTCGTTGTAGTTTTCCTTGTGTAGTTCACTCTCGTCATCCAGTAATAACAATTGGCTAAAACCCATAATCGCATTTAGCGGTGTGCGTAGTTCATGACTCATGCTGGAGAGAAATTCTGACTTGGCCTTGCTTGCCTGTTCGGCTTGTTTTTTCGCTTCAATGAGTGCGGCCTCCGATTGCTTCTTTTCGATGGCGATACCGGCGAGGTTGGCAGAACTGAGTATGAGTTCGATTTCATTTTCATCAGGTTCCCGTTTTTCCGGGTAATAGCCGGTGAGTGTTCCCAGGACCCTGTTACTGGAGGAGAGAACCGGGTACGACCAGCAAGCACCGAGATTGGCATCACGCGCGAATTCTCGATAGGCGGTACAGTCGGGGTGAGATTCGATATCTTTGGCAATGACAGGTTTACCGCTAAAAACGGCTACGCCGCAAACGCATGTCGTTTGTGTAACGTCAACACAACTCATTGCCTTATTCACGCGATCCGGTAGATTGGGGGCAGCACAATGCAGAAGTGTTTGCGATGGTTCGTCATATAAATGAATCGTGCACAACAGACCGTGCTTGTTTGAACGCTCTAAGCCCTCTATCAGAAATGACAATACCTCACACAATGGTTTTCCCGAAGCAAGTTGCTCTAATGCAATAGCACGATCTTTCTCTATCGCCTGCGCCTCACGAATTTCCTGTGTACGTTGGGCTACGGTTGCCTCTAGTTCGTCGTGAGATTGTTTCAACAATTGCGTCGAGCGTGTTCCCGTTCGTATCGTAAAAATTAGCGCACTAACGGAAAGAAGTAGCGATATCCCAAGCGAGCCATATATTATTTGTCGATTGTTGTAAAAACTGGCGAGTGCCTCGTCAACATCAATTTCGGTTGTTACACCAATACCCAGTTCGTCTAGCCAACGCCAGGAACCGTATACTGGCACGCCACGATAATCCAGATACCCTTGAACATTCGTTTTTTGTTCCTTTTTGAGAACTGAACTGGCCATATGCGTAAGAGGAAGTTGAGATCTTTCTACACCTGGACGAAAACCTTCCAGCATATTGCCCCGTGGATTACGAATTTCTATCGATAGAACGGCGTCTTGATTTTCGGTTAGCAAACCAATGGTACGCAATTGATCAACATATCGGCTTTGTGAGATCAATAGGCCTTTCGCATCGATGGCATAGGTTTCGCCAGTTTCGCCGATTCTTCCCAGTTGTAACATTTGTGAAAACTGCTCTCTTGGGTCCAGGCGTTGCGTGATCGCAGCGATAATATGGCCATTCTTATCTTTTACGGGGGCTCCGATAAACATCGTCGGTGGTCTGCGGTTAGAGGGTTCATTCTTATCCAAAGCGACGTCAGAATAAACCGCAGGTACGAATATCGCCTCTCCTTGAAAAATACGCTCAAGTAACTCGGGTCGTTGTATTGCGATTAGATTTTTCGTTCCTATATTAGTATCACGCGCAGACGCAATACTAATCGCGTTGCGATCGATAATGAAAAATCCCAGGTCGTGAAATATTCCCGCTTCATGTTGGAAGAATTTTCTCGCCTCTGCCAGGGCTGTCGATTTGAGTATGGTGTCTTTGTTCGCCTCCAATCTTAGCAATGCCTGGGTAAAATCAACCACGGAAGATTCAGTGCCGATGTGGCTCAGGAAGGTGCTGCGGTTTTGTATCCAAACGATCAGACCTTCGGATGTTGTATCACGTACGGTTTCGAGAGTCCCTGCAAGAGTGGCTAATGTGTTCTTCCTATTTTGATCAACAACCCACCAGGACACGGTGAACAGTACAATGATAAAACCACCAATAAAAAGTGATACGAGGACTTTAAAACGCGGCGTTCCAAATTGAAGAAACAATTTTTCCTGGCGCGAGAGGTGCAGTAGATACAGACAAAAAACGACAATAATGAAGAAAAATACAATTGCGCTAGTCGGAAGTTCTGTTTTGCTGAGGTTATCAACATTTGTTCTCTCAGACTGCGTAGCTTGCGAGCCGACCCACTTGCTCAATATCCGGCTTTTTTCGTCTTGAGAGATTGTCGCCAGTTGTTTGTTAAAAATGCTGACGAACTCAGGCCAGTCAGAACGGATGCTAAATCGCAATTCTTGTAGGCCGAGGCCTGCATCCCCACCGACTTGTAGATTGATCAGCCCGTGTGAGCGTATGAGATAGCTAGCCGTAGTAAGATTCTCGACAAAGGCTTCGATCTTGCCGGTTGCTACCATTTTGAGCCCTTCCAGACTGTTATCGACCTGTACAATTTCCAGGTTTGGAAAACTGAGCCTACTCAACTCGACAATAGCGTAGCCTTTTACCATGGCAATCTTGCGCTTACCGACAGCGCCGAGATCGTTGTATATGGTTTCACCTCGCCGATTAATGATTACCCATGGTGAGGAAATAACGGGATCAGTAA
Organism: Gammaproteobacteria bacterium; assembly: GCA_029881255.1. Lineage (NCBI taxonomy): Bacteria > Pseudomonadati > Pseudomonadota > Gammaproteobacteria > Gammaproteobacteria bacterium. Next base: position 71,858 of record JAOUMY010000005.1, on the reverse strand, counting down.
AATGAAGATAGGCTTCACGGCTCGGAGTTGTTTGTGCCAGTGACACAATATCGATTTCGCGCTTTTCTGCCTTGTCCAGGACGTCTTTCCAGCTTATATCGCGCGTGAGCCTGAATTCTATCTGGAGATTTCGGGCTAATAGCCTCAAGTAGTCGGCAGCAATACCATCGTGCTGCCCATTTTGATTGACGAAGTCAAACGGCGGCCAGCCTGGGTCAACACCGAGTCTTAGTTCAGCGTGTGTATGTAACCAGTCTTGTTCTTCAGGCGATAACGCGGTTTGCTCAGCAAAAATGTTATTGGATAAGGCGAGCAGTACGAACAGAAATGAAATGCTGAGTAGAACCTGCAGGTGGGGCTGCCGACGTACTTGGGTTTGGCTACAGGTGAAATAGGGCATGTTGTTGATTGCATGAGTCTTCCGTGACTTCTTATATCGGGAAGCGCCCCATTTTTCTTTATGAAACAGTCGATTTATTTTGTTCAAATTGGAAAAATCACGGGGATACATCCGCGTTATTTTTCTGGTTAAATAAAAGGCGTGGAAGATAGTCCACTAAACGGGATCATCAAGCTGTGTAAGCTATTGTTTAAGCCCACAGACACTCACCAAATAATCTAATAATTCGCTTCCAACTCACTCTTCACCAACGCCCAAAACTGATCAAAGCCAAAACTCGGTAATGGCTTGCCGTTTACAAAAAACGTCGGAGTCTTTTCAACTTTGAGTGTCTCTCCATCCGCAAGATCTCGTTGAATAACGTCGACGATCTTCGGGTCTTGCATGTCTTGCTGGAGGCGATCGGCGTCGATGCCATAGCCTTTTAGATAACCCCAGAACAGTTCGGGGTGGGCGACGTGATTGCTGACCCAGGAATCCTGTGTTTCAAACATGATGTCTAATACGTTCCAGAATTGTGATTGCTTGCGTGAGGCCTCCAATATGGCAACCATTTCATCCGAACCCTGATGGAAGGGAGAGTAACGCATGACGACATTAATCTGCGTCGGAAATTTGTTTAACAATTCTTTGATGACGGGATGAAATTGTTTACACGTGCCACATGCCGGATCAAAGAATTCGACGATGGTCACTTTGGCATCGGGGCTGCCTTTGCGCATGGCATGAGCCGGCGCGAGTGCGTCGGCGTTTGACGCAGCCAATTCTGTAGTGGCTGTCTGTTGCTGCGTGGTATAAAAATACGCGGCGAGGGAAAAGCCTACGCTCATAATGAAGATGGCGGCGTAAATCATGATGTTTTTGTTCATGCTTGCTTCCTGGTGTTAAACAACAAAACGAAAATCGACAAAAAGGCGATAAAAGCGAGTATCGGTATCGGCAAGAATCCAAACAATTCCATGCTGACATCGGCGCATGAGATACCTTTGCCGCACGGTTGCAGGCTTTCCGGTATCACGCCATAAAATAGCAAAATATGATAGAACGCAAATAACATTCCGATAAACGTAATCGGCAGTGTGTATCTCACCACACGCGTATCCAGTGGAAACAGCGCTACCAATAAAATGATCGCCAGCGGAAACATAAAAATACGCTGATACCAGCACAACACACACGGGATAAGATCCATTACCTCGCTGAAAAACAGACTACTCAGCGTCGAGAATGCCGCGATTAGCCAGGCGGCAAATATCATGGTCCAGGCGGGGTTGTGTTGTTGTGGGTGTTTGGTCATGGGTTTTGAATTCACTAGCTGCGCACCTTATAACGCTTTTTGGGGTTTTGATGCAAGTTTGGGGCGATAAATCCCCAGTTTTCTGCTGCAAAGGGATTTGGCTCCACCTCTCGAAAAGACCCAAAAAGGGACCGACAGTACCCAAATTGGGACCTATGATATGCGGTATAAACGTTGAGTTCGATATCTTGGCGGGTACTGGTCTAAAGTCACAAACAGAGAAATGTTGCAGAATTATGTAATTCGAGATCGACCCCGCATCCCCTTATAATGCGGAGCCGATCAACGCCTAAGTCGTTCGCGACATGCAATACGAAAAAAGTTTTACCTATGCACTCGCCGCTTCCCTTGCCTTCAACCACCCCAATATCTCCTGCGCATGACCATCGGCGGTAACGCCGTATTCTGCACGAATAATTTGCCCGCTTTGATCGATGACGAAGGTTGAACGTACGATACCCATTTTCTTTTCGCCGTTCTTTTCTTTTTCCTGCCACACGCCGTAGGCTGCGCATAACTCACCATCGGTGTCGGCGAGTAAATCCACTTCCAGTCCGTATTTGTCGATAAATGCTCTGTGGCTGGCGCAGTCGTCTTTACTGACGCCGAGTATCACGGTATCAATAGCGGCGAATTCGCTGGCGAGTGCGGTGAACTGGTTTGCTTCGATGGTGCAACCCGGTGTATCGTCTTTGGGATAGAAATAGAGTACAACGGTTTTTTTGCCCGCAAAATCACAGAGTTTAACAGTAGTGTCGTTCTGATTGGCGCAGCTAAAGTCTGGCGCGGCCTGGTTAGGGTTTAACATGGATTTCCTCTCATAGTATTGTCGTTTGATGCTGCCTAACATGTATCAAACGCCGCGACATATCAACGCTATATTCTATGTGGGTAAGATGGGAAAAAGCGCTTAATAGCGAATATCCTATTCTGAACGGTGAAAGTATTTCATCACCGGTTGAAAAATATTTACAACGACTCATTCCATCGAAATAACTACCTTACCTTTCGCCAGACCATCACCATAATAGCGTAACGCATCAATTGTTTTATCGAATGGAAACACTTGATCGATTACAGGCGTGATCTTGCCTCTGGCAAGCAACTCGCCAATCTCATCCAGGCCTTTGTTGGCCTTGTGAAAAAGTATGGCAACTTTTTTGTTGTCTATACGCGATAACAAAGGACCAAAAAGTATGAGCTTTGCGATAATTCCGCTAGCCCCACCATGTGCAACATAACTACCGCCGGGCGACAGCGCACGTTTGCATTTACGTAAGCCATGATGCGCCTGGGCATCGATGATGACATCGTATTGTTGCCCACTTCGGGTGTAGTCTTGCGTCTGGTAGTCGATGACATGGTCAACGCCTAGCGAGCGTACAAAATCCATTTTTGCGCCGCTACACACACCGGTAATCTCTACGTCAAACGTTTTAGCGATCTGTATCGCAAAGGTGCCGGAGCCACCCGATGCGCCGTTTATCAATACATGCTGTCCATCGCGAATACCTGCCTGTTGTAAACCCTGGAGCGACATCAACGCAGCTTGTGGAACTGAGGCGGCCTGTTCAAAGCTGATGTTCTCCGGCATGTGTGCAAGCGCAGATTCAGGCGCAGCGACATACTCAGCGTATCCTCCCATACCACAGGCAGAAAGATCACCGTATACCTTGTCGCCGACCTTAAACTTCTTCACCTCGCTACCGGTTTTTTCGACACACCCGGCAATATCTATTCCTAGCGTCTTTAAGCGAGTCGGCTTGAACAAGCCAAACATCACGCGATTGGCGAAGGGTCTGGCATGCAATAATTCCCAGTCCCAGGAGTTAATCGAGGAGGCGCAGATTTTAACCAGCACTTCGTCGGGCTTCGGCGAGGGTATCGCCTTCTCAACAAAGCGCAAATAGTCGGGAGAGCCGTATCGGTCGAATTGAATACTCTTCATTTGTTTGCCAGCTCCGCAGCGTATTGACACGACTAGTTTATGCAATTTCCCCAATGGGCGCATTATGACTATCTTTTTTTGTGCGCTCGGATATCTTTTCTCGATAAATCCTGCTAACTTCCCTGTGCTTGGGACACCAACACACCTACAGCTTCCCTTAGACTAAACCCATACATGGTGGAACTATGAAACTCCTCGTACGCAACCTATCCCGTTCTACCACAGAGTCGGAAATTAAGACGATGTTTGAAGCCTTTGGCACCGTCCAGTACTGCAATCTGGTTATGGACAAAGAAACAGGCGCCTCAAAAGGCTTCGCCTTTGTCGAAATGCCCAGCCCCGGCGAGGCCAAGGCCGCAACTAAGAATTTGAATGGGAAAGATGTGGCGGGTTCAAAAATTCGCGTCAAGCGGGCGCAGTAATAAGTCGTCCAGCAAGCCATTCATCCCGCATCACACTCTGCACTATTTGTTGATTTTCACTATAGGCATAACAGCCTATTCATTGTTGGTACAGAATACAGCTATCATTTGAAAAATTTCGTATGCCCCGAAATTAATAGATCAGCTATACTCTTAGATGTCTTTACAAATCCAATAAACCAAACCCGAAAATCAAGGAGAAGATAGATGCAGATTCGTGGAAGAGGTCACGGCTTGTTTAAAGTCACAGCTTTATTGTGCGGCTTTCTTATCCAACCTGTCGCCGTCTTTGCGGACGATGATACCGATGTCAAGATTGTTCGTGACGAATATGGTGTGCCACATGTTTTTGCCGATTCAGCATATGCTCTTTGGTATGGCGCGGGCTATGCGCAAGCAGAGGATCGTTTGTGGCAGGCGGATTTAATGCGTCGTACTGCCGGCGGTCGAATGGCGGAATTGATGGGGCCAGGAAGTATTGAAGGTGATACGTTTGCGCGCATTTACTTCGGTCCGGATTCAAAACGCAGCGAGATGTTAGCCAATGTTAACGAAGCCACGCGTGTGCAATATAACGCTTTTAGCGATGGTGTTAATGCCTGGATACAGAAGGCTCAGAATGAGGGTATGTTGCCGATCGAGTATGTCGCCCAAGGTTTGACTCCCGCGCCCTGGCGTCCTGAAGATAGCGTCGCCGTAGTACAGTTGATTTTTGGGCAGTTCGGGCAATCTGATGGATTAGAGGAATTTGAAAATGCAGAAGTCTACGGTGAGCTTCTGGCCAAGCATGGCCCGATAGCAGGTAACGCGATATTCGCCGATACACATTGGTTGAACGACGGCGACTCTGTTACCACTATCTCCTCAACGCAAGACGAATCAAGTCCACCGGCGACTATGCCGTCCGATGATGAAGGGCACCATAGTAAGAAGGCCGGTAAAAAATGGAAGAATCTACACAAAGGCTGGCATGACAATATGGAGAAGCTCGGCGTAAAGGGCCGGGGTGCTTCCAATGCCATTGTTGTCGGACCAGAGTATAGTGCCGATGGAAAGCCTTTGTTGTTAGGCGGTCCGCAAATGGGTTACTCCGTACCGCAAATCTCAGTCGAGTCCAGTCTGCATTATGGCGACTTGAACGTGAATGGAATTTCTTTTCCCGGGTTGCCCGGTGTGGCAATTGGGGTTACTAGAGATTTTGCCTGGTCGTTTACTTCCGGTATGTCGGATACCACCGATATCTATGTTGATCCCGCCACTTCGCTCCAGTGCCAGGCGGAAGTTATCAATGTTCGCGGTAGCGATCCGGTGGTCGTGCCGCTATGCAGCAATCATCACGGAAACGCGGTCGCGCAAGCGGATGGCGTGGCCTATGTGCTAAAGCGTTCCGGCTATGGCCTGGAATTGCAGAGTGCTGAAGCCTTGCAGGAAATGCAAACCGCTGAAGGTATCGAAGGCGTCGACGCGGCAATGTCCCGTTGGGTGCCGAACTTCAATATGTTGTATGCGGATAGAAAAGGCAATATTGCTTACTGGCATTTAGGTTTGATTCCGATTAAATCACCGAATGATAAGTACTGGTTTCCACGTCCTGGTGATGGTCAACATGAATGGCAAGGATTTGTTGCATGGGAAGACATGCCGCATGTGAAAAATCCTGCCCAGGGCTGGATAGTCAATTGGAATAATCGACCAAGCGCTGACTGGACGAATTCGGTTAACGGCCTGGGCAGCTGGGGCCCGGTACATAGAGTCAGCGTGCTTTCGGAGCTGATGAAAAAACAACAGCCACACAGTATGACAGTGGAAACCTTAGCGGATATCAATCGTCTTGCTGGTTTGACGACACAGACGCCGTCAAATGCATCCCGGGTTGTTCCTGTTGCGACTTTGTTGGCACCGATGTTAACGCGTATTGCAACGTCGGACGACCCAGTGATTCTTGGGGTTCTTGGTTTGTTGGCAAACTGGAATGGTTTGCAATTCGATTTAAATTTTGATGGACGCTACGATGATCCGTCGATTGCTATTTTCAATCAGTGGATAACGCGTTTTACCGAGAACGTGTTCAAAGACGAGTTAGGCGACACCTTGTTTGAAATGAGTTTGGTTTCCAATCTTAGCTGGCGCTTGCTAAATGAAAGTCCTGCCAACCCATTGCTATATGATTACACTGGTGGCATCCCGGTAGGCGACTTATTGTTGAGCAGTCTTTATGAGACTATTGGCGCGCTGACAAGTCAACACGCCTCTAGCTCTCCTGCCGATTGGTTACAAGCGGCCGCGTATATTGAGTGGACGCAACTTGGCGCAGTCGTGGTTCCGCAAATTCCTTGGGTGAACCGCGGTACCTACAATCAGATTGTCCACCTGGGACGTCGCGATGAGTTATACGGTATGAATGTCGTTGCCCCTGGACAAAGTGGTAACCCGTATAGCCCACATTTTGCGGATCAGTTGGAGCTATACGCGACCTGGCAGTATAAGCCCATGCATTTTAGTAGAAGAGCGATACGTGAGAATGCGACCTCGGTGGTGCGCCTGCAAACAGGTAACGCTGACGACTAATGTGTTATCGGGGGGCTGAGTTCGGCCCCCCGATTTTTTTATTTATGGATTACAAAACACTCCTCGAAAACCTCCCCGATGTCCGCGACGGTCTCAACCGCAAAGAGCGGGTAATACTCTATTGTTTGCATAACACCCAAAAAGAACTCGGCGACCGCAACGTACCAACGGCGATGCTTTATGGCCGTGTGGTCGAATACGTGGACATGAGTGTCGATGAGTTCCAGCGGATTTTGCAAAGACTGGTAACCAAGCCCTAAGTTGACTACGGACGTAGTATAATGTGGCAGTCTGTCGCGCCTATGGATACGTCTGTGCAAAACAACCAAACGGTGAACCCACCCAAACACCTGACCCTCATTGTCGCGCTGCTGACCATGATCGGTCCGTTTACCATCGACACCTATCTGCCGTCCTTTCCTGCGATTGAGGCGGAATACGGGATTAGTCGTGGGATACTCTCGCAGAGTCTCGCCTTTTACCTGGCGGCGTTTGCGATATCGACGCTATTCTGGGGGCCGTTGTCGGATCGTTTGGGAAGACGTACGGTGGTGTTGGCGACGTTGTTTCTGTATTTGCTGGCATCGATAGGTTGCGCCCTGGCCACCGACTACACCAGTTTTTTATTCTTTCGATTATTGCAGGGTGTTGCCGCCGGGGGTGGTTTGGCTGCCGGGCGCACCATGATACGCGACGTCTATAATCCCCAGGACGCACAGCGCGCGATGTCTCGCGTGATGATGATGTTTGCGATTGCCCCGGCAGTCGCGCCGATCGTCGGCGGTGCGCTACACGAGGCCTTTGGATGGCGCAGTGTGTTTTATTTTCTGGCGATATACAGCGCCTTGGTTTTTTTGGTGGTGTCGCTACGCGTGCCGGAAACTTTACCGCTATCTATGCGCCAGTCATTTCATCCGCTCAACGTGTTACGTGTTTACGGCAATACCCTGGTGCACCGACGTTTTCAATCGCTGGTGTTTATCGTCGCCTGTAATTTTGGCGGCATGTTTATGTATATCGCCGGTGCGCCTACGGTCATTTTCGATTTCCTGAAAACCGATGTGCACGACTTCGGCATTATGTTCTCGTCTATGGTTGGTGGAATGATTGTGGGGGCATGGTTGAGCGGAAATCTTGCCCATCGCTGGCATGCGCAGCGTACCGTGGGTTTGGCTTTGATATTGATAACGCTGGGAACGGTTTTAAACGTTGCACAGGCCTTGCTGTTGTCGCCGCAATTATTGACGACTATTCTGCCGCTAATGCTTTATACCTTCGGCATGGGCATCGCCACGCCGGCAATGACGGTGTTGTCACTAGACTGTTTCCCGAAAAATCGCGGCGCGGCATCGGCGGCGCAAGGCTTTGTACAAATGATGGGTAACGCGGCGATTGCCAGCCTCGCGATACCCTTGTTACAAATACATGTGGAGTGGATGGCGCTGGGGCAATTGGCGCTGGTGGTAACGGCATTGATATTGTGGTGGTTTTTGCCGCCGTTGATAGATCAAAACAACAATGGAAAAATAGACCAGTGATAGCGTCAATTACAACAACAAGAGGTGTAAAGTGAAAAACCTGAACGAATTCCTCAACGATGAAGAAATGGACTTTCTGGAAGCCTTTCTCCTGGACCGCTTTGATGAAGATGATGAGCCAGAGGACAAAGACGTAGGCATCATGGTTTTTCCGCAACTGGATGGTTATTTAACCGCAATCGTTAGCGGACCAATTTCTATACCACCCTCTAAGTGGATGGAAGACATGTGGGGCGATTATCCTCCCGCGTGGAAAGACGAGAAGGAAGTGAACAACATGATGTCCTTGCTCTTCCGTCACATGAACAGCATCTCGCATGTGCTTATGAACTACCCGGAAGAATACGAACCGATTTTTTACGAAAGAGAATCGAAGGGCAAAACCTATTTAATTGTCGACGAATGGTGCGAAGGTTATCTACGGGGCATGAAGTTAGCGACTGAAGAATGGCGTAAAGGTGGTGAACAAATCGATTTAATGCTAATTCCGATTCTGGCTTTTTGTGAAGAAGGTGGTTGGAGTGGTCATGAATTAGAGGAAGAAAAGTCCGAGAACCTAAAAAAACAAATTAGTCCATGCGCGCAAGAGATACATCGTTACTGGCTCAATCGACGAGATGAGTTCATGCCTACACGCCAACCGGTAAAACGCGCCGCTGGACACGTCGGCCGCAACGATCCCTGTCCCTGTGGTAGCGGCAAGAAATATAAGAAGTGTTGTTTGCATTAATGGAATCGCAAAAGCGCCCAAACTGATATTTCATGGGGCGGATGAGCTGAATAACAAACTTTTTTAGGCAGGAGAAAGTGCTGGTGTTACACCTGGTCGATTGTTAAAAACAACACATCCTTGCATATAACTATCCGCTATATTGCTTCCCATCAACAACATTGCGAGAGGGGCATAACCATGATGGGATACAACGAATTTCAACGCTTAAGCAAAGATCCAAACGCTAAGCTACATATTGCACGATTCTATGATACCGCGACCACAAATCGCAGTGGCAAGCTCACGTCACATGAAATCGGTTGGACCATACGTGCGATCGAGCCAGGAAAGAGACCGGCATATGGCTATTTTCATGTGCACTGGAAACCAAAGGTCAGTCAATACGCAACATTCGAAGAAATCTCAGCGCACTTCAAGGAAAGTCACCGTGGCAATCGGTCAGAGAACAGAAATACTAATGCGGCTGATTTGAAACCGATCGAAGCGGCGATGATGTACAACACATTTCGGATGTGGAATGCATTATGGGATGACCGTTCACATACCGCACCTAACAATGCGAAAAAGGGATGGACGCAACTAAAATGTCGCATCACCAAACCTATGGTAGATCATTTTAAAAAACACAATAACAGCGGTGCACTCAAAGTGTTGGCACAAAATCCACTCTATGAACTCGACCAATGGGATCAGGATGCCTGGGTAAGTTTTCTGGGGTGGTTGACTGGAGTTGAGGTATGAGATTACCCGCTAGCGAAACCGATCCGCAATGGACTGCGCTTCGGTTTCATCTTGGGCCGGCACCGCTATATGCATCATCGCCATCTCGTTTATCAACGGTATATTCTGGTACAACTTTTTATCACCATACGCGATGCTGACTTTTTTGCCGATGAGTTTTTCGGTGAATTCGCTGACTTGTTGTTGCGCTATAGGTGTTAAATGCAGTCTGACGTAGTGGTTGCCGATGAGGTCTTTTTTGATCTCGGCTTCCTGGATGTCTTCGGTTGTTAGTGTCAGTGATAATTGTTCAGAGGTGAAGAAAAGGACAGGCTCGTTGCCGCTGCATGCACTGAGTATCAGCAGCGCGAGTATTATTCGCCAAACACCCGTGAAGTGTTTACCTGTAGGCTTTCCAGTAGTCGTGTTAGTGTCGAATAACATTTTCGTGGCGTACATTCGCCGCATCCCTTTATGGTCATTGATGCCGTCTATCCTGTGGCATGGTTTTTGGCAGGGTTTTGTCTACTGACTCTATATCGTTATGCTCGATGATATCTTTATTTGTTACTGCCGTCCGTGCATTATAGCGTCTGGGCACGGTGCCGTCTGTCCCCAGTCCCAAATTTCTTGTACGATGATGCGCAGACTTGGTATTTTTTGGCGTCGAAGGAATGATTTATGGCGAAAAACTCTACGGTCAATGGGAAAGATTCGGCATCTCTGGCGATTGCGCGCAGTCTGAGTCCGCGTCGTAAGACGACGACGGCGACTGATATCGATGGTCTGGCGCGGGAACAGCTGGCGCATTTTTCGATCGATCCGGCCTCGCAAACCGGTCAGGCTTTATATCAATTGGCGGTGAATATCTATCACGCTAATGTCAATCTGCATCAGTTGTGGGAGTCGTCGATCAAGGAAATGAGCACTCTCGATCGACGTGATCGCATTGCCTGGTTTAATGCCAAAAAGTTTTTATGTTTTCAATTAGCAAAGTTGCTCGACAGTCTACAAAACCCGTTTCGTCGTACTTATCAATCCGTTGTTCCTGAACAATCCTCGCGTATAGCCAAAGGGCCGTATCCGATATTCGATAATGTCTCGGCGATCTTTTCGGCAACGCCAGTTATTACCCGCACCGCCACCTATTTATACGCCTGTACCGAGTGGATAGACGATGCCTTTCAGGGCAAAGAACCGTTGCTCGAAGTGTATTCCCGTTTGCTCAATCCGACTTCTATTAGTCTCGCCAACCATATTGTCGATCTGGAGTGCGGTCCTTATGCCACCGAATACATGGCCTGGAATTTTAACTCCGGCATGGCGGCGATCGATGCGGTATTGAGTCATGTACTCGGCTATCAAGACATTATCGTATGTTCGCGCAATGTGTATGGCGGCACGTATCAATTACTCGCCGACTGGTTTGGCAAACCGAGTAATCTCGATATTGCAATCCACTGGTTCGATGGTTACGAAGTCGATGCGTTTAAACAGTCGCTTGCAGAGGCACGCAAACTTTACGCACAACGCCTCAAGGAAGGACGCAACATCTATGTCTACCTGGAGTCGCCGTGTAATCCCCACGGCTATCTACTCGATGTCGCAGGTATATGCGCGCACGCCCATCAGGAAGATTTGACTGTATTACTCGATACCACGGTGGCGACGCCATTTTTGTATCAACCCTTGTTACGCGACAATCGCCTCGAACGCCCGGATTTTCTGATTCATAGTTATACCAAAGACATCGCCGGTACCGGTGTAACCACTGCCGGTGTGGTCATCGGTCCGAATGAAAAAATGTTTATTCCCAAGAATGAAAGCGTGAAGTGTAAAGACGCCAAAGGCGTGGAGCGCGTATATCAATGGAACGATACCTTGTTCTGGAATGTGTATTACGTCAAAGGAGCGTTTCTCGATTCGGAAAAGGCCTTCGAGGTAATTAACGGTTCGCGCACCCTGGAATTACGCATGATGCGCAAGACGATAAACACGATTGCCCTGGCGCGTTTCTTTGATTCGCATCCCAGTATCAAGGTCAATTGCAATGCCTTGCCCAGTAATGAAAACGCCAAGCTGCGCGAACAGAATATGCGCCTGGGACTGCCTGCGCCTTTGTTCACGATAGATATCAATGACGCGAGTATTGATCGCGCCGCCTTTACCCGTTTCTTCGATTGTCTTGAGCCGAGTTTCTCGCACATGGTCTCACTCGGTCAGCCGAATACCATGGCCTTGTGTCCGGCGCTTACCAGTCACTCAGAGATGAGTGCAGAGAAGCTGAAACAGGCGGGTATTAGTCTGACCACGATACGCATCTCGGTCGGCGATGAAGACGCGCGTAGCCTGATGGCGCAGTTTATCAAGACCGCTGAGCTGGTATTTGATCCGGTGTGTCAGGGATTCTCCAATAAGTTTATGTCGGCGCAAGATGTCGATAGCTTGTATCACGATGTCTATCTTGATGTGCATACGCGCTGGATACAGGGGCAGCCGGGTTTGTCTGCCTTGTTGCAATAGAGAACAACAAAGGATGGCTTTCTTTTTCCGGTGAGGGTCTTATAATTTCGCCAGATCGATAATCGACATCTATTCCAGGGGAGCATGATGACAATAAAAGCCATAGTCACCGACATCGAGGGCACGACTTCATCGATTTCGTTTGTACATGAAGTGCTCTTCCCTTATGCCCGCGAGCATATTCAGACCTATGTCGAAGCCAATGCGCAAAAACCAGAAGTTCAGGCCTTGCTCGATGAGGTGCGCACCATTACCGGGCAGGCGGAGTTGAGTGTGGCCGAGGTGATAGCTCAGTTCAAACAGTGGATTGCGGAAGACAAAAAAATCACGCCATTAAAAGCCATACAGGGCATGATCTGGGAAGATGGTTATCGTACTGGGAGTTTTACTGGACATATCTACGACGATAGCGTGCGCGCCTTGCGCCAGTGGCACCAGCAGGGTTTAGCCCTGTATGTGTTTTCTTCTGGTTCGGTATTTGCGCAGAAACTATTATTTGGTTTTAGTGATGCGGGCGACTTGACGCCCTTATTTAGCGGCTATTTCGACACCAATATTGGCAGCAAGCGTGAAGTCCCGGCCTATCAAACCATCGTCAGTCAACTCGGGTTACCCGCGGATGAAATCGTATTCTTGTCTGATATCCGTGAAGAACTGGATGCGGCACGGGAGGCGGGTATGCATACCATCTGGTTTGTGCGCGATGCGAGTGTGGACGCCAATGCTGCCCATCAACAAGTCACCAGTTTCGATGCGATTGATCTAAAAGCCATAAAATAGCGTAATTTTTACGGCGGGCAGGGGCGCTGCCTTGCCTCGAATACTCCCCTATGTTATACATTTCCGCTACTTCTGAGGGGGGAGAAGCATGGGCCGAATTGGTTTCCCATTGAGTTTGTTGGTGTCTGCCATTATTTTGGCGACCACTATGTCGTCGGCGTTAGCCGATCCGAATTTGAAAATTCTCACCCCATCCGATGGTGCCGTGCTTTCCACGGGTGCGTCTATTCCGGTTAAATACGAAATCAAACCCGATCCCGGTGGCGATCACTCGCATATCTATGTGAATCACAAAGAGGCGGGTATTCTGCGCCGCAAAAAGGCAACGTTTACGCTCGACCCTTTGCCGCCGGGTGAGCATTCGATCTGTCTAAAAGTGGTCAACAAGGCGCATGCGCCCATCGGCCAGTCCACCTGTATTATGGTGACGCAGCAATAGCCGATGCAGTGGGAAAACCTGTTTTACGCACTGACGCAACTTGTCCATAACTTCGGTGCGATGGCCGTCGTCGGCGGTGCTTTGGCCACCCTATATCTGGCCGCAGAAAAACAAGGTGCGCAAAGAAAGCTGGCGTGGCTGGTTTTAATCGGCTGGGGCGCACAGGCGGCAAGTGGTATTAGTTTTGGCGCTATTAGTTTTTATTTTTATGGTGAAACACCAGACCTGCACGCGACTGCACAAGTCGCGTTCATTATTAAATTGTTTTGCGCGACGTCTGGTGGAATTCTCGCGTTGTTTTATGTAATTTCGGCGCATGCCTGGGCCGATGGTTCGCGGCGTCGTGCCTGGAAAACGCTCACGTTATTCGGCGTGGTGGCACTGAGTGCCGCGGCCTTTTTGCGCTGGTTCTCCTGATCGGTAATTGATACAAACGCGCACAAGAATGAATGGGGTTAATATGCGTGTCCTGAATAAAAGTCGTTTGTCGTTGTTGTTACTGTTATTCGCAGTTACTCCAATCTTGTCGGCCGCTGAGTTTACCAATTTCATGGGCATGAAACTGGTGGATATTCCGGCGGGAAATTTCCAAATGGGTTCATGCAAAATGACCGAAGGCATGCGCAAGGAAAATCGCAAGCGCGTTTTTCTCGGCTTGCCGACTGTCGATCCCGGGTGCGGCGCCTTTGATAAAACCGCCAACGAAAACGAAACCCCTCGTCACAAAGTCTCCGTAAGTACTTTCAAAATGGCGACAACGCCGGTCACTGCTGGACAATATGTGCGTTACCTAAAGGCCATCGGTGAGGTGGACAGTAAAGACGATTGGGGACTGTATACCGAAGAATTTCAACGACTCAATTCGTTTGGTGACAATGCGCCCGTCGTGCAAGTGTCATGGCACGAGGCGCAGGATTTTATCCGTTGGATGAATAAAAACAAACCGGCCAATGATCCGCTGGTCTATCGCATGCCTTCCGAAGCGGAATGGGAATATGCCTGTCGCGCCGGAAAGAAACAGACTTATTGCGGTAGTGATAATGTGTTCGATGTCGGTTGGGTAAACCGTAAGGAATCTGAACATCAACACGATGTGGCAACCAAGGCTGCCAATGCCTGGGGCTTGTATGATATGTCAGGCAGTATCTGGCAATGGGTGGAAGATGTGTATCACGATAACTATGTTGGCGCGCCCCTTGATGGTAGTGCGTGGAATAGTCTCAGCCCGGACGAGGACGTGGTGTTACAGCAAGATATCGCGCAGGTGGAAACACTGGCAAAAAAAGGAAAACTAAGCAAGACCGAGGCCGCGTTGACGGTTGAACGTTTGCGTTATGACGCCGGTGCGAAATATCGTCGCGGCGTGCCGATCAAGAGCGAGACCGTCGCTGCGCGTGTACTGCGTGGTGGTTCGTGGCGTTTTGCCGCAGACTTTTCGCGCAGCACATATCGTCTAGCCGGTGAACCGGGCAATTGGTATTACGGTAATGGTTTTCGCATTGCGGCGAGCAAGCCATGAGGGCAAAGCGTATGTTGATCTCAGCAAAAAAATTCAAAATCGCCGCCGTGTCGTCTGTTGCCTTTATCATGAGCAGTTTGTCGACAACGGTGTGGAGTGCGGATCATTACGTTAACTTTTTAGGCATGGACTTTGTTAGCATACCCGCAGGTGAGTACAAGATGGGAGCATCGTCTCAAAGAGTCGATGCGCAGTTTGATGAAATGCCGCAGCATACGGTCAAGGTCGATAGTTTTCAAATGATGTCGACGGAAGTTACGCTGGCCCAGTTCAAGCGCTATATCCTTGAGTCCAGCAATATCAAAATCGTCGACGACGATTTTATCAATGCCAATAAGCACGGCGATCAGGGGCCGGTGGTGTATGTGTCATGGAATGATGCGCGTACGTTTTTGCATTGGTTGAATAAACACAAACCTGCCGAGGACAAGGGCGTATACCGTCTACCTACCGAGGCGGAATGGGAATATGCCTGTCGTGCCGCTCAGAATAATGATTTTTGTGGTGACAATATCGCTGGTTCAGTTGCCTGGTATTCCACTGGTCAATTGACTTCACCACAAGCAGTCGCCAAGAAAAAACCAAATGCCTTTGGTCTATACGACATGAGTGGTAATGCGCGCGAATGGGTGGGGGATTGTTATCACCCCAGTTACGAAGGCGCCCCTGAGGACGCTCGTGAGTGGACACGCAACTGTCAGTCGAGCAATCGTGTGTTACGCGGAGGGTCGTGGCACGAAGGCCCCGCAGCGGCGCGCGTTACCGATCGCATGGCGGCGACGATTGCCAGTCACAGTCCTTCTATCGGTTTTCGCGCGGTGCGTGAAATCAAATAGCGCTGTTCATCAGCGTGTCGTATTCCTGCCGGGGGTAACAACTGACTGAGCTCATGTCGGCAGGTGGTTCTTGCAACTCTTTTCCTTCGCGGTTGTTTATGTCAAGCACACACTGCAAATCCCAACCGATCAATTGATACAAGTCCTGTAACTCTTTCTGCGACTCGATCAAGCTGAGTTTGTTATCGGCGATACGATAGCCGGTAAGCAATAGCTGTCTGTCAGCGACTTCGGTTTCACAATCCTGATAGGATAAATACACGCCCGGTTTTTCCTGTACAACCAGGATGCGGTTCTTATCGAAATACACTTGCTCGTTAACGCAGAACTGACTTGAGGCACGCTGTATCGACAGACTATCCAGTATGTTACCTGTCGCGCCATCTGCCGCGTCGACCAGCTTAAAGACAAATTGATCAGCGCGGACAAACTTTTGTATTTGCTGCTCCACCGTGCGCGAATAATAGATCGAAGCGGGAACTTCGCCATCAAAGACCGCGTTTTTTTGCCAATTCTCACCCTTGGTCAGGCTATGAATAAAGGCATCGCTGAATGAGAAAGCGAGATCGCTGGCGATGCTCAGCGTGCGATTGGGTTGCGCAGGAAGTTCGAAGGTGACTTCTTCCTTTGGGCCTGTCATGTCAAAGTCGATCATACTCAGACGATTCAAGGCCGGCGCCGCAGTGAGGTTGGCGATAGGATGTTGTACGTGATAGGGAAGTATTAATCGATTGAGTGCGCTGTCGAGTTCCAGCACCTGGTCGTCGCCTGTTACGCTGTGATTGTAAAACTGATAATCGCTACCTAGTAACACGCTGCCGATTTCATTCCCGTCGCTGGCCAGACTGGTAACACTGCCCAGCGTCATGTCGAAGTTGGCATCCTCATCATTTAACGTCACTCGCCCTACGCCTATGAGCGTGTCCTGGCCAAAAAACAGTTGATCGAATTGCGTGGGCACGCGGGTGGTGCCGGTTTTACTTGGTTTAATCGGATTGCTAATGGAAACCAGTTGCATATTGCTCCATTGCAAGGTACTGCTGTATTGATAACTGCTTTCGCTGACATAAATTTTATCCGGCGTAAAATACGTCGCGATACTGGCATAACCAGGCGTCGTCATTAGCAATTGTTTGTCGACGTGTATGGCTGAGTTGCCAACCACGGAAAACGTATTCAGAAAGTGTGATTTGCCGCCGTTAGCGTGGCTCACCGCGTATAACTGATCACCAATAAATTTCAGGTGATCGTGTTTTTGCACATGCCCTTCGATTTGCAATGGCGCGTTGCTGCTGAGTAATTCATTGTCTTTCAGGACGCCCAGTTGATCATCGAGTTTTATAAACTCGCCGTTCACGAAACGGTAGATATTGAAATGGGTATACTCCGCATTGGCGAAGATCGGTACTTGATAGGTTTCGTAGTTATAGCGGCTGCACGAACTTGTGGTATAGGTTCCGTCGCGACACTCCTGGCCATCGGCAACATTGATATAGCGACTCAATTGTGGGCCACGTTGTTTAATACAGTCGAGTAGTGAACCGGTACAGACCACCGTGCCTGAGGCGCCTGGTGGTACATAGTCGGGGTTTTCCACCTGTTTCCAAATCGTTCTGCAGTAGCGGTAAGACACTTCGCGTGATGTCCATTCCTGACAACGACTGTGCTTGCGTGTTTCATAGTGCGAGATATAGCGGTGCGTCTTGCGTTCGCTGACGATGAGATATTGGCCGCTGGCGCTGAGAAAGGTATTGTAGTTTGAATACCAGCTGTCTTCCGGTCCGGCAAAATCCGGTGGAGTCTCTTCTAGCGCAAATACTTCGGTGTGTTTTAATTCCAGTCCAGAGCTGGTGTCGATAACCTTGAGCTGGTGATTGAGTGTCTTCACCGGTGGAATATATATCGGCATGAAATCGGCTTGTGGGCTGATCACCGGCCGATCGTAGGGTTCTTCTTCCGCGACATAAAGTGCTAGTGTTTCATTAAACAGCCTGGCGTCGAGCAAGCGTGTGTTCTCAAAAAACAAGGCATCGTGGAAGGTCAGACCCAGTTGGCCATCGGTCTTGAATTGCAATAGCCCAGTGTGTCGGCTATTACTGCTGCGTACTAAGACGATTAAAGAATCCTGGTTGACCAGAAAATTGACCGCATTACCCGGTAGTGGTACAGCACAGGACACCTTGATCTGCGATTTGTCATCGAACAACACCGCGATCAAACCATAGATATCGGATAAATAAAATCCGGTATTTTGAAAACGGGCCACGCGATTGGGTCGTTGTATCGAGACTTGTGCAGCTTCGCTACCATCGGCCATTGGGCTTGCAGTGGCCAAGCCTCCTCCCAGGCCGATGCCATAATACGGTTTTTCAATACCATCGAGAAAACGCGGCGTGCTGGCGTCCGGTTCGATTCCGATATGTATGGTTTTGTGAAAACCGCCTAATTGCTCGACGGCTGTCGCATAGTCCGTATTGTCGATCGGCGCGCAAAAAAGTTCGGGCTGGGGTAGTAGCGTTTGATAGGTTTGTTGCTCAGGCATGCTCAACCAGGCGCCAGAACCCATTAATAACTTCTTGGCAGCGGTGGGTTCCCTATATTTAGGTAGCGAAACGTGTTGGGTATTCTCAGGCATTTCTTCCTGATTGGTATGCAACACCATCTCGTTTTGTTCGTTGACCATTAAGGAATACGAATCTGGAAACGGTGTTTCTTCTGCAGGCGTGTCTTCTTCGGTCGCCAGGGGGCCTTGTTTTCCCAGGCCGCAGGCGGAAAGACTAATGCAGAGGCACAAGAGGATAAGCATATTCTTATTTGAATTAACCACAGCCATGGTTGTTCTCCGTTTAATGAGCGGGAAATAATCCCACGTCAATGCTCGCAATCCTGAAATGATAAGTCAAGCGCTTTGAATTCCGAGCGAAGTAATCACTATTTTCATTTTGGGTTCAGTCCCTCCAATCAGTATGTTGTACTCATAATTAATCTAAATTTAAAAATTAGAAATCTTTTGCATGAGTTAGCTAGCAAACGCGAGCAAGACAAAACCAAATGGAAAATCGCGGTTTACACGGGTAAACACATATTCCGAATTAGATTTTGCGTCGTAACTGTTCGCTGACTAAGTATGACGAAGAATACATAAAAATACACACCGCAGCAGATTAGCACCTTCATCACACCTATGGTTTGGGGGAGAACCTGTGATTAGGACGATCACATTTGGCATCATCGTGCTGATGGGTTTTGCGGGCATTATGGTTGCGTGCACGGGGGAGACTATTCCCTCGCAAAAATCCCGTTTGTCAAACGATACACAACTCGTATCACGCGGCCTGAGTGAATGGAGCGCGCCACACCAGGTAGGTGGTGACACGCTATCCGCGGGCAATGCTGGGTATCTGCAAGGCCCAGTGGTGAGCAGTGCTGCGGACGGCTATGACTTGCTGGCCTGGAACCTCTATCAAGGCAGCGATGATCCACTCGCAGCGTTCAGCCAACGTATCACCACAGTACAATTTGATCGAATTACCGCGCAAACACGAACCTACGAATTTCTTCCCGCGCAACATTCTACGCAGACCACGCTACCACAACTTCGTTTCGATCCTGTTACTAACTTGACCTCTGCTTTGTGGATTTTTAATGGCGTGTTGTTCATGATGCGCGATATTTCCGTTGCGGGAAATCCTACGCCATTGGGGCTCGCACAAGAAGCTTGGGATGTCGATGGACAATATGTTTGGTGGACGAAGACAAGCACCGGCATTGAAATCTATACCAATAAAGAAGCCGGTATTCGTGATCGTTTGGTGCGTGCCGGTGCCGCGCAGGCAATGTTTGCAACACCGAAACGATTTTCAGCAACGACGGTGTTGTTGAATTGGATGGAGGTCGATGATTTTGGTGTTAGGCGTTTCTTTGGCGTAGCGATTGACGGTAGTAGCGCTCAGCCTTTTGGCAGCGTGCAGGAGATTCGAAATCCCAAGATTGCAAACAGCGATATAGCTTCGATGCAAACCTTTGTTTCGACACCTATGATTAGAGCGGATTTTTTTGTGCAATACAGCGATGCGGTGCTAGGTGATGCTGTTGCCTCTGTTCGATACACGGGAACGCAGTGGGAGTTTTTTTCTTATGTAACCGGTTTAGAACCAACACCGGACAGAGGAATAAGAGGGCCGATTAAGTTAGCAGGCGGATCGATTGGATTTGTGCTCGCCTATATTGAAGAACTAACCAATGCAGATACGATCACCAGCAATATTAAAACGATTTCTAATTTCGGAAAATGGGGAGTTCCTACGGCCCATGGCGTGCCGATGGTGCGTAGTATCGATCCGAAAGCAGTGAATGCAGAGTACGCTACCTATCTCGATCTGGCATATAACCTTTCATATGTATTAGTGTGGGTTGAGAATCGTGGGAATACCAGCGAACTTAAGAGTGAGCACACCGATAAGTCAATTGGATGGTCTAGTCCTGAAACAATCGTCGCTTATAGCAATAATGGCTTTGTCGAGAGCCCAACACTTGCTTTTAGCCGCAATCAAGTTGCCGATATTTACTGGAAACATGCACAACCGTCAAATAGTGCGATTGTATTTGATATCAAGTACAGTACTACCACGGTTACATTGGCAGCGCCTTTCGTCGCAACTCCTAGCACCCCCATAGTAGTCACGCCCGGCTCAACGAAACCGGCTAATCATTTGCCCACATCTGATAACTGTGCCGCTTGTCACTTTCCAGACAGATCAATTCTCGTTTCGCATGCCGACGTGGTGGGTATGTGTGGGGATTGTCACGATGATGTTTTGGCTTCGGGAAAACTGATTTCGCATGTACCTAGCACTAATGTATGTGATGCTTGTCACATCACTAATTATTGGAATCCAATTATTACTTTTGATCACTCGCAATTATTGTCCTTCTGTGTTGATTGTCACAATGGAATTGACGCACCAGGTAAAGGATCTTTGCATCTAAACACAACAATGATCTGCGAGGCGTGTCACTTTATCACTTCTTGGATGCCGGCAGCGACGGTTGATCATGCCGATGTCTTCGGTGTATGTTCCAGTTGTCACAACAACAATATCGCAAAAGGTTTGTCACCAACACATATTCCCATCATCGAGGAGTGCGATGGATGCCACTACACCGATGTTTGGATTCCAGTCAAACAAACCGAACCCACACCCGGCTTGCCACCAGCGCATATAGCCACGACTGGCAATTGCGCCGCATGTCATGCAGTCACATCTTGGATTCCTGTGATACGTGTAGATCATCGAGAAGTCATAGGAACCTGTAACAGTTGCCATAATGGCGTGGTCGCGACAGGAAAGCCGGTGAATCACGTGCCAGCATCAAATTCCTGTGAAAGATGTCACGGTACAGGTGCCTGGTTACCCGCAACAGGTGGAGGTCTATAAAGTGTTTTAAATTTTTGTTTTTGGGCTGTAGAAAAATAAATACAAACGAAAAACGTTACAAAATAGCAAAACAATCTCAGGGAAAATGAATGATACAAAAACTGAGAAACATAGTGTCTGTAATCTCGTGGTCTAAACGAGCGATTATATTCACATCAATATGTGGGAATGGATTGGCAACTAGGACGAATACGTTCGGCTTGGTTGTGCTGCTTATTTTGGTCTACGCGTGTGCGAATGAAACCATCCCGACGTACGACACTCAATCACCTGGCGATGCGAAGATAAGTTCACGTGGTCTGAGTGAATGGAGCGCGCCACAAAGAATCGGTGGGGAAACTCTGCCAGCGGGTAGCACAGGCTATTTGCATGGCCCGGTAGTCGGTGGCGCGTCGAGTGAACAAAATTGGCTGGCCTGGAATCTCTACCAAGGAAATAGTGAACCTCAGTTGGCGAATAGCCAACAGTTTCGTGTTGCCCGACATGATCTTACGTCCGAGCAAACCCAAACCTTCGATTTTCTGTCGATACAACAGCCAGCGCCGGTGACATTACCAAGATTTCAGTTGAATTCAATTACGTCTTTGACATCGGCGCTGTGGGTTTCCAATGGGGAGTTACTAAAGTCATATGATGTCTCCGCCGGTGGAAATCCTGTCTCGCTAGGCTTGGCGAAGGAAGGTTGGGAGGTAGATGGGCAATATGTGTGGTGGAATACCACAGCAACCGGAATTGGAATCTATACGAGCAATATAGTCGGTACTCGTTCTACTTTGCTACGTGACGGTGTGTCGAAAGCGATTTTTGCTGAGCCTAAGAAATTTTCACCAACAAGTGTTTTGCTGAATTGGGTCGAAGTTGACAGCTTAGGCGTTGCCCGCAACTTTAGTGCATTTATCAACGTTGACGGTCAACCCGTTTTCGGTGCCGTGATCGAAATTGGCAGGAAAGATAACCCAACTGGGGAAATAGTTTTTGCACAAACCGTCGTATCTACGCCAAGCGTTGAAGCACATTTCTTTGTTCAGTATAGCGACTTCGTTTTGGGTGATTCTGTGACGCAAGCGAATTTCTATGGAAACCAGTGGAGTGACTCTAAATATGTTTTTGGTCTAGGGCCTATGCCTGATAGAGGCATTCGTGGGCCGATCAAAGCAGCCGGCAATTTCGAAAGCTTAGTGCTGGCGTATATAGAAGAACTAATCAGTGTAGATACGATAACAACCAGCGTTAAAACAGTCTCAATAAAGGGTGGTAGTTGGGAGCCGCAGTCCCATGGTATTCCTCTTGTGCGTAGTACAAATTCGTCCGCCCAAAATGCAGAGTATTCGACGTATTTCGATCTGGCCTTTGGGACAGAGGGTGACTGGGTATCGCTGGGGCCGATTCATGTATTGGTTTGGGTGGAAAACCGAGGAAATACCAGCGAGTTGAAAAGTGTTCATAACGACTCTGTCGGTCTATGGTCGCAGCCGGAGACAATTGCTACTTACGATCGAGCCGGTATCGTGGAAAATCCCGCTGTATTACTTCGTCAGAATAAACCTATCGCGGGTCCGATTGGAGTACGTAACCAAGTTTATCAAGCAGACATCTATTGGAAGACATCACGACCAGAAAATAATGCGATTGTATTTGACATATATCATAGTACAACCACCTTGGCAGTTTCGGTACCGGATTTTAGTAATAGAACAACGTCGATGGTTGTGACGCCAGGGATGTCAAAACCGTCGAATCATCTGCCAACCTCCGAAAACTGCCTTGGTTGCCATCTTCCGGATAAATCCGTTTCTGTGTCACATGATGAAGTTCTAGGTATCTGTGAAGATTGTCACAACAATATTCTAGCAGCAGGAAAGGAAATTTGGCATTTTCCTTCCTCGAATTCGTGTGGAAGTTGTCACAGTAGTAATAGATGGGTGCCAGTTATTTTTATTGATCACGATGAAAAGTTGTCACCTTGTTATGCGTGTCATAGCGGGCTTGTAGCGCCTGGAAAATCGTCTTCGCATATTCCCTCTACCTTAGTTTGTGAAACTTGCCACAGCAGTGACATATGGTCGCCTGTTACTTTTGTGGATCACTCTTATGTTATTGGTGTTTGCAGTGACTGTCATAACAATAGTATAGCTTTCGGTTTGCCAGCTAGTCACATATCTATAAGCGAAGAGTGCGATGCCTGCCATACAACCAAAGCATGGCTACCGCTCAAGTTGCCTGAACCTACACCCGGATTACCGCCAACACATATCGCAACGACCGATAACTGCGTTGCTTGTCATTCAATAACTTCCTGGATACCCGTCATTCGTGTTGATCACAAAGAAGTGTTAGGAGCGTGTAGCAGTTGCCACAACGGCGTGACAGCTATCGGAAAACCAGCGAATCATGTTCCTGCATCAAATGTTTGTGAAAACTGTCATGGCACAGGTGCTTGGTTGCCTGCAATTGGCGGTATATGAAAATTGAAGTTGGTTTCGTCGTGTAAAAAGAAATACGACAACCAAGTAGTTCAGCAATAAACAAAAAGAGACTCGGGAAAATAGTAATGAATGCAATACTGAGACACATTACCTTGTGGGTTGCAATAGTTATAGGTGTTTTGTCCGCCTGTGGCGAACGCTTTCCTGAATACGTTACGACAGGGAACACAGGCTTACTTAGTGCTCGAGCATCAGTAAATTGGAGTGTGCCTACCCAAATAGACTCACAAAGTTTTGCCACAGGCGTAGACGTACAAGCGCAAGGACCGATAGTTGCGTCAACAATAGATCGCGACATAGTCGCATGGAATTTGCGCACATCAACAAGTCGTACACAAGCATTTCAAGTAGACCCTATTTCCAGCGCAATTAGCACAACGAGTTTTCTTCCACCAGAACATGTTGGTGTCGTTACCGAGCTAGAATTCTTTTCTGATAGTTTGACCAACACAACATACGCGGCTTGGCAAGTTCAAGGGCAGTGGTATTTTAAGTCCGATATACAATCTTCCAATGTCCCTTGGGAGCTCGGAGAGGCAACCAATCTTTGGTATGTCAGCGATACCCTGTTCTGGACACGTCCTAGCCCAACGGGAATTGATATTGTCATTGAGCAACGTGGACGCAAGAGAACAGTGATCAATCGACCCGATGTGATTCAGTCGGTTTTTTCAGAACCCGCCGCGATTTCAAATACAAGTGCTATGCTGGTTTGGTTTGAAAGAAGCAGCGCTGGCACGGAACGTGTGTTGAGTTTGACAGTTAACGAACAATCGCAACCGGTGCCTACGGATATTCAAACGATAAAAGGCATGTTAGCGTCAAGCGATCAAGTCGTTGCAGTGAAGGCCCAAATATCTGTGCCGTTGGCCTTGGCAGATGTCTTCATACAAATGCGTCACCCGCAAAACGGAGATTCCGTGTTGCATGTAAGCCAGTTTCTAGGCCAGTGGATGGTCTTGAAATATGTCGATGGTTTAGCCCCAGTAGCCGGTCGTTTCATACGTGACGAAATCGAGATCGGCGGTATGTACTATTCACCCGTGATTGCCTATGTAGAAGAAAAGGTTCAAGGTGATACCAGTCGTATTTCAGTTAATTCGATCAGCCGTGAAAAAGGGGCTTGGCTTGGCCCGGTAACCCATGGGTCTCCGGTTCTGCGAAGATTGAATGATCCCCTCGATAAAACGGCAATAACTCGTCTCTATGCGGCGAAAAGCACTCACTACGCCATTACCTGGGTGGAAAGCACAAACACGGCGAATAGTCTCAATATGGTTTTGAACAGCACGTTAGGTGGCTGGTTACCAGCAGAAGCCGTTGTTAGTTTGGGTAGCGGCCAGGAAATAGAGGATTATGCCTTTATTTTTCGTCAAGATCGGTCGCCATGGATTTATTGGACGCAGACGAGTACTCAAAATAACGTGCGTGAATATAGTTTGTGGCGCAGTAGTTCGCTACAAGCAATCCAATATGTCTTTAATCCGGTTACATCGATTGTAGTAACGCCCGATATTACTCAACCCGCTAGTCACATTCCCACTAGCGACAACTGTCTTGCCTGCCATCAGGCCGATCGCAGTATCTTGGTCGATCACAATGAAGTGCGTGGAAATTGTTTTACTTGTCACGACGGTGTGTCAGCAAGTGCAAAACCGGAAACCCATATTCCTACAACCAATAGCTGCGAATCGTGCCACTCAACAATAATGTGGATTGCAGGGGTAGCTATTGATCACTGGGAAATCCTTGGACCTTGTGTCATCTGTCACAATGGAATTTATGCAGCGGGTCAACCCAGTTTTCATTTTCCCACGAGTTACGCCTGTGAAGCCTGCCACGACCATCGTTCATGGACACCGGTATCTAATGTCGATCATACGCAGGTGTTTGGTGATTGTTTTAGTTGCCACAACAATATCGTCGCTCCAGGACAGACAGATACGCATTTGCCAACAACCAATAGCTGCGATGCCTGCCACAATACAATTCAATGGAGTCCAGCTGTCACAAACGATCACAACGAGTATCTCTGGGCCTGCCCGGTTTGCCACAATGGTGTAATCGCACCAGGAAAAAATATGTCGCATATACTTGCAAGCGATAACTGTACTGCATGCCATTCAAGTGTTGCTTGGGTCCCATATTTAGTAGTTGACCACACTCAAGTGATCGGTACATGTTCCGGTTGTCACAAGAGTTCGACTCTAGCGATAACTGTTTTACCTGAAAGCCATTTTGGTTACACGGAAGAATGCGACGCCTGCCACACCACACAAGCTTGGCTACCACTCATCGACACGACACCGCCTTTAGTTGCACCAACACACATCGCAAATACCGGACGATGCGAAGCATGCCACACAATCAACGCCTGGGTGCCAGCGATACGTGTCGATCATCAAGAAGTCGTTGGCACGTGTTTCAGCTGTCACAACGGTGTGACGGCGACCGGAAAATCACCGACGCACATTTTTTCCTCAACGGTTTGCGAAAACTGCCATGCACCGGGTGCGTGGGCAATCATTGCGGGCAACTAATTTATATCGACGATTTTTTTTGCTTGTCTTTGAAATCGATGAATCCGACATTGGCGCCGTGTCTCCAGCCAACACCGACACGCACCGGTGCAATAATTGTGGAACCGGATTTCATATAATTAATGCCAATTCCTGCCACCAGATACACACTGCCTTCAACACCAGGAAAACGTTTAAAGATGTCATCCGGTGAATCGAGATGGTAAATCAACATTAATACCTTTGATGTGTTCAAGCCGAGATCAAACCCGATAGAAGGACCATCCCATTCCAGTTGTCGTGTCTGTCCATCGACCGTGTGTAACTCGCCTGTGCCGAATCTGACACCGACGCCTAAGGCGCCAGCGGTTTCTTCGCCTTTGATATAGGCATTGGGTTTGCCATGTTCCTCAAATGTTTTGGCCAGTACCTTGGCGATTTCCTCGCTGGTTACACCGAGAAATTCTGCGGCTTCTTTGACGATGGCCTTGTGGTCAAAGCCTTTGTTCTTGCCTTTTTCAGCGGCGATGCCGGATGTCATGAACATGGCGCTCATCAACAGGCACGTAAATAATGACGTTATTAGTTTTTTGTATGCGAATAGTGCGCTCATGTTTAACTCCTCCATGAGTGAGAGTGATAGGTGAAAAATCGCCAGGAAAACGCGGTTGTTTGCCCCGACAGTATTGATTATGCCTGCTAACTCGTCAACAATACCCTACCAACGCCAATATCAATACATAGGGATTTGATCATGACGCTGGATGAATCCATTCCATTCGCCGATCTGGTACTACCTGCTGTAGAAGATCTACAGGCAACCCAGCTGTTTGCAGGAGAGGATGAGCATACTCTTGCGCGTGTGTTAGATGCCTCTCGCGTTCAGTTGTTAAAGGCCGGGCAAGTGCTGTTTGAGCCAGGTCAAGTCAATAGCCAGCTCTTTCTGGTGCTCGAAGGTCGTCTTGCCGTAAAACTCTCACGTGATAGCGAGGAGAGGCTTAACTATGTTCATCCCGGCGCTTGTGTGGGTGAGATGTCGGTGTTGGAGTCTGAGCCGGTTTCCGCTTTTGTCTACGCCGACATGGATACCCGTTTACTGGTAATCAGTGACACGGTTATCTGGTCGCTGATACATCACTCACAGGCCTTGGCGCGCAATCTTTTGTTATTACTTAGCGCGCGCGTGCGCAATAGCAATCAGAATATTTCTCTCAGCATCGAAGAAAAACGCGCCTACAAACACGAAGCCAAGATCGATGCGCTGACCGGTTTATATAATCGTCGATGGTTGGATGAATCCTTGCCGCGTTGGACAACACAACAAGACAAACTCAGCCTGATGATGTTGGATATCGATCACTTCAAACGCTATAACGATAGCTACGGTCATCTTGCTGGAGACGTGGCAATCAAAAGTGTTGCCAAGGTGTTGTTGGAGACCTTGCGTTCCATAGATCTTGCCGCGCGTTATGGTGGTGAGGAGTTTATTGCCTTGTTGCCGGGCGCCGGCATTATCGAGGCGCGGGAAATTGCCGAGCGTGTGCGTCTTGCGATTAGTCAGTATGTGATTGAGGATGCCGATGGACATACACTTCCCGATGTAACCGTTTCCATCGGCATTGCAGAGTTGAAAGATGGTCTTGATCCCATCGCCTTAATCGGCCGCGCCGATGCCGCCTTATATCAGGCCAAGAAGAACGGGCGCAATCAGGTTTCGTCTCGTTTTTACAGTCACCATCTCTAGTTGCCAGGACGCCTGATTATTTGAATATCTGGAAGCATTCCATATCTCCTCGTCCCGCTATTTTTGCCTTGTCAGCTAGCCTATAATAGCCGGGCAAATACAACAAAAGACAACGGCAGACCGTTGATATGGGGAGTATATGGTAGTGTTTCATTCACGCCTGAGCGCTAAGCGTTTGTGCATGCTGGCCTTTTTATTCATCATCCTTTCCGCCTGTAATTTACCTGTTACCGTTACGCCTGCTCAGGAAACCGATGATGGAATGAGTTTAAGCGTTTTGAGTCATAGCACGAGCATAAATGCAGGTGGCTATGCCGATGTCAGTTTTTCCTATCAGAATGTCGATCCCTCCCTGTTCACCCTGTATGTGGAAATCAAAAACGCCAGTAGCGTCATTGGCCAGGAGAGTACAACGCATACCGCCGCAACGGGTAATAGTTCGGTGAGAATTCCCTTAGACTGGGAGGCGACTGCTGGCAGCGATTACTATGTATCAGTGGCGGCGGTGTCCAATAGTGGTGGTTGGGATGACCCCGGCACCATGATTATCGACGATACTCAGTTGATTACTCTCAGTGTTCCAGTGCCGTTTCCGTCGGTGACGATTGTGCAGGCGGATAGCCAGGTGACGGCAGGCAGTCCTGCCACTATCGAAATTGGCTATAGCAATATTCCGCCTAGCACCAGTCATCAGTTTTTGGTTTACATCATGGATGCTTCCGGCGCCAGTTTTGATCTGGAACTGGACGTGAGCGGTAGCGGTACGCAGCAGTTACAGATTCCGCTGGCGATGGATACCACGGCAGGTAGTTATCGCTGGGCCTGGGCAGTGGTATCGCGGACCGATGGCTGGGACAGTCCAATGACGATTTTTCATGAATCTGAGCAATATGTTTTGCAGATTCAGGCCAACCCGGATTTACCACAAATTACTTTGACGCCGGCCGCAACAAGCGTCGCCGCCGGTGACTATTTTGTCGTTGATGTCGCGCACCAGAATGTCGCTTTCGACCGTTTTGAATTACAGGTTTATCTGCGCAGCAGCAGTGGTGTCTATGAGTTTGTTGCCCTGCCTACGGCGGCCGATGGTGCGCAACAACTGCGTATTCCCATGCCTTGGGCGAGTGCGGCAGCGCAGGATTATGTGTTGGGGTGGGCGATGGTTTCTCTGGACGCCGCCAGCAGTGGTCAGGCGATTTATTCCCAGGAATTAGTGTCGAGTCCGGTCACAGTGACTGCGTCGAGTGTCGCCTTACCGCAATTGAGTATCGACACGTATACGCAACAAATTGTCAGCGGAAACTATTTGTCCGTCGACATTAGTTATAGTCAGGTGGATTTCAATACCCATAGTCTGCAGATAGTGCTACGTAACGCGCAGGAAACAAAAAGCGCTATGGAAATTGTTCAAGGTGATGCACAGTCGACCTTAACACTCAATATTCCGGTCGCCTGGCAGACGCAGCCTTGTAGCGACTGTTATATCGAATTGGTGGCGCTGGATAAATTGCGTGACGGCTGGAGTGACCCGCGTACCCTGGTGGTAAAATCCGCAGGCAACCCGGTACAGATAAGCGCGAATAGTGTTGCGCCTCCGGTGTTAGGCATTAGCAACTTCGCGACGACGGTAAACGCCGGTGGGGAAATCACGGCAACGCTGACGTATTCGGGCGTGGATTTTTCCACGCACGATTTGCTACTGGAATTGAGTGATGGACAAGACGTATACGCCCGGGTGCAGTATGCAGCAGTCGATGCTCTGGAGACTTCGGGCGAAATAAGCGTTGTCTTGACTGTCGATGCAAACACGCCTGTGGCGAATAACTATTATCTGGAAGCGACAGCGTTGGATATAAAACGCGATGCATGGCTAGATCCGATGACAATCTCGGTACAGGCGGGGGCGATAAGCGTAAGCCAGTAAGCGTGGTTCAAAACGTAAAGTGTTTGATCTTCTCGCCCTTGCTGCCGATTCCCGTCATCGCGTCTATGCCGATATTGAGATGGATGTCGGCCCACTTTTGGGTGACCTTGCGATCCGATTCCTCGGTCTTGACGCCTTCCGGTATTACCGGCACATCGGAGACCAGTAGCAAGGCGCCGCGCGAAATCTCATTGGCATGACCCACGATAAATACGGTCGCTGTTTCCATATCAATGGCGACGGTACGCAGGCCGCGCAGGCGTTCTTTAAAATCCGTATCGTGTTCCCATACTCGACGATTAGTCGTGTAAACCACGCCGCTGCGATATTCGTGACCATATTCACTTATGGTTTGCGAAACAAATTTGTGTAATTTAAACGACGGTAGCGCCGGCACCTCGGGCGGAAAATAGTCGTTACTGGTACCTTCGCCGCGTATTGCTGCGATGGGTAACACAAAGTGTCCGATTTCTGTGGTCCGCTTTAGTCCGCCGCACTTGCCGAGAAACAACACCCCTTTTGGCATGCGGGCGCTGAGCAAATCCATGATCGTCGCGGCATTGGGTGAGCCGATGCCGAAGTTGATGATGCTCAGTCCTTTATTGTTCGTAACCGCTTGCATCGGTCGACCTTCGCCGTAGATGTCGGCGTTGAAGCGCTCGGCGAATTTTTCAACATAGCTGGAAAAGTTGGTTAGTAAAATATAGTCACCGAATTGGTCGATCTCCATTCCGGTGTAACGGGGTAACCAGTTGCTTACAATTTCATCATAGGTCAGCATGGGGGAAACTCCTTGTGGGAAGGAGGTAGCAATTCCCGGACCGGAGGGCATTCAGGTATCGCTGCAACACCGGTGTTTCGTTGTTCGCCCGCGGGTGTAGAGCCCTGTCTAAGACCGGTAAACACGGCGTTTTGACCGGTGCGTTTCTTATTCGAGGGATAGGCTGAGCTATTTAAAGTCTCCCATTCGGCATGTAACATTGCCGCTTAGTTTACGTCTTTAAACCACATGAATTTCAAACCATGAGCGCCAGTTTTTGTCGCTAATCGTGTATCCATTGTGTGAAGGGTTATTTATGAATCATCTCGAAAAAGTCCAGGACTACTATGGCAAGGTTCTGAAAACCAAGAACGATTTACAGACATCCGCGTGCTGCGCCGTGGATACCATGCCCAGGCATCTCACGACCTTGATACGCAACATCGATAAGGAAATTCTCGAACGCTTCTATGGCTGCGGCGCGCCTATCCCGGAATGTTTGCAAGGGCTCACCGTGCTCGATCTGGGTTGTGGCACCGGGCGTGATGTCTTTTTGTTATCACAATTGGTCGGCCAAGACGGCCAGGTGATGGGTATCGATATGACCGACGAGCAGTTGGAAGTCGCACGCCGCCACACCGATACGCAGATGCAACGTTTTGGCTACGACCGAAGCAATGTCTCTTTCGTAAAAGGTTATATCGAGGATCTGGAAGCCGCCGACATCGCCAGTGAATCTGTCGATCTGGTGGTATCGAATTGTGTGGTCAATCTCTCGCCTGAAAAAGAGCAGGTGTTTAAAGAAATATTCCGCGTGTTAAAGCCGGGTGGGGAATTGTATTTTTCCGATGTGTTCTGCGATCGCCGTTTGCCCCAGGCTTGTCGCGAAGACCAGGTATTGCTCGGTGAGTGTTTGGGCGGTGCAATGTATATCGAAGACTTTCGTCGTTTGGTAGCGAATTTAGGTTGTAGCGATTTTCGTCAGATCAAACAATCGGAAATCCAGATCACCAATCCCGAGATCGCGGAAAAAGTTGCCGGCGCGCGTTTTTATTCAATTACCGTACGTGCATTCAAATTACCTCTGGAAGACCGTTGCGAAGACTATGGTCAAGTGGCCTGGTATAAAGGCACTATGGAAAACCATCCAATATTTTTTGAACTCGATGATCATCACCGTTTTGAAAAGGGTAGACCAATGTTGGTTTGTTCCAATACCGCGATGATGTTGCAGGACACGCGTTTCCGCGATCACTTTCGTGTGGAGGGTGATACATCGGTGCATTATGGTTTGTTTGACTGCAGTACTGGAACAGCGGATGCGGGGGATGATTGCGCGAGTGGGGCGTGCTGTTAGTGTTTATTAGATCACCTGTGCTTGCATACAAGCGCAGGTGGAAAAACGCTCGGCTTGAGTGGTGTGGCGGTGAAAGTAGGGAAAAGTAATCACGAAGGAGTTGCAAGCAGGAGTGTACAAAGTTTTCCGGTCAGGCGTTTCCTGAAGTAACGAAATTGTTGTTCCGCAATCGGTGACTACACAGGCGCGGCCAAAAGACCACTGTTTATCCATTGCTGCAGATACATCGCTGCGGTTTGCGCAGCAGTAGATTCCTCACCACCAATCGCCTCACATATACCTGCAAAATTCTGGCCTTCGCGCAGAGCCGATAGCGCGCGCGCTTCCGTAACGGAAAGCGAGCGAAAAAGGGTTTCCAATTCGGGACGCCAGATCAACCAATTGAGCGCCTTGTCTTCCCTGTGCGGTATTTGTGGTTCAGCTTCTTGCTCAGCGGCCTTCCACAAAATCGGTACATTCCAGTGCAGGCTAAGCATACGCACGGCCGCGCGTGTTTGAAAACATAGCTCAGGCCAGTCCTCCGCTGCAACGTTACCCAAGTGCGCCAGCGTAAGCGCCTCGTCGTTTTGCGCATCGAAGACATCGCGAAGCTGCCATTCAAAATAGGCCATTTCACTCAAGAGTTCGCGGTGCGACAAGTTGAAATTGTGCGCCAGAAATTGGCTGAAATGATTGCCAAAATAGCGTATCGAAAAATGCGTTGAAGGATGGGCGTCGATATAGCTGCTGCACACCTGTTCAAAGTCTTCATCGCCCATCAAGGTATGCACAGCGGGATAAGTGTCGTCCAAGGCCTCGATCAGACGTAGCCGATAGGCCTCGGCGTAGATAAACATGCGTTGCCTGGCATCGAGTGCACCGCCGTCGACAATAATGGATTCCGCTTTAGCATCGAGATTGACGACACCTTGGTAAAACTGTCTTTGCAGTTCGGTGAGCGTACTCATGCGCTAAGCTCTTTTGCCGTAGATTCGGCTAATGTTTCTTCAGCCAATCTGCGCGCCTCATCTAGCTCATCAAGCAGTGTTTCTAACGGCGGGATGTTATCGTCTCTTTCAATCATGGTCGACACTTCGCCGAAGCGTTTGATGGCATAGGCATAGAGCTGCCATACATCGTCACACACCGGTTCATCATGGGTATCGATAATATGCGTCCCGCAATCGGTATGTCCGGCGAGGTGAATCTGTTGTACACGATGTGTTGGAATCGCATCGATATATTCGCGCGCGTCGAACTGGTGATTGCGCGCGCTGACATAGATATTGTTTACGTCAACGAGTAGTAAACAGTCGCTACGTTCAGCGACTTGCACCACGAAATCCCATTCACTCATTTGCGAATCGTTAAACTCGACATAGCTGGAGACATTTTCTATCAGTATGCGTCGGCCCAGTATGTCCTGTACCTGTTGGATGCGTTGAGAGACGTAATTCAACGCCTCTTCTGAATAGGGCAGTGGTAGCAAGTCATGGGCGTTGTGGCGACCAAAACCCGTCCAGCACAAATGATCTGAAATCCATCCGGCGTCAATCCGCTGGGCGAGTTGCTTGAGTTGTTTGAGATAGTCGAGATTGAGTGGCTCGCTGCCACCGATCGACATCGAAACGCCGTGCATTACCATCGGGTAATCGGCGCGTATACGATCGAGAAAGTGCAGAGGCTTGCCCCCAGGCACCAGATAATTCTCGCTAATGATCTCGAACCAGTCGACCGACGGAAGGGTATCCAGTACCTGCTGGTAATGGTCCGTGCGTAGACCCAGTCCGAAACCGAGAGTGGGATAGCGTTGTGATGTTGTCATGTGCAAAATGCGAGGAGGATGCCGGTTGATTTACGCCCGGCAAGTCCTCCTCAGCCCACCGCGTTTAAATCACTTCGCCGCCCTTGGCGTCGCAGTCGCTCTTGCTCATGCTCAACCAACCCTGGCCTTTACAGCTGTTTT
Source organism: Gammaproteobacteria bacterium (assembly GCA_029881255.1). Classification (NCBI taxonomy): domain Bacteria; kingdom Pseudomonadati; phylum Pseudomonadota; class Gammaproteobacteria; species Gammaproteobacteria bacterium. Next base: position 37,962 of record JAOUMY010000005.1, on the reverse strand, counting down.
TGCCTTTACAGTCGTTTTTGGCGCTCTTGCAAGAGGTCTTGCCTTTGCAGCCATTAACACCCGCGCAATGTACATCGCCACTCATGGCCATATTGCCCATGGATCCGCCGGAACTGGCGCAACCAGCCATGATTAAACCCGCCGCTGCTGCAGCAATAGCGACACCTGTAGTTTTAACTGTTTTAGCCACAATCATTCTCCTGTTACTGAGTCGTCATTCATGCAAGGTGGTCTCCCTTGCTTCCAGGCATAGACGTAAGTGCCTGGGCTTCGTTACAGCGATTTGAGCTGTCGTCAAATCGTTGAAACACATCCTACGAGGTAGTTGCGGCATAGGTATCACGCAAATCTCACGCAAAAGTCACAAATAGGGGTTTCCCGGTACTCGTTGTATAATGCCGGGCAAATACTAGAAGCGCGGTTTACCGGAAGGGCAGTTTAATGGAACAGCTGGAAATCGGTTTTAGTGCCGAAGACACGAAAGCACCGACGCCGCAGGCGATGATTGATGCGCTTGAGGCAGGTGGGGAATACCGGGTATTGCGTCGCCTGAATCCGGTGGAAAGTTACCATAGCGGCGAGGGCGAGAAAAAAATCGCCATCTATCTCGATACCGAAACCACGGGCTTTGACGCGAAAAAAGAGAAGATTATTGAAATCGCGATGGTGCCTTTTGAGTATGATGCCGAGGGGCGAATCTACCGCGTATTGCCTGCGCTGAACGCCTTGCAGGATCCGGGTTTTCCGATTCCGCCGCATATTACCCAGATCACCCATATCACCGATGAAATGGTCAAAGGCCAGGCGATAGACTGGCAGGCGGTTGAAGACATGTTGGCCACCGCCAATCTGGTGATCGCCCACAATGCGGGATTCGATCGTCCTTTTGTCGAAGGGCAATCTGAGGGTTTTAAAAAAATTGCCTGGGCCTGTTCGATCAATGACATCAACTGGAACGAAGAGGGTATGGAAGGCGTTAAGCTGGAGTACCTCGGTTTTAAATACGGATTTTTCTACGAGGGACATCGCGCTACCGTGGACTGTTATGCGGGAATCGAAATACTGGCGCAACGTCTCCCGGCCTCCGGTGAACCGGTGCTCAAACGACTGCTCGATAATTCGGCCACAGTGATGGCGCGTCTATGGGCGGAGCGCGCGCCTTTCGAGAAAAAAGACAAACTCAAATCACGCGGCTATCGTTGGTCTACCGGTGAAAACGATATGCGCAAGGCCTGGTATTGCGAGATTCCGGAAAGTGAATTAGACGCTGAAATGGCATTTTTGCAGGAGCAGATTTATGGCGGAAAATTACCGCGCCTGCCGGTGGATAGAGTGACGGCGCTGGAGCGTTACGCTAGGCGATAAGGCGCATCCATGCGCGCGCATATACCGTTTTAATGAGATTTTTTTGCGCCCCAGATCTGTTCCAGACGCTGATCACGTCCACAAGCCCAACGATAATAGTTGTAGCGTACAGAGTTGTTTTTGTAGTAATCCTGGTGATAACTTTCTTCGCCCTTGATAGGGTAAAACGTCGAGGCGTCCAGTATGGGCGTGACGACGCGTTGATCGGGAAAGCGGGCAGCGACTTTTTGTTTTGACGCCTCGGCCAGTTTTCTTTCCTCGGCATTGGCGACGAATACGGCGCTGAGATAACTGTGTCCTTTGTCGCAGAATTGGCCGCGATCATCGAAGGGATCGATGTGGACCCAGTAGTAGTCCAGTAATTGTTGATACGAGACTTTGTTCGGGTCGTAAGTCACTTTTACCGCTTCATAGTGGCCCTGGTGGTTGCCGTTATAAGTAGGATTAGGGATTGTGCCGCCGGTAAAGCCGGAGATAACGTCGCTAACGCCATCGACTTTTTCAAAATCCGATTCCATACACCAAAAGCAACCACCGGCGAAGACCGCTGTCGCCGCCTGCGCGTTGGCGGCAAAAATTGACAAGCCTATGATAAGCATAAAAGTTAGTGGGTTTTTCATATCGACGATGTCCTCTCGTTACAGCCTATATAGACACAGTATCGGCGCAAATATTCACATGCGTATCACGCAAGTTTCCAATTTCAAATCGCACCCCTCGCAGGATTCACGTAGAATCGGGCCTACACGCATTGAGATAGTGTCTGGTGTTGAAATCCCTATATAAGAAGCTGGTAATCGATCAACCCCTGTTGGGATTGAGTCTGCCGCTGATTCTGCTTGTTAGCCTCGCATTTTTCATTCCACGTTTTCATCTGGATGCGAGTGCTGAATCGTTAGTGCTGGAAGGCGATCAGGATTTACTTTTTTATCGCGCATTACAGGCACGCTATGGTGCCGGCGACTACCTGATTATTACCTATACGCCCAAGCGTGATTTGTTTGCGGATGAAACGCTGGCACAGATACGTCGTTTAACAGACGAACTGCAAGCGCATGAGCGCGTCGAATCAGTTACCAATCTGCTTAACGTACCCTTGATCAATAGTCCGGCGGTATCTTCTGCCGATCTGCAGGGAGAAGTTCCCACGCTGGAAAGCGCACGTACCGATCGCGATCTGGCGCGACAGGAATTTACACATAGCCCTTTGTATCGCGACCTCATCGTCAGTCGCGATGGCAAGGCCACGGCGATGCAGGTGTTTTTCAAACGCGATGAAGAATATCTCGATCTGCGTCAGCAACGGGATGGCATGCGTGAAAAATCTTTGCATACACCACTCAACGCGGAGGAAAAACACGAACTCGCACGCCTCAATCGTGAGTTTCGTCGCGTCAATGATCGAGTGCAGTTGCAGGAGCAGTTGGACCTCGCGCAGATACGCGCCATACTCGAACCCTATCGCAGCAATGCGCAGATTCATTTAGGTGGCGTCACCCTCGTCACATCAGACATGATCGACTACATCGCCCACGACATTAAGACTTTCGGTGCGGCGGTGCTGGGATTTCTGATTTTGCTATTGCTGGTATTTTTTGGAAAGCCCCGTTGGGTGCTGATACCGATGTTGATTTGCGTCGCCAGCGGTATAGGCATCGTCGGTTTTCTCGGCCTGATGGAATGGCGGGTGACCGTGGTGTCATCAAATTTTATTTCATTGATGTTGATAATCACGTTGTCGCTGACCGTGCATCTGGTGGTGCGTTATCGCGAACTGCACAGTCTTGATCCGCAGGGTGATCACAGGCAAAGAGTATGGGAGACCATGCGCAGCAAGGCATCTCCTGCGTTTTATACCGCGATCACGACGATGGTTGCCTTTGGTTCGCTAGTCGTCAGCGGGATACGTCCGGTCATGGATTTTGGCTGGATGATGGTGTTTGGTGTTGGGCTGGCCTTTGTGTTGACGTTTTTGATTTTTCCCAGTGCCTTGCAATTCGTGCGTGCCGGTCAGCCTTCGGCTCGACTCAATATCACCGCGCGCGTGACGGCTTATGCCGCACGTCTAATTGAAAAACGCGCGCTGCTGGTGACGACGATTGCGGTAGTCGTCGCCGTTGCCGGTATCGTGGGCATCAGCAAACTGCGCGTCGATAATCGCTTTATCGATTACTTCAAATCATCGACCGAAATATATCAGGGCATACTCACCATCGATCAGCATCTGGGAGGTTCCGCGCCACTCGACGTAGTGTTGAATCCGACGAAGGAATTTTTCGAGGAACTGGAATATCTGCGTTCAGAAAATATGCTCGATGACAATATCGGCATTACCGGCGCGAGTTTCTGGTTCAATATGTTTCGGCTGGGGCTGGTGGAACAGATTCATGATTATCTCGAGGGCCTGCCTGAAACCGGCAAGGTCTTGTCGATCGCCACGACAGCAAAATTGTTGCGTCAGCTGAATAATGACAAGGAACTGGATAATGTCAGTCTCGCTGTTTTATACAAGCGATTGCCAGACAATGTCAGGCAGGCCTTGATTACGCCGTATATGACCGAGGACGGCAACCAGATACGCTTCGATATTCGTTTATTTGATTCGGATAAAACCTTGCAGCGCCACGAGCTGTTGCAAAAGATTCACAGTGATCTGAAGAGTAAATTCGGCTTGAGCGACGACCAGATTAAGCTTAGTGGCATGACGGTGTTGTACAACAATCTATTACAGAGTTTGTTTCGGTCACAGATTTTGACTTTGGGCGTAGTCTTTCTCGCCATTATGCTGATGTTCATGGTCTTGTTCCGTTCGATCAGGATTTCGGTATTGGCTATTATTCCGAATATCTTTGCTGCGGTCTTTGTGCTCGGCTTGATGGGCTGGTTAGGAATACCGCTGGATATTATGACGATTACGATTGCGGCGATTACCATCGGTATCGGTGTGGACGATACCATTCATTATGTTCATCGTTTTATGGAAGAGTTTCCCAAAGACCGAAACTATTGGGCAAGCATACGGCGTTGCCACAGCAGTATTGGTAGAGCGATGTACTATACTTCGGTGACCATCACGCTGGGCTTTTCCATTCTGGTCTTGTCCAGTTTTGTACCGACCATTTATTTTGGCATGTTGACAGGGGTGGCCATGATCGTGGCATTGCTGGCCAATTTTCTGCTATTACCTTTGTTATTGGTTTTTTTCCGGCCCCTGGGACAACCGTCTGCGGAGACATCATGAAGTCGATACTGGATATGTTTAAATCACTGGCGCCAAAATGTGACTTCTGGTCGTTGCGTATTGTCGATGATGTTACAGAAACCCTGAACGTGCGCGAGAATATCGTACAGCCGCCACGACTGCATCGTAGCACCGGCCTGCACCTGACGATGATAGACCATGGTGGCGTGGGCTACGCGGCCAGTAGTGAGTTGACGCGGGAAGGTCTGTTACATGCGATCAGACAGGCGCAATACTGGTGTCAGCACACGGCTGGCAAGATGTTATTCGATACCACGGTAATTCCTCGTCCGAGTCGATCCGGAAAATATGAAACGCCGGTGACGCAGGCGTGGGATTCCGTTGGCTTAAAAGATAAAATCGGCTGGCTGAGTGATATCAACGCCGAATTGAATATTCATGAAAGCATCGTCGACTGGCAGGCGCATCTGTCGCATCGTCAAACCCATATGCATCTCATCACCAGTGATGAAGTAAACATCGAGCAGGTGTTTCATTACGTCATGCCGGGCTATGATGCCGTCGCAAATAAAGGTGCTCAGACTCAGATACGCAGCGGCGGTGGTTGGGGTTCGGCGCGACAGGGAGGTCTTGAGCAACTCAGCGCGTTTGATTTTCCCACGGGCGCGCGACGCACCGCGGAGGAGGCGATAGCCCTGGTCGATGCGCCGGAGTGTCCAGCGGGAAAACTTTCACTGCTGTTAATGCCGAATCAAATGATGCTGCAAATACACGAAAGCATCGGCCACCCGTTGGAGCTCGATCGCATACTCGGTGATGAACGCAACTATGCGGGCACGAGTTTTGTGACGCGCGAGATGTTTGGCCAATATCAATACGGTTCAGAACTACTCAATGTGAGTTCCAATGCGGGAATTGCCGAGGAGCTGGCGACGATAGGTTTTGATGACGATGGCACACCTTCTGAAAAGCACTTTCTCATCCAGAAGGGAAAATTACTTCGTCCACTTGGCAGCGCCTTGTCGCAGGCACGCGCTTCACTCACCGGGGTTGCCAATGCGCGCGCCTGTGACTGGAATCGTCCGGCCATTGATCGCATGGCCAATCTCAATGTGGAGGCGGGTGACAAAACGTTCGCTGAATTGATTGCCGGTATAGAAAACGGCGTGTTAATGGATACCAATAAATCCTGGTCTATTGATGACAGTCGTAACAAGTTTCAATTCGGTTGCGAACTGGGCCGAGTGATTAAAGATGGCGTCGTCGGCGAAATCGTGCGTAATCCCAACTACCGTGGAATCTCTGCAAATTTCTGGCGTAATCTTGCCGCCGTGGGTGATCAAAGTACATTCGAAGTCTGGGGAACGCCAAACTGCGGTAAAGGTGAGCCGAATCAAATGATACACGTGGGTCATGCATCCCCCGCTTGTGTCTTTAGCGATGTGGAGGTCTTTGGTGGCGCCTGATAAGACTAAGCAGGAAAACTATTTTTCGGAACTCAGTCAGCAGATTTTTGCGCGGCTCAGGGGGAGTGAGGTTCTGTTGTTGAATTATGAATCCGAGCAATCGGATTTTGTGCGATTTAACAAAGCGCGGATACGTCAGGCGGGTCAGGTTCTACAGCAGCAAATACACATGGATCTCGTCGACAGCGGGCGCGAGACACGCGTGGCTTTTAATCTGTGTGGCGAGTTTGCGCAAGATCTTGCGCAAGCGGGTGTAATGCTCGATTCGATGCGAGAGCAACTGCCCTTGTTGCCGCAAGACCCCTATATACATTATGCGCAAGACATCCATAACAGTAGCTATAGCAGCGACCAGGAATTACCGGCTAGCGGTGAAATGACATCGTCGATTGTTGAGCTGGCGACAGGGCTGGACCTCGTTGGCATACTGGCCAGTGGAACATTGTTCTTTGGTTTTGCCAACTCCCTTGGACAACGCAACTGGTATAGCGATCGCAATGTCAATCTGGACTGGAGTGTGTATTCACAAGGCGACAAGGCCGTCAAACAAAACTACGCCGGTGCGCAATGGGACAGGGATACGCTGAAACACAAACTGGAATTCGCGCGCCAGACGTTGCCTTTGTTAGAACGCCCAGCAAAGACGATATCACCAGGTCAATACCGCGCCTTTCTGGCGCCTGCGGCCTTACACGAAATTATGGGTTTGTTGAACTGGGGTGGTTTTGGTTTAAAAAGCCACCGCACGCAACAAACGCCACTGATAAGAATGACGCGCGACAATGTTCGTCTGGATTCCAGGGTGAGTCTGACTGAACGACACGATCAGGGATTTGCGCCGCTGTTTACCCGTCAGGGATTCAAGAAACCCGCGCAGGTGAGTTTGATACGCGAGGGCGTCTATCAGGACTGTCTGGCCAATCCGCGTAGCGCGAGGGAATATGCTGTCGAAGTCAATTGCGATATTGAACACCCTTGTTCACTGGTTATGGAAACGGGTACGCTCAGCTCAAAAGATGTTTTATCGCAACTGGGAACCGGCGTTTATATCAGTAATCTTTGGTACGGAAACTATTCCGACCGCAATCATTGTCGGATAACCGGTATGACACGTTTCGCCTGCATGTGGGTGGAAAACGGCGAGCCAGTTTCTCCATTAAATGTGATGCGTTTTGATGAAAGTGTGCTTGACTTGCTCGGGGATAAGCTAATCGCCATCACCAGCGACAGCGAACACATGCTTGATCCGGCGACTTACGAACATCGTTCCAATAGTAGCATGCGCCTTCCAGGGATATTGGTAGACGGTCTGACGTTTACTTTGTGAGAAAAAAGTGATCGTAACCAGCAAATTATTTCGCTGTTCAATTAGTCCAGATATCCCGTAAATTCTTTTCTATATTCACTCGCCTGGGGAAAAGGATAGACATGAAAAAATTGACTATGGTATTAATCGGGGCCGCAAGTACAGTTCTTTTTGCGTGTGCAACTACCGGTGGTGGTTCCTCAACTGAGTATGAGGCAGCAATTGCCGAAGCCGAGTCTGCATACAAGTCTGTCAATTCAGCCGGTGGCGCGTGGCGTGATACTGGCGATATGATAGATGCCGCGAAAAAAGAAGCGGGTGATGGCAATTACGGCAAGGCTACTTCTCTGGCTAAAGAGGCATTAGAGGAGTCCAAACTGGCCGCGCAACAGCTAGAGTCGCAAAAAAACGCCGGACCCTGGTTGTTCTAAACGAAAGATTTCCTGACTAGCAACATTTGTGGGCTTGTATCGGCCGGGTTTTATGCCTGGTTGGACAAGCCCCTTCTTTTTTTCACTGCTATATTTCAATTCGTGTTTGCATCGGCTAATCGAATTTTGACCCAAAAGGTACTGCCTTTGCCGGGTTCGCTGTCAACGCCAATCGTGCCGCCCATCAATTCCAGTAGTTGTCGGGTGATTGATAACCCGATACCTGCGCCTTCGATGTGATGATGAGATTTGAGTCGGTCGAATGGATTGAATAAAACCTCTTGCTGTATCAAGGTGAGTCCTTCTCCGGTATCGGTGACGTTGATTCTAAGTAAACCATCCTCCTCATAACAGGAGAGATCTATATTGCCGCCTTCCCGATTGTATTTCACGGCATTAGACAGCAAGTTGATCAACACCTGTTTGAAGCGCACGCGGTCAACGTGAATACGATAGTCATGTTCATTGGTGATCTCGTTTGTAATCGTAATTTTCCGTTCTTGCGCCGGACGTGATATGAGATTGATCGATTCAACGACGATGGGATACAGTGATTCCTGTTCCAGTTTGATGCCGATTTTTCCGGCGTCTATACGCGCCAGATCCAAGACCTCGTTAATCAGCGTTAACAAATGTTCACCAGCTTTTAGGATTTCAGTTAGATTTTCTCTTTTTTGCTCGTCTTGCTCGTCCATAGTCAATAGTTGACCAAAACCCAGAATGGCATTCAACGGCGTGCGTAATTCGTGACTCATGCGTGACAGAAATTCGGATTTGGCCCGGTTTGCCGTTACGGCTTCTTCTTTCGCTTCGTAAAGCGCCACTTCTGCTTGCACCTGTTCCGTAATATCTTGGGCTAATGATGCTACACCGATGACGCGACCGGTTTCGTCGATGAGAGGGGTGTTATACCATTTACACAGTATCAGTTTTCCACTCTTGGTGAGATTTTCGTTGGTACTGCTGTCGCTTTCTTTTTGTTCGAGTATTTGCTTCCAACTGAGTTTGATATGGGGTTTCCACTCTTCTGTTACGATAAGTTCAGTCGCATTCTTTCCGATGGCCTCATCAGCGCTATAGCCAAATATAGTCTCCGCTGCCGGGTTCCATTTTGTGACTTGAAAGTTTCTATCCCATTCGATGACGGCGAGAGGTGTACGCATAACGTGCAAGGACATTCTTTGCGCGTTTTGACGCAAGGCTTCTTCATTTGCCTTCTGCTGCGTGATGTCACGAATAAAAGCAAGTAACAAGTTTTGCCCATTCATGGTGATGCGGCTCAGACTTACATCAACAGGAAAAACGCTGCCGTCTTTTCTCTTGTGCATACCTTCGAAACGAATGCGTCCGTCAGATGCCAGTTTTGACCAATGATCGCCTAGAAAGTCCTTGCCTACGCCGACTTCGATATCGGCAACTTTGAGTTGTAGTAATTCTTCCCGTGTGTAGCCAAGCGTGTCACACGCTTCCTGGTTGACGTCCAGTAGGCGACCATCTTCATCGTGTAATATATAAACGTCGGTTGCGCTTTGTAATAGTGTCTGATAGCGCCGTTCACTTTGATCAATAATGTCTTTGTTTTCGATACGAAGAAATTCTGTCTGATCGAGCTGATGATTCATGCGCCGTGCGGAAACAAACATGATAAATGTAAACAGAAGTAACAGCGTTCCCATCGATAGCTGGATTTCATCACCATGTATGAAGTGGTGAACAACCAGTGGAAACATGGTGATACTTAGATAGGCATTGATGGCTACCAGTCTATGAGACAACGTGGTGATGGCGCCTGCTGCCAGGCCACCAAGTACAAATGCCAGAAAGACCTGATGTACCTGACTGTATTCGGCAAATAAAATGAATGATGCCAATCCCCAATGGGCTGCCGAAACAACGAGCCAGAAATAAAAACGATGTAACTGTGTTTTTGCCGCGGTAATTGACGTGGGACGATTTCGCTTATATGTGTTACCTGAGTTCAAACGAATCAAATTCACCATGGTGATTGAACAAAGCCAGGGAAATAATATTGAAATCGAAATTTGGTCGCGCAAGATAAATGTCAGCAACAGGGCATTCAATACATTAGCGGCAATGGCACTCGGAAGACCCGCATAGAGTGCATTGGTCTGTTTGATTAACAGGGAAGTCATGCTCGCGCGATCCAGCGCGGACATTTTTTCAGCGCCAGAATTTTCAGTCGGTCCACGGGTGTTTTTCGTGCTTTTGATTGCCGTTATATTCACTTTGTAAGTTGTCTCAATAACCGTGTTGTCTATAGACGCAGAATATGGAATGTCTTTTTTGTATCGGTATGCTTGTCGGCAAGATTAAACGGGCTAATCGCGGGGTTTAGCTTCGGTAGTATTCAAAATAAGCGACTATTTCACAGCAAATTGATCAAGAAAAAAGCGGGTATATTTAGTGGGTGACGAATAATTGACTTATTCGGTCCGCCACAGCAAGAGATATATTCAGTGGCTATTCGGGTCAGGCGATACTGGCGATAGCGATTCACTCAACGCTCGTGCGGCTACCAGGAAGTTGTCTGCATTTATCCATCAATGAAAACAATGCGATGTTGGAAGACGATAGTGAAATACGGATTTTTGTGGAGTCCGTAAATAGCCTGGCTGTAGAATGCTAATTAATAATATTCTTATATATTCTGTATTTATACCTAGTATATTTTTATTGATCTTACCCAAAAAACGAGGCAATATTTTGCGCTTTGATTAGCGAAGAATCAAAAGGCTGATTAGCCTATTGCGTGCCTCAAGAGGCGCAAATAAACAACTTCGAACTTATGGGAGATAGAAAAAATGAAATTTGGGAGTACTAAACAAGCCCTGGCAGTAGCCGCACTGGGTCTGTTCGCCACGAATGGCTTTGCAGCGATGAGTCACGATTCTCACGGTTCTCACGGTGCCGTTGCTGATAGCATGATCAATGATCAACGTAGCTCGCTGGCAAAAAATACGGATGGAAAAGGTTTTGGTCCACAGTCTCCTCGTGACATTGATGCCAGGAAAGGCGCGAATGATCGCATGTTTAACGCGGCACCTGCTTCCACAGCGATGAATCTGTGTAACATTCACTTTCACAGAAATGCCGAGCACAAAGGTGGCGAGTTTACTACCTATGCAGGAAATGGCGACGGTCACGGATTTGGCAGTGGCTACAAGTACTCCGGTAAATTGAGCGCAGCCGAGCTGCAGCCTACTGGCAGCGATATCTGCCCAAGTGAACACGGTGGTCTGGCTCCAGGAGATACCATAGAGGTTCACTATGTACATTCTTCTGCGCAAATTCAGCCTGGCCCAACCCTGGGTGCTTGCTTGAGCGAAGCGATCAAGAATCCTCAACTGCGTGTAGAAACTCAAGTCTACGTATTGGTTAACGACAAGAATGCGGCGGATTTTGGCGAGTTGGCCAAGCATGGCGTGAAGAACGGCCTTCACCAGCCCCTGAACATTCCTACAAATACAGGTAAGCCAGTACAGTATGCTGGATCAACCACGGGTCCTGGTTACAACGAAACGGGCTCACCTTTCCAGGTTACCTGGAGCGTACGTCCTAAAGTTGCCAAAGTTAACGCGGAGTCTGTTGGTAAATGGTGTAAGGGTAATACCTTTAACGAAGATCATGCGCATGGCGTAAGAAACCTCGTTGTGAATCCTAGCCTGCTTTCTGAAATGTAATTCAGCATTGCATCGCGTAACAAAGCCGGTACGGGGCTCGTCCTCTACCGGCTTTGTTCTTCCCTCGCCGAAAGGAGAATGTCAATTGTTTTTGAAGTTAGAGAAAGTATGTCTGCTTCTGATAGTGCTCGCTTTTGGTTTGAGCACGACAAATGTATTTGCAGCAGGTGGCCATAATCAGGTAGCTGAAGGTCCGGCCTGTGAAGGTTTTGGTCCTCAAACACCTCGCGATATCGATAGCAAAAATGGAACAAATACGCAGTTGTTTCCTATTGCATCTAAGTATCAGGATATGAATCTGTGTAATATCCACTTCCACAATAATGCCGAGCATAAATCAAGAGATTTCGCTATTTATGCGGGTGAAGGCGATCACGGTCACGGCGGTGGTTACATGTGCGGCATGAGCGAGAATTTGTCTGCTGCGGAAATGAAAGCGCCTTCAAAAGAAATCTGTAAAGGTCTGAAGCCAGGCGACACTATTGAAGTTCACTGGGTTCACACCTCTTGCCAAATCATTCCGGGCAAAGGTCTGGGTTCATGCTTGAGCGACAAGTGCGCCAATCCTGATCTGCGTGTAGAGACTCAGGTGTTTACACTGGTTAATGACTCGGGTGCATTGAACTTCAACGATCTTGCCTACGACGGCAACATGGCAAACGGCCGACATCAGGCGAAGAGTTTGCCTACTGGTACTGGTACACCTGTAGAGTTCCTCGGTTCAACGACTGGACCTAAGTACACTGAAGCCGCCTGTTCTCCGCTTCAGGTTACCTGGAGCGTTCGTCCACAATGCGCCAAACTCGACATCAACAGCTTGGGTCGGTGGTGTGAAAACAATGAATTCGAAGAAGACCACGCGCACGGCGTGCGTAAACTGGTCACTAATCCAAAGTTGTTATCAGTTATCAAGTAAGACGTTTTCAGCCCTGGCGCTGAACGTTTGAAAGCATAGAAAAAGGGGTAGAAGTATCATCTACCCCTTTTTTGTATCTGCACATTTTTCAATGAATCTTTTCACGGCCAAACAACGTGGCGCAAGGTATCAATTCGCCAATAGATTACTCAGCCGCCGCTGGTATTCCTGCGCGAGTCGCGGATCTGACGGCGTCAACATGCGTATCAATGTAATGATCATTTCACGGGCTGCGCCATTGCGGAACGCAGGATCGCTTTGCTGTATCTCGAAGAGATTGTCCATTGCGGATTTGTATTGATGCGCGGCGACCTGACAGACCGACAGATCAAATCGGGCCTCATGATTTTTGGGTTCAGAGATGATGCGCTGTTGTAAAACGTCAAGACCCTCGGTTTTAGATGCAAGCTCAAGAAAACTAAGCTGACCATTGAGCGCCTTGCCCATGTCGCTTTCTTTGTCGCGCTGTGGCAGTTTGCCGTAAAGTCCCTGTGCGCTGTTTATGTCACCGATATCGATAAAGATCTGCACCATGTCCATGGCAACGCGTGTGTTCGATGGGTGTTTCTGTATGGCTTGAGTTAACAACACAATTGCGCCCGCTGTATCGCCGCTAAGATGTTTTTTACGCGCCTCTTCGCGCAAGTCGTCGGATTCGTGTTTAATCCCATAGGTACCGAGCACCGCGCGAGCCTCGGCCTCTTGCATCTGCCCTTCTTCGCGTCGGGATTCTTCACCGTCTTGAAAAATAATTAAGGTCGGAACGTTTTCGATGCGGTACTGTTTGCGCAGCTCGGCTTGTTCGTCGATATCGACCTTGGCAAACACAAATCTGCCCGCGAATTCATTGGCCAGCTGACTTAAGAGTTCGGCCTCAACAAAACAGGGCTCTGACCACACGCCCTGAAACAACACGAATACGGGAAGTTGCTCGGAGTTTTGCAGAACGGCAGAAGGGAATGTTTTTTCTGTGACTTCAAATATATAGGCTTCCTGGTTCATGGGTGGCTCTCAGCTCTGTAAACACTGAGCAAATTGTAGCATGCGTCTCCCGTGAGGGAAGCGTTGTCGATGACTTGCGTGTAGCCTATCGCGCATGGACGGGTTCTATATCATCACCGATTTCGCCATCTGGGATGAGGCGTAGCCACCGACATTTTGAAGATAAGCGATGTACTTTTGCCGAAAATCGGCATTAACCGAATTCATCACGGACTCACGCTTCACCAGTTTGTCAGCCCAGAGGGATAGCTTCGGTGTCTCATCCATAAACGTATTGTCGAATATGTCGACTAATAGTTTTGCGCGGGTAAAGAATGGGGCGTACGCCGCTTCAATCAAACAAAAGGCGTCGCCGTTAAAGAACGGCCCGTCGCCGAAGTGTTTCTCCAGGCGAGATAAGAGGCTTATCTGTTGGTGTAAGTGAGTGTCAAATTCGTCTTCCGTATTGGCGACGCTATAGAGATATTGTTGCGCCAGTAGTTCAGAGGCAAACTCTATCCACGATTTATTGATGGCACGTTGCAATGGGTCGACGGGATGCATAGATGGCGGCGTGGTGTCGTCGAGATATTCGTTTATCACTGCCGATTCGAACACGGTTTTATCCCCTACCCGTAACGCTGGCACTTTGCCAAAGGGTGAGATATCGAGAAACCATTGTGGTGGCTTGGCGAGATCGATGTAAGTAATATCAAACTCCACATGCTTTTCCAGTAAGGTGATCACCGAACGTTGCACGAACGGACAGAGATCGAAGCTAATCAGTTGTGGTTTCATGATGGCTTCCTTGTAACGAATAGTCGCTGTATCAAACCTACGTTAGTCCTTTAGACGATTGAGTACAAGGTTTGTTACTTTTTGGACGCGTGGACAATAGTGATAAGATTCATACCATACTATTTTTAGTGACATGTAACGCAAGGCTGGCAAGAGGGTAGTTTCCAAAAGTGATAAATGACATCGCTTTCGTTCCACCAAAAAATGTTCCGCAAGCGGAATGTCGGCGCCTGTTTCATGGTCGCGGTAAGGCATATCCCGGCTACCAACATGTCAATATAGATTGGTTGCCGCCTGTCGCATTGATCATGTTGTACGAACCAGTAGACACTAAATGGCTTGCGGAACTGGCGGATACGTTGATGTCGCGCATTGACGGTTGTCGTTCGGTACAAGTTCAGCATCGATACCAGGAAAAATCGCCAACCGAAGTTTTGCTGGGAGAGGCGCTGACAGAGATTGTGGTTACCGAAGATGGACTGAAGTTCTATATCCAACTTGGCCGTCTGCAAAATTACGGTTTGTTTCTGGATATGCGCAATGGGCGACGTTGGGTGAGAGAACAGGCCGCCGATAAACGCGTATTGAATCTGTTCGCTTATACCTGTGCGTTTTCAGTTGCGGCACTGGCAGGTGGCGCGCGCAAGGTTGTGAATTTTGATAACAACAAGAGCGTACTGCAACGTGGCAGGGAGAACCATCGCTTGAATAATCAGGACACAGCGCATGTCGTGTTTGAAGGCGTGGATATATTTCGTTCATGGTCACGGTTGCGCAAGCATGGGCCGTATGATTTGTTAATCTGCGACCCGCCTGCATTTCAAGTCGGTAGTGTCAATATCGGAAAAGACTATCAGAAAATCATTCGGCGCCTGCCCGAGTTTATGGCGCCAGGCGGTTTGTTGGTGCTCTGTCTGAATGCCCCCAATCTCGATCAAAATTTTCTTCATGAGATAGTGTCTGCCGAATGTGATGTTTGTCGCTACACGGAAATAATACCCTTGCCTGAAGCGTATAAAGAAACTGTGTCGGGACAGGGCACCAAGGTGTCGGTTTTCGAATACAGGCCTGATCAAGCATAATGTTTGACAAATTCATGTATTTGACAAATGATTTGCGTGCATCAGGGTGAAGTACTTTTTAACGGAAATAATTGAAAGGTGACAATATGAATAAGGGAATTACAGCGTTATTATTGATGCTGGCGATGCTTGCTGTTTCACAACTCAGTGTCGCAAGTGGTCAACCCAGCGCATCAATAAAGACTATGGCGACAATTTTGAACTATCTGAATCATTATCCTGGTGATGCGGACCGGCCGAAGTTGCAAGACATCGTCAATAACGCCAACGCTCCTCAATACGAACGCGATATCGCCACTGCCATTCTAAATCTGCAACACAAGGCAAGTGGTGAAGATAAAGCCAAACTGGCGAAGATCAAGGGCGATAGCGCTGTACCGGAAGCAGCGCGTGAACTGGCCGGCATCGTTCATGATTTAAACCATATGCCAAGCGCGGATGATAAGGCGACGCTGAAAAAATATATGTGGTAAACGCGAAACAGCACCCGTTAAGCAAAGACGGGTGCTGTTTTTACTGCCTTCTTGCTGATCATATGCACGCGCGCGGCAAGAAAAACCGAAGCGAAACCCAGTCCGGCGATTAGTCCCACCCAAAACCCTTGCGCGCCAAGCGCACTGCCAAATATCTCAGTAACGCCCAGCATATAACCTAAAGGTAAACCTATTCCCCAGTAGGCCAAAAGCATAGTGACAAAAGTGAAACGCGTGTCCTTGTAACCGCGTAATACTCCGGCAGCGCTCACTTGTATGGCATCTGAGAATTGAAAAATCGCGCCAAAGAACAACAGCTTTACGGCGAGTGCCTGCACGGCGACATCATTACTATAGAGCGAGGCAATGTATTGCGGAAACAGCAACATCGACGACGAAAAAATACAGGCGCAGCAAAGTGTCAGTCCCATACCCAGAAATGCCGCATAGCGCGCTTTGTCTGGTTCACCTCGACCGACAAAATAGCCACAGCGTATTGTCAGTCCCATGGCAAGACTCAGCGGCACCATGAACATCAATGAAACGAAAGACATCGCCACCTGATGCCCGGCGACTGCTGTGCTTCCCAGCTTGGCGAGAAACAAGGCGATGAGTGAAAACATACTGGATTCGATGAGTAAGCCGATGCCAATGGGAATGCCGAGACGCAGTAGCTCCATAATCCGCGATAGCTCGGGTTTTTGCCAGTTGGTGAACCAGCCCAGGGTATTCAATTCTTTCTGGCGTCGGGTGACAAACAACAGGGCGAAAAATTCCAGGTATAACACCAGTGCCGTCGCCCAACCGCAGCCCACGCCACCCATTTCGGGTAGTCCTAATTTTCCGTAGACGAAAATATAGTTCAGCGGAATGTTCAACAGCACGGCCCCTATGCTGACGTACATGTAGGGGCGGGTGAAGTGTGTGCCTTCGTTCAAGCTGCGCAATACCACGAACAAGGCCATTGCGGGCAGTCCGAAAGAAACCGCATAACTATAACCCCGCGCCTGTTCGTACGCGACGGGTTCCATTTCCATGTAGTCGAAGATAATTCCCAGGCTCTGCATCACCAGCATCATCGCGATACCGAGTGCGAGTGCTAACCACATGCCTTGCTGGACAGTCACTCTGATGTCCTTGTGTTGCTGTGCTCCCCAGGCCTGTGCGACGAACGGCGTTACCGCCATGAGTACACCGGTAAGAAACAGAAAACAGGGAATCCATACACTGGAGCCTATCGCCACGCCGGCCAGACTGCTTTCTGCATGTCGCCCAGACATTACGGTATCGGTGAAGCTCATACCCATTTGCGCCAGTTGACTGATAACGATAGGCGTAGCAAGTACTAACAAGGCGCGGGATTCACGAAGAAAACTATTTGAAAGAGACATTAATGCTTATTCGTCCGAGGCAGATTTTCCAAGATTACTATTGCGGCAGTCATTCGTCCAAGTTTAAGTGTATGTTCGTCATTCAGTTTTTATACAGCCCCTCGATTGAAGATATTCAGGTCCGAATAGTGCTTGCTATCCTCAGAGCTTGGGTCAAATTTTCTCTTCCACGCGGTATAATAGGATGCCTTGGCGTTAGACTACACTATAGAAAAAGTTGGAAAATATGTATTACACGTTTATTCAATTGGTTTTTTGGGTTTTACTGGCAGGATTTATTGGCTCGGCAGTTCAGGCCGAAGAGCCAGGTAAATTTGAAGGTGAGTTCTGGAACAAGGGAACGCATTTTCAATTAACGGGTAAAGCCATTCCCATCGCCGAAGACGGTATCCACGACCCGACAAATATTACTGCTATGTATGGTTTGCAGCCACCGGACGAGGCATTGGCTGAGTTTCCGCGTGATGACGCCGGTTTGACTAACTGGGTGCAGGCCTTGCGTAGTGGCATGATTGCACCACGTTCAGACTTGATGGGAACCGGGCCAGAACTAAAACCTTTTGATCTCGATCTGTTGTTTACCAATACACAGGCAATGCCTAATGTCTTGTTCTCTCATAAAGTCCACACTGAATGGCTGGCGTGTAAGAACTGTCATCCCGCGGTGTTCGAACAGAAAAAAGGCGCAGCCAAAATTCAGATGGCAGATATCCTAAACGGTAAGTATTGCGGTCTTTGTCACGGCAAGATCGCGTTTTCACCGACATTGAATTGCATGCGTTGTCATTCCGTAGAACCCAAGGCAAAGAAATAGGGGCGTTAATGCTGACGACACGACATATTCGTTTCAATGTGCGTGTCGTTTTGTGTTTGTTGTTTTCCCTATGCGCCCATGCCGCTGCAGATTTACCTCCAATTCTTGCACAGACGATTGCGGACAAAGGATTTGAACTCGACGGCATAGGACTTTTCGTTCAGGAAGTCGGCGCAAATAAACCGTTAGTGTCGTTTCAGGCACACAAACCGTTTAATCCCGCATCCGTAATCAAGCTGGTGACTACCGCCGCCTCATTGGGAACCCTCGGCGTTGGTTATCGCTGGTCTACCGACGTCTTGTATACCGGCGACCTGAATAGAGGGACATTAAACGGTGACGTGTATTTCGTCGGCAATGGCGATCCTTATCTGACGCCAGAGCGCTTCTGGTTACTCCTCAACAGACTTTCCATGTTTGGCATACATGACATCAAAGGCAATGTGTATTTCGATGACAGCTATTTTCGTCCGGACAAGGTGGATTATGGCGCGTTCGATGATCAGCCTTTTCGCACCTACCACGTGGGGCCGAATGCTGTACTGGTAGGATTTCAGGCAACGGAATTTCATTTTGGGGTTGAGCAGGATCAGGTGAACATCGTTACTTTCCCGGCCTCGCCGCGGTTGCGTCTGGTGAACAAGGTCAAACTGGTCAATGGAAGTTGCGGGAACTGGCAAAAGCGTTTAACGCTATCCGTAGATAACAAAGGCGATGATGTCGTTGTAACTTTCGATGGACGCTATGCAAGAGAATGCGAGAGACGTACCCTGTATCGTCGTGTGGTGGAAACGGCGGATCACTTCAGTCATTACTTCTTGCCGATCTGGCAACAGCTAGGCGGCAGTGTTGGAGGACGTATTCAGCCCGCTCGCGTTCCCAGTTCCGCCACTTCCGCGATACAGGAATCATCGATATCACTCGCGGAAGCGATCCGCCTGATAAACAAATTCAGTAATAATGTAATGACTCGACAAGTGTTGTTGACGATGGGAGCTGCGCGATATCAGGCGCCGGGTACAACAGATAAAGGTCTAAAAGCCGTTCGATCCTGGGTGCAGGAAACCGGCGTGGATGACAGCGTATTGCAACTGGATAACGGTGCCGGTTTGTCGCGTGATACGCGTACCAGTGCTGTCATGCTCGGGCAAATGCTCGTATACATTTATCATCAAGCCTATATGCCGGAGTTTATGGCGTCGCTACCGGTCAGCGGTTATGACGGTACTATGGCCCATCGTTTTCATGGTGAACCTTTAATTGGACGCGCGCATATCAAAACGGGGCTGCTCGACTTTGTTCAAACCATGGCCGGCTATGTCTATGCTAGAAGCGGAAAGCGATACGTCGTCGTCATGTTGCACAACGATAAACAGGCGCACACAAAAAAAGCAGAAGCCTTGCAGGATGAATTGATACGCTGGGTTTATCAGCAGTAATACCGCTGTATTATTTGGCCACTATGCGATAAATACGTCCGCTTTGATAAGCGGCCACATAGACCTCGCCGTCTTCGTCTTCACCGAAGGTGCTGATGAGCAAACCGTTGTCATCGAAATAGTCCAGGGGCAAACGCCAAAGTGAACGCGCCTCAAACAGAGTTTTGTGCGCAACCACTTTACCCTGGTGGTAACGCAACCCCCACAATGCCTGGTTAACGAAGTCGCCATAGAGATAGGTACCGCATAAGGAAGGACTGCGAACACCGCGATACACATAGCCGCCCGTTATGGACCTGCCGATATTGTGTCGATAGTGATAGAAAGGTAGTTTCAATCCTGTTTTATCACAGTTGGTCGCGACTCCCGGCGTACAAATATCACCTTCCATAATGCGCCAGCCATAGTTACCGCCTTTCTCGATAATATTGATTTCCTCCACCTCATCCTGACCCACATCGGCGGCATATAACTGCCCTGTTTCGCGGTCAAAGGAAAATCGCCAGGGATTGCGCAAGCCGTACGCCCATATCTCGGGACGCGCCTTGGGCGTATTCACAAACGGGTTGTCTTTGGGAATGCCGTAGGGGGTGTGGTTAACATCAATGCGTAAAATTGCGCCTAATAAGGTTTCTTTTTGTTGTCCATTATTGTCAGGATCGTTGGCGGATCCGCCGTCACCCACGCCGATGTAAAGCATACCGTCCGGCCCAAAGGCTAACTGTCCACCGTTATGATTTCCCCACGGTTGAGAAAACTGTAGAAGTATGCGTTCGCTTTTGGGATTAACGATGTTGTTTTTATCGGCGCGAAATTCCGAAACAACCGTCTCCAGGTGATCTACTTCTCTCGTGTAGTTAACATAGAATTTTCCATTGCTACGAAACTGGGGATGAAAGGCGATACCTAGCAGGCCTTTTTCACCACCGGATTTTACTTTGTCGGTGATGTCGAGAAATGGTTTGTCGACGAGTTTGTTGTCTTTCACTACGCGCACCCGACCGTCTTGTTCGACAACAAACAAACGTTTGCTTTGATCACCGGCATGGGCTATTGCGACCGGGTCTTCCGTGCCATTTACCGCGAGTTCTAGACGTATGTCCGGTATCGAGGTGATGTCGTCTACAGTGCAAGTTGCAGCGTAGCTTTGCTTAAAAACAATAAACAAAAGTAAAAATGTTTTGAGCGACAGTTTCATTATAAAAAATCAATGTGATAGATGAATGTAAATTCTACGCAACTATCATCTAACAGAAAAGCCAAATCATTTCCAGTATACGGGTAGACAGGACACAGATGTTTACACATTTGGGATACCCTTTGGAGGGTAACTGGGGTAAGGTAGATCCATGTCACAGGACACCGGCAAGGATTTCATGGTTCGAACGCGCGGTGTATTTCCACCCGAAGGGACGGGTACGAAGAAAAGGTGAAGCATTATGTCTCCATTTCATGCGCGTATACAACATCCTGTTTTCGGTCTGCTCTTTTTGTGTGTACTTTTAATCGCGTTTGATTTCATTCCCTGATTCTCGAATGTTTTGACGATCACTTTTTTCAGCCAACAATTTCTCTTTTCTCATGTATAACACCGGGGCAGTACTATAGCCCCGGTTTTTTTTCTACGCTCAGTCACTGATTCTGCTCAAGCGTTCGGTCAGCTGGACAGCAAAAGATGTCTGCTAAAATCTCCTGCAAAAAAAACTGTCCAAGCATGCGGCGACAGTATTTACTTTCGACCCTGCTATCCATTGCTACGGTTCGTGTCCAAGGTTTGACACTGTGTGAAATGCCACAGCAAAAAATCGTTAGTAATCAAACGCTCAAACATTGATTTTTAATCCGAGAAATTCAGTCCCATTTCAAACTTGAAGGGCAGTATGGCAACATGGCGCATGTGGGAAGGGGTGCTGCCATTGTATACAGGAGATGAATAGCGCATTGGGTTGCGTAGAAAAAATAAAAAATAACAGAATCCTGCTTTATCGTTATTTGCTTTATTTCCTAAAAAAACTAGGTGTGTGACATCACGCATCGGTACTCCATGTTGTTACCACAAATGTGTATTCGCCTGGAACGCTGGCACGCCTACGGTGCTGCGTCGTCCTTTCAATTATGTGTAAAAAAATTAGACCAAGCAGCCACGCAGTCAGTGCAATGAGCAAACACGGGGAGCCAGATTACAATGAATACATGGAGAACGAATGCTCGCTCTATAGTTAGTGAGACCACCATAGCAATATCCTATTTAATACTAGCGATATTTTTTTTCAGCGCTTGTGAGCAATTACCAACAGGCGTGGATGTGAACGCCAACGCTGTTTGGGAAGAGGACACGCAAACCCTGCTTGTTTCCGGAATAGCATCTTCCAAGGTGGATACGGTACAGATACACGATGCTGCGAACGGCGCGGTAATCGGTCACGCTAGCGTTGACGACGAAGGATACTGGTCAGCCAGTTCGACCGTCGCTGCCTGTGATGTGCACGTGGATCTGCCGGAAGGGATGACAACCATCCCGGTACAGAATGCGCCAGCTAATTGCTCTGCCAACTCACAGGGGGTGAGAGGCAGAGCTATAGCGGCCACTGATATACCGAATGGCGTCAAAGTGGTTGCCAACCCGGTAGACCTGGCAAACATTCCTAACGGCGTCATACTCAGTCCGCCGCAGGATGTCACGATCGCGGTTGGACAAAGCGTCGATCTGCAGGCGACAGTTATCGGAAGTGCAGTGGTGCCGCCGTTTAGTTTTCGTTGGGATCTGGCTGGGGTCGCGCCAAATTCTGCGGTACAGAATCCTGGACCGTTGTGGTTTAACACCGCTGGCACGTATTTAATCAGACTCTATGTAACCGACGGCGCAGGCAATGTTGATCCCACGCCTGCCTTGCGTTCAGTAACGGTGACAGATCCAAACACCACCCTGGCGACTACGCCAACACCGACGATTTTGTCTCCTGTCGCCGTGAATGGCACGGTAAATATCAATGTCGGTGAGACATTGTTTTTCAGTGGTACGGCAACCGATGATTTGAACTCACAAAGCTTCACCTTTGAATGGGATTTCTCTGGAATTTTTCCACCACAGTTTGGCGCGACTCCTGGCGCGGTTCCGTTTTCACGTGCGGGCACTTATATCGTTAGCCTTTATGCAACCAGTACTTTTGGTCTACGTAGTCCGGTGCCTGCGACTGTTACGGTGGTCGTGGGCGCAGGAGTGGCTGCCGCAAATCAGGCGCCCGTAGGCATGATTACTTCGCCAATGAATGACGTGACGATTAACGTTGGTGAAAGTTTATTTTTCGATGCCACTGGCTATGATCCCGATAATAGTGGCGCGCTATATTACTCGTGGGAGTTTGAACGGCTAGCACCGAATATTTATATGAGCCCGGTTGGTGCTGCAGGCGCGGTGACGTTTACGACACCAGGTATCTTCGAAATTGAAATGACGGTCACCGATGCGCTTGGTACAAAAGACCCGAATCCACCCAAGCGCAGAATTACCGTTATCGATCCCTTCGCAGGAACTCCGCCAGTCAATGGCGTACTGGCAACCACGATAATTTCGCCACAGTCAGACGTTACAATACGTCCGGGTGAATCGGTATTCTTTAGCGGTCAGGCCAGTGCCAATAATAATCCAGGGCTTTTTCAATATTTCTGGACCTTTGGTGGCGCGGCCGCGAATTCCAATCTGCCAACACCGGGTAACATCACCTTTCCAATTCCGGGGCAGTTCTTCGTGACATTTTATGTCACCGATCAGACCGGTAACGTCGTGGGTAATCCGGCGACGCGCACGATTACGGTTCGAGCGCCGAGTAATGTAGATGCAAGTATTACCTCTCCAACAGACAATACTTCAGTGACCCTGGGTACACCGATATTTCTGATGGGTGAGGCGCGTAATGCTCAGACGGTCAGTAACATTACTTATGAATGGCGTATCCATCGACAGGACAATGATCGGGATGTGTTTACTTCCAATCAGCAATCACCTGGGCAATACATCTTCACGGATCCGGGAAATTATCATGTGCACCTGCGCGTTACCGGAACAGATGTGCTGAGCGGACAACAGGTTTCCGATCGCGAGTCAGTGCGTGTCAGCGTGACCGGAACGCCACTACCAAATCTGCCACCGCCGGGTGGAGGTGTTAATCCTATTGCGGCGAACAGCGGTATTGTTTCGCCAGCCACGGACATGGTGATTTATGTCGGCAACGAGGTTAATTTCCAGGCCATCAATATTCCCGGTGCGAATCTCAACTATAACTGGAACTTTGGTAGCGTACGCGGCAATAGCAATCGACAGTCGCCAGGTACGGTGAGTTTTAATACGCCAGGAACTTTCTTCGTGACCTTACAGGTGACGGGTACGAGCGCGGGAATTCCGATAAACATATTCGATCAACGCGTGATTACGGTTATGCAACAGAATCCCGCATTTCCACCATCACCGGCGCCGAATCCATTTCCACCTTTTCCTGGCAATCCGATAAACGGTGCAACGGCAGGCATAGTCTCACCAGCAGCGGATACCGTCGTGAATCTCGGCAGTCAGATTCGTTTCGAGGCGATCGATCCTCCAGGTGCGAATCTCAACTACAACTGGGAATTCGCTGGATTGCGTAACAATAGTACGCGTCGAAGCGCAACAGTGACTTTTGATCGAATTGGTACCTTTACAATTGCAGTAAGAATATCAGGTACTGATGCTGCGGGCGTTCCCGTAAATATTTTTGATCAACGCAATATCACGGTCATGCAAACAAACGGGGCTCTACCGCCAGGTGCATCACCATTTCCACCGACGTTGCCGCCTGGTTTCCCTGCAGGGCAAGTGCCTTTGGGTACCGGTATTGTTTCGCCAGCAACAGATTTGGTGATTAATGTGGGTGACACGGTTAACTTCGAAGCCAACCGTTTAACTGGTGCCATCGCAACATATCTGTGGGATTTTGGTGCAGCAGCCCGATCTAGCAATGATCGTCGTCCGGACCCGGTACGTTTTACGACACCCGGAACGTACTTTGTGTCATTGACGGTAACCGGAACGCTTAATGGTGTGCCACTCAATGTCTTTGATCGTCGCGTGATCACGGTGTTGCAACCATCGCTTCCTGCGCCGCCTGTCGGACAGCCTAATCTTCCGCAACCACCAGCCGGATTACCATTTACCGGAGGCGGGATACTTACGCCAAGCGGGGATGTGGTAATCAATGTGGGTGATAGCGTGAACTTCGAGGCGAACCAGATCAATGGTAACAATATTAATTACCAATGGAATTTTGGTGGTGCCGCCGCGCCGAGTAATTTCCGTAATCCTCAGCCGGTACAGTTCACAACGCCGGGAACGTTTTTCGTGACATTGCAGATCACAGGTAGCATCAATGGCGCGCCAGTGAATGTCTTCGATCAACGGGTGGTAACGGTGCAACAGGGTTTTCAGTCACCGATCGCTAATCCATTCCCAACACCGCCGATAGGTGCGCCAATTGGCGGAGCGCCGATAGGGGGAAGCCCATTCCCACCGGTGGCTGGTGTTAGTGGTCCGGAAGGATATATCGTATCGCCCAGTTCGTCTTTTGTGCAGATTCGAGTAGGTCAGTCTCTGCAGTTCTCAGGTATGGGCTTTGATCCTTCTGGTGCTGGCCAACTGATCTTCCAGTGGAGTTTTGGTGGCGCGGCACGCAATATCGAAACACAAAACCCCGGCACGATTTCCTTCAATCAGGTCGGTACTTTTGTCGTGACCTTATTGGTTCGAAACGCATTTGGCCAATACGACACCACACCACCATCGGTAGTTGTGCAGGTCAGTCCTTAGTCGAGGATCAATAAAAGGCGTGGAGTGTGACAGCTCCACGCCTTTTTTGTTTGTGCCTGCCAAATTGATTCCGCCCGGGGCTTCAGGAATAATGTGCCTGGGTATCTCCTGAACAAGACGGCTAACAAGCAAATACCTGCTTAGAAGATTTCATCGGGTTTGCCTGTCTGGCTTTGTCTTGTTCTCACTCGTTTGCAGACTCCTTCAGCAGATACCTCGTCTTTTGCGTTAGTATTGGGGTGTGGCTATTGATAATGAAAATGATAAAAGGCCTGTTTGGCGTTGTTTTACTCACATCGGTATTTTCCTCGGTCGCTGACGCCGGACCGTCTGCAGACATTTTTAGTCAGATCACCCAGCAGGCAGAGCAACCCGAGGCGGCGCAATGGCTTAGTCAGGAGAGTAAAAGCGCCCTCGAATTGCTAAATCATCGCAACACCAAAATATTGCTCCTTCCCGTACAAGTGCAGAAACATGCGATCGACAGACCTGGTCGATTGGCAATGGCGCAACTGTTGGCAGAACATCTGCGTCGTCATCATGGGCAGGCTATTATCGATCCTGCACTGGTCGAGCAAGCCTTGGGCCGTGGTTTGCGTCGCCACAGTGGCAAACATGTCTATCAACTGGCAAACCTGCTCAAGGCCGAAAAAATTGTGTGGGTGTTTGTGGGGCATGAACTGGATTTGAAACTGGACATCACCGCCATCGTACAGACGCGTAACACACAGGGTGGCTTTGACAACAAAGATAATTTTGCGCAGCGGGAATGGACGGATCTGAGCTTCAGTGATGAAAGCCTACCGCTTGATGTTTTTCAAAAACACCTGCCTGAATTGTCATTATGGATAGATGCCAATACCGTTGAACCCAAAACCGTAAAACAACTAGCGGCGGCCGAGAAATTGTTTGCGATAAGCGACATTCTTGAAAACCATCATGTCGATGATTATCAACAGGCCATTAATCTACAAATTATGGGCGCGCTATTACCTCTGCAACACACGCGACATCGTGACGCGTTTTTTGTGCGATCCCTGGCGGTGTTGGAGCGTATCAAAACCAAAGACATGCGCTACCAGGTGATTAAGGCGCGTGCGCTTGCGCATTTGTATCGCCGACCTGCAGCTTTAGCGCTGCTGGAAAAAAATGGGGACCAAACGGCGCTTGCCTTGCGATTCTATCTTGATGGTGATTATGCAGGATTAAAGGCCGCAGCAGGCAAGATCGACAATCCCTATATGCGTCTACTGTCACAGATAGAGCTGTACGATTTGCACTGGAAATATGAGAAGAGTGTCAATATCAAAGATGAATTGGCGCAGATTGCCAAGACCTATGGCGAGTGGGAACCGCTGGTTTTGCGTCGTTTGTCCTACGGTTATGTCTGGTTTTATCAATCGAACCTCGAGATCAAAACGCTGTTAGACAGCAAGCTGCCACTGAGTGGCGCCAGCGCAAAAGACATGTTTGCCTCGCAAATGGTTTTTGGTGGCACAGGTCAGGTGCTGGAGAGCGAACTATCACCCTATACACATATCAGCGATTACAGAAATAAGTTCGCCAGCCATTTGTGTTGTGACCAGGATATCGGCGTGGTGTCGAAACTGGATTTTCTTAACTACCTGGAAGACCTTTCGATTATTTTTAATCTGCGTGCGATTGAAATTCAGTTGATAAATAAGGGCAAGCCTAGAGAGGCGAAATCGCTGATAGATCAATACCGCGTAACCTACGCCGGTCTTCCGTCCCTAATGTGGTTAGAGGCCAAGGCCCTGGACAAACTGGCACAGGAATCCTCGGGAACGATTAAGGACAATTTTGAAAAACGTGGGTTTTCACTTGCGTATAGTGTCTATTACTGGGAGCAAGGACAAACCGCCAATGCAATTTCCAGCGTCAATCATTTGATGACCAGGCGACAGGTCCTGCCATTTTTCAATACCGATTTTCCGCGCCGTTCCTATTGGACAACAAATACGACTATTACCGATAGAGATCTGGGAGAGGAACGGAGTGAAGCATTTCTTAGCAACGCTCTGCTGGCGCTAAAGTATGCCATTAGTGACTTCTCGACATTTAAAGATGTCGTCGATGCCTTGAACGAACAAGAAAGAGTGGCAGATATTGAGGCCTTGATCGCGCGAGAGAAACATCGCTTTCACGGCGCGCTCGTTAGAGAAAATTATTTCGCCTCGAGAGCCATCAGGACATCCTCTTTTGAGCAGGCCAAAGAAATATTTTCAGGGCTGATGAAATCTGATCCAAGAGTTTGGGACGGTTATTTCGGATTGGGTCAGTTATTAATCGATGAAGGGAAGTTTTCAGAAGCTGAAAATGTTTTTTGGCAGTATCCCGTATTTAGCGATTACGAAGGTGAAAATAAAGTTGCCGTTTCCAATGAGGCGGGAAATGGTGGTATGTTGCTCGCCAGTTTTGGCGCCTATGAGCAGGCCAGGCCATTATTGGAATTGTCAAAAAAGCTACACACCTTTTCCGCGATCAGCCTGATGTCGGAGTGGATGCTTGCGATGTATGAGGATGATTTGGTGACTGCGGCGAAACTCAGCGGCTATATCGGCAAACGATATAATGCGCATGAAATGTATGCGGCTTATCTCAATTTATTGTATGCCTTTGGTCATAATGAAATTGCCTCCGCCTTGTTCAACTCGCTGTTAAGCAAAGACCCGGGAAGCCCGGTGTGGGCCGCGGCTGCGGTCAATAGTCGAATCCAGAATATGCAGCCAGGCGAGGTGGAAAAGTGGTTGAAAGATTATTCTGGCGATAAGAATCAATCTGTGTGTCGCAATCGTTTTGTGTTCAAGTATTTTGTGGAGGACAAAGAGAAACCCGTTTCAGTTTCTCATTTGTTGCGCCAGTACGACGACGAAAAAGTGTTTTCCGTAAAGCCCGATGGTCAGGTGTATGTACGGGAACGCAAATCCCACCTCAATACGAAAATTGGTCCGGATGTAGTCGCAAACAAAGACAGCGATTTAAAGCAAGGTGAATTAGACATAAATGAACACCAACTTTTTCTCGATGCCTATGTGGCGTTACTCAATGATGAACTGGAGACTGCTGTAGCGGCGTTCGCGAAACGCTCACGCTATATCAGTCATGATCTGGCCTTCGGTGCGTATGGCTTGCCGTATTATGTACGCGCCTACCTGCGCCAGGATAAAACAGAATATGTGGAGAAATACCTGTCCGAATTGACATCACAGAGTGCGTACTACTATTTGGCGCAAGCCTTGTTGGCAGGTAAACGCGGTGATCATCAGCGTGCGGTGGCACAGATAGAGCGCGCAATAGTACGCAAGAAACAACAGGAAGGTGATTTGATCGATATCTGGTATACCTTTAACCAGGTGTTTCTCTGGCTCTACGAAGATACACAGCAAATTGTCTATGCTGAGCTTGCCAAAAAATGGGCGAGGCATGAACGTCTGTTCAATCCAACTGCTGCCTGGGCCTATATGGTTGAGGCGCGTTTTACGGATAATCGCGAGGAGCGTCTCTCCCTGCTAGCGCATGGTTTGTATTTAGATCCACAATCCGCATCGAAAAAATATTTCAGGCGTAGTGAGTTGGAAAAGGCCAAAAAGATGAGCAGCAAGGTATTGAAGTTTACCTTGAGACGACCAGACCCCAGGGACATAAGAATTTAGCGAGTCGAAATTCAAACCACCTGGTGATGTTCGCGCAAATAGCTAAGTACCGCTGCCGTATCGCCTTTGAATATGACGCGCTCGGTTTTTTTGGCTAACTGGAAGTCGTACATCGGGTCGTAGTAATCGACCAGTAGCTGACGTATCAGTGATCGGAAATAATCGGTTTCGTTGCTTTCACGGTGCTGTAAGAGCGCCTCTTCAAGCAGTGCGTTCAAATCCTGAAATCGTTTTCCGCCAAGACGTCGTTCAATCTTTCTCAGCGAGGCCCTCAGGTTTTCCGCCCATGCGATGTTGCCGATTTCCTCGCCATGCACATTGCGATGTTCCTGCAAGGCATCGACTATGTAATCGTTGAATACATTGTTCGCTCGGGTATCGATATCTTCTTCGAGTAAAATCAGCGGCGAAGTCTTCAATTTTTCGATAAAGGTATCTGGTATGCGACGGGAACCGATGTTGGCCGCTTCATCTTCCATAATGACAGTACTCACCCCGGCATGTTGTAGCTTAAGCCACGCGATAGCGAGCGCGTTTTCAATATCGATCTGCGAGGGTTGCGGTTTTGCATGATTGCCAAAGGCCGAACCGCGATGATGATAAATACCTTCCAGATCAATTTTGTGTTGCGTCTGATTGAGTAACAGGGTTTTACCTGTACCGGTGCGTCCACCAATGACGATGGCCTGCATATGGTGTTCGACGGCCTGCAAGGTCTCCAGCAAAAAGTGTCGCATAGCCTTGTATCCGCCCTTTACTCGCGGATAAATGATGCCGGTCTTTTCGTAAATCCAGAATTGACTGATCTTGGAACGCAGACCACCGCGAAAACAATAGAGCACGCCCTGGGGATGGTTTCTCACAAAGTTGGCCCAGGCATCGACCCGTTCAGTTTTGACATTGCCACTGACGCGAGTCTTGCCGAGTAGTATGGCTTGCTCCTGCCCCGACTCTTTATAACGAATACCAATTTCGCGACGATCATCGTCGTCCATGAGAGGTAAATTATCGACGTGCGGAAAAGCACCCTGATGAAACTCGACGGGCGCACGCACATCGATCATAGGTGTATCCTGGATAAACAACTGTCGGTAATCGTCGACCTGGGGCAGTTCTTTTAATTCGTCCACACTAAACCACTTTGATCAAAACATGCCCGTCATCGTCAGGAAGGTCTGCGCACAACTCACCGATCGCGCTAAGGGATAAACCTTCTTGATCGGCAACGCGTAAAAATTCGGCTTCGCCTTCAGTGCTGACGGCGACCAGCAATCCACCCGATGTCTGCGGATCACATAGAATTTTTTGTTGTTGTTCAGTCATCGGCGCAAGCTTGTGACCGTAACTATCAAAATTGCGTTGCGCGCCACCGGGCGAACAACCGAGGGCGAGGTAATGTTCCACCTCTGCGAGTTTTGGTACATCTTCGTAGCGGATAATGGCGCGCAGACCGCTACCCTCACACATCTCACTCAAATGCCCCATCAAACCAAATCCGGTGACATCGGTCATGGCCTTTACGCAGTCGAGTTTTCCAAAAGTACTGCCCGCCTTGTTTAGTTGGCACATGGTTTCCGGCGCCAGTCGTGCGTGGCGGGCATCAAGCAATTTCTTTTTTTGTGCTGTGGTCAATATGCCAATGCCCAGCGGCTTGGTTAGATAGAGTTTGCATCCCGCTGTTGCCTTGTCATTGCGCTTGATGTGCTGGTTTTCCACTTGACCGGTAACGGCAAGGCCGAATATCGGTTCAGGACAGTCTATAGAATGACCACCGGCGAGGGGAATTCCGGCCAGTCGACAAGCGTGTCGTCCGCCTTCAATCACCTGACTGGCAACCTCGGGACCGAGTTTGTCTATCGGCCAGCCAAATATGGAGATTGCCATCAGCGGTTTGCCGCCCATGGCGTAGACATCGCTAATCGCGTTGGTGGCGGCAATTTGTCCAAATTCAAAGGGATCGTCCACGATAGGCATGAAAAAGTCGGTGGTGCTGATGACGGAAAAACCGTTGCCGGTATCATAGACGGCAGCGTCGTCGCGGGTGTCATATCCCACCAGTAATTCAGGGTATATTGGCCCGGGAGTTTCGGTGCGGAGTATATCTTCCAACAGTCGTGGCGCGATTTTGCAACCACAGCCTGAGCCATGACTGTATTCCGTCATGCGAATTTTGTTGTTTGCGTTGGTATTTTGCCCTGTCATCTGGTGTCATCCGTTTCGCGAGATGGGCGATTATAGCCTGAAAAATGCCGTGAAGGATGAATGAATGCTAACCTGGGTAACTGGTTTGAAAATTGCTGACTGTCAGTTCTTGAAACGCTTACTAAACCAACAGGGACCAGGGAGATGACACAAAGACTTTTTTATCTGGCAATTTCTATAACGGTATTGCTGGGGTTTTCCGGCTTAAATGCCTATGCAGGAGAGTTGAACCAGGCCAGTATCGCTGAAGGGAAGAAGCTGTATACCAACTATTGCGATAGATGTCACGGGCCCAAGCTCGATGGACAGGGCAGAATGGCGAGTATTTATATCAAACAGGGGAGTAGGCCACCATCAAATCTGACCGTCGGTTTTTACATCGATCGTCCACATGATTATCTGGTCGGTGTTATCCTCGATGGCGGCGGGCCCCATGGCCTGAGCGAGTTCATGCCCCCGTTTCGTAGTGAATTGAATGAAAAGCAGGTGCATGACATTGTCAGCTACATCAAAGACAATGCGATCAAGGTAAAGGCGAGTCACCAATAAGATTTAGCACCGGCCGAAAGGCTGGTCAGGTAATAATTTCTGTCTTCGCAGCTTCGCCGTTGGTATCGATATTGATTTGTCGAGCCGACGGCATGCGACTCAGAATATAACCGCACATCATTATAACGAGTTGTTCGTTTTCCTTTTCGAAGCCATCCAGTATTTTATCAGCGACGATTTGGCAGCGTTGCAGCGCATCAGGACGTGATATCCAGTCACGGCCTAATTGCCAGCCCTCATCCATGTCCTCGTCTATCTTGCGATAAAATTCTTCGGCGTCTTTAATCAGCTCTTTCGGAACATCAACATCGTAAGTCTGCTCATCAATTTGTACCGCAAGTATCATAATTTTATTCCTCGCCTGTCGGTCGCGGATCGCGTTTTTCGCGCAATTGTTCTTCTGCAGAAACCTGGTTTTCCCCAAACATGACTTTGATAATCATATTCGAGGTGGATTCGAGTTCAGCACGTTTGGTTTTGGCGTAGTTCGATGCCTCTTTAAAGGCATCAAACTGTTCGAGTAATTCCATGGGCTGGAGTCGCGCCATTTCAGAATTTTCATATTTGAATACGTAGTAGGGCATATTACACCTTCAGGACAATTGTATATCGATGGAATAATGTTGCTTGACCAGGCCGCTGACAAATCCGATCAGAAAATCACGGCGCTTTAAGGCCTTTGTCGGATTAGCGATGACATGCCATTTTGGATTCTCTGGCAGTTTCGATGGAATGCTGAGCTGGCGCATGGCCTGCGCATACCATCCGTATCGTTCGACATCGTGGGCATAGCCCTCGATGTTGAGTCCGCGTTGCTTGACCAGTTGCTGCGCCACTTCCTTGATCTGTGCCTGTTGATTTCGATTGAGTCGGTCGAAGGTATAGCGCGCCATGATGACATTCATGGCGGCGTTATAACGTCGACGCAGCGATAGAAAAAAGACCAGGGCTAGCGCAAGGATTGCGGTGCTGATGATAAGAACGATCTGCATACAAACAACTATTCGGTGCGGCTGGTGACTTCCAGTAAGTGATAGCCGAACTGCGTGCGTACAGGGCCTTGTACGGTTCCCACTTCTGCGCTGAATACGACTTTGTCAAATTCAGGTACCATCATACCTGGACCGAATTCACCCAGGTCTCCACCTTGCGCGCCTGATGGGCAGGAAGAATATTGGCGGGCGATATCACCGAAATCTGCGCCGTCTTCAATTTGTGCTTTTAAATCACTACATTCTTGTTCTGTCGATACCAGAATATGGCGTGCGGTTGCGCTAGTCATACAAATCCCCTATTGACGTGTTTTATTTAAGCGGGGGGATTATAACAGAAGACAGCGATTTTGCCCGATTCAGGCGCTTATCCGGGTATAAATCCAGGGTAGGGGAAAAGAAAGTGAGGGGATAACCCCCTCACTACGAGTGTTATATCCGCGTGATTACGATCCTGGCAACGGGTCCATTCCAACGATGGGATTCATCCAGTACCGATGTGCTGAGTCCATCGTCTTTGCTGACAACGCCGGCATGCACCACAATGGCATCAATCAGATCATCGCGCATAGCATCAAATCCGGTGCCGCCGTCGGCCGGTCCAGGAATAGTACCCATGGCTTCGGTGTTGGCTTCTGTGCCTGCGTCATACACGTGTGCAAGCATCTCTATTGACTCACCTTGAGCGAGCGTTGCGATATCCGCACTGTTGATACCAGTAAAGGCATCATTGGTATTGGCCAACATGCTCGCCAGACTGAGAGAGAGTGATGCACCATGTTCTGTACTCAGTGTTGCCTTAGATGACGCCCCCGGTGCGATAGGTGCCGCACTAATCACCTTTGTTGTGTACACGCCATTGTGCATCATCGCTTCCGCGACGAAGTCGGTGGTATCACCGCCTTCTGCCAGTTTTTCCAATGCGACAGACGAGGCGTGACCGAGTTGCCACGGCTTATAGGTGTTATCGTGTATGATCACCGCCGGCGGCGTGAGTACCTGGTGGTTGCTGAGATTCACAATGCTGACTTCATACATGGCTTCGTGGCTATGCCCATTTTCCATATTGTCATCACTGTGAAAACACGCGCCCATTGTCAGGCTTGTCAGTCCCAACAGACTTGTACTTAAAAGTCGTTTCATAAGACCTCCGGTTTATTGCACTGTGATGACAAGTTTTGCAATCGGGTTCTGCCAACGATGGATGCTGCTATCCAGGTCGCTCTTGCCAGCGCTTGCGTCGCTATCGCCTAAAACACCGCGATGAATGTGTACTGTTGTATTGCTGTCGGCCATAGCTACGCCGGAGCCATTCATTCCACCGTCGCCGTTTGGCGCTGCAGGAATACCAGCGACACCAGGAGCGCAATCGGTACCAGGCAGTGTTTCATCGTTTGCTTCCGTACCGGCATCGTAGCCATTCAGATAATAGGTATAAGTACCCGCTGTTTGCGGTATGTCCAGGCTGTCTACGCCGACAAAACCATCGTTAGTCGGCAGTATCATCGCAACTACTGATAGTTTTGTGTTTGTGCTATTGGTCATCAACATAGCCGTGGCATTTGCTCCGGGTGCGAGTAGACCCATGGCCGGGTTTTCTACGGTATCCATATCGGCACCGCCAGCATCGCTTAGCAGTCCGGAGATGTCTCCGCACTCAGCCATCGCACGCAGGTTTGCCGATGCCGCCATTCCCTCTTGAAACAGATGCGTCATGGTGTCGTGCGCTGTAACCAACAAAGGCGTGAAATGGTTACCGTGACTCAGATTGGTGATATTGACCGATACATCGGCAGCGGACGCGGATTGAGCCGTCAGCGCAAGCCCGAGAGCACTCAGTAGAATCTGTGATTTGTATTTCATATTACCTCCGTAAAAGATACGCAATTGAATAGATTGACGAAGCCATACTAGGAGGAGGCATTCACGTGATCATCACCGAGTTATCACAAAATTATCACGACTATCGAGGGGAAGATAAATAAGACCAGTAATTACGACTTATTTGTGTTTGCAGTTATACCGATAAGTAAAGATCGGAAAAGTGTAATAAATTAAGGAAATATTTTGAAACAATTTAGCGACTTCTTTACGTGCGTGGGACTACTTTTGTTGTCCTCGATCACAGTCGCAAGCGCGCAGGAAAAGTTTACTGTCGGCGTTGTCCCTCAATATGATGCGCGGCAATTGCATAGCGTGTGGCAACCGATTTTGCACGCGCTCGGCGAAATGACCGGCTATGAACTTGAACTAATGCAGTCGGCAAATATTCCGGAATTTGAATCGAGTTTTCAATCTGGAAACTTCGATATTGTTTATCTCAACCCATATCACATTACTGTTGCCAATAAAGTGCAAGGTTACCTCCCCATTGTGAAAGACGTATCACGTTCATTACGCGGAATCATCGTGGTGAAGAAAAATGGCGGTATCACGACCTTGGATCAACTGCGTGGTAAACAGCTCGCTTTGCCTGCGCCGAATGCTTTTGGGGCATCGCAGCTAACACGCTTCGAGCTACAGAATCGACATAATATAGAAATGAAGTCCATCTTTGTTGGTAATCACGACTCTGTCTATTTGAATGTGGTTTTGGGAATGACGGATGCCGGTGGAGGCGTCTTGCGTACATTGCGTCAACAGAGTCCAAAGTTGCAGGATGCCTTGCATATACTCTACGAGACCGATGCCTATCCTCCACATCCAATTGCGGTTCATCCACGCATGTCTGATAAGGCAGTAGAACGACTGAAGGCAGCTATTTTGGAACTGGGAGACAGGCAGAATGGAAAAGAATTATATGCCAAAGTACCGATAAGCCAGGTCGGCCTCGCCAAGATGAAAGAATACGCCAAAATTAGTTCTATGCGTATCGATTAGTTGAATGAAAAATTATGAAATTGCGAGCGCTAATCATTCTGATGTTCGCGGCTCAGATTAGCGTTCTGAGTGGCTACATATTCCTGTACTGGAAGCCACAATATAGCCAACATATCGAAGAAAGAATTGTCACTTCAGAATCTCGTGTCTCCTCTGCCGTCGCATCAGCGCTAGTTTCTCCGTTATTGAAAAGACAGCTTTCACAGGTCTATGAAATGCTCGATGAACAGTTGAGTGTCCACAGGTTGTGGAAAGAAGTCATGCTGAAGAATATCGACGGAAGGACTTTATATCCTTTGTCTGCGGCGATGGACGAGAGCTATGTGCCACCTGAAAATCTTTTATATATAGAGCAGGATATTGTGCTTGGGGAGCAATTACTCGGGAAGTTAAAAATCGGCGTGGATATGTCGGAAGTAATCGCCGTGGAAAATAGCGCGCTGAGCCAACTCTCCTGGATGATTATGGGATTGTTGCTACTGAGCTCTGCTGTGTTGATATTTCTTATGGATAGAACTATTCGTAAACCGGTATCAGCTTTGGTTGAAGCAACCCGTAAGCTGCAAAAAGGGCGGTTTGGGTTTGCCTTACCCACCAGTCGCAACAACGAGATTGCCAGTCTGGTATCGGCGTTTTCCGAAATGAGTATGAGTCTCAATAATACGCAAAAGGAATTGATCGATAACGCGACGCGGGTACAAACGGTATTGAATACGGTAAGTGACGGCGTTATAACAATTGATGCCAAAGGTGTGATCGTTTCGGTCAATCAAAGTATGCAGGACATATTCGGATATAGCGAAGATGAAATGGTCGGAAATCGTGTCAACATGTTAATGGATGATGCTGCGAGTTCTACACACGACGGCTATTTGATGAATTATCGTGATACTAAAGAGCAGATAAGTATTGGTATAGGTCGACAGTTGGATGCGATTCGTAAAAACGGCGAAGTATTTCCTATCGAAATTAGTGTCAGTGACGTAACTATTGAAGGTAACACTTATTTTGTCGGAACGATACGGGATATTTCTGAGCGCATAAAAGTCGATCGTATAAAGAAAGAATTTATCTCAACGGTGAGTCATGAATTGAGAACGCCGATTACCTCTATCAAAGGCTCGCTGGATTTACTTCTGGCCGGCGTGGTCGGAAATGTCGGTGAAGAAGAAGGTAAGATGTTGCGTATTGCGCTATCAAACTCCAAGCGATTACTGGTGCTCATTAATGAAATACTGGATATGGAAAAAATGGAATCCGGTAAAATTGTGTATGATTTTGGCGAGCATGGCGTAAATTCATTACTCGTAGCCGCTGTCGAAAGCAATGCCGCATATGCAACTCAACATAAAATTCAATTGGAAGTAAACTATTTGGAAGATGATATCACTGTATATGTAGATATCGATCGTATGATGCAGGTGCTTTCCAATTTGATATCCAATGCGTGCAAATTTTCTGATGCGGGATGCGTTGTTCACATTGGCGCGGAGAGGCAGCACGACACCGTAAGAATCTATGTGAAAGATCATGGTTGCGGTGTACCAGAAAGTTTCAGAGATAGGATTTTTATGCGATTTGCGCGGGCCGATGGATCGGATTCCAGGAAAGCGTATGGGACCGGCTTGGGTCTGAGTATTACGCAGTCATTGGTGAAAGGAATGCATGGCGAGGTAAACTTTGAGTCTACGCCAGGAAAGGGTAGTACCTTTTACTGTGTTTTGCCTTTGAACTATGCGGTGGCCCAGGAAAAGAGGGCCTGATGGCGAAAAAGCGTCTAGTTCGTGACATTTACAAAACCCCACATTGAATATAGTCAGTCGGAAACCTATAATTAGCGACACTCTATCGAGTCAATAAGCAAAAACAAGAATATACCTGGGGAATAAAAGGACGAGGGAACGCCATGAAGCGCTGTTTTCTATCATTCCGATGCGTCAGTCGGAAGTTTCTAGACCAAATTAAGTTACTCATTGCAGGAATGCTATCCATTGGCGTTGCCACTGGTTGCGCGGAATCTGTTCCTGGCGGCAACACCAAAGAGCAACCCGTATCCGGTAAATCGAAAAGATCAGTAGTACCAACGGGGAATTCGACAAGTGTCGCAATAACGGCGACGCAAAGCGGTACTGGGCTAGTTGAAGTATTTCACCATGCGCCTGCACCTGCTCCTGCCCCAACAACTCCTGCCCCGGCTCCGGCTCCGGCTCCAGCAGCACCGGCTCCGATGCCTGCGCCAGCTAACCCCATGCCCGCACCTGCACCTGCACCTGCACCGGCTCCAGTTCCAGCGCCAACCCCGGCACCAACGCCAGCACCAGCACCAGCGCCGGCTCCAGCGCCAACCCCGGCACCAGCACCAGCACCAGCAGCAGGCGGACACCATGGCGGAGGTGGGGGCGCACCAGCTCCTGCGCCAGCACCGGCACCGGCACCAGCACCACCACCAGCACCACCACCAGCA